>NZ_KI912266.1:5443216-5571481 GCF_000235425.2 Pseudofrankia saprophytica
TGCTACGGAGGCTCCGCCATGAGGTTCGGCGTGACGTGAACGCGGCCGACCGGTCAGGGGCACGGGGTCTGCGGCGGCTGCGTCGCCGCTCGCGGACTCACTCGACGACGAGCGCCCGCCACTGACAGACCACGGCGCCGGCCGGTAACAGCCGCGGGCCTGCCCACCACGGTGGGTGGGCCCGCGGCTGTTTCGTCGTAGCGGTTTCCGCTCGTCATCGCGCCGTCCGCTCGTCTTCACGCCGCCCGCTCGCGGTCAGCCTCGTCGGCCACGGTAAGTAGTTCGGCATAACCGGGGCGCAGTCGGGGTATCCCTGTGCATTGTCGGGAGTCACCCATGGAGCGGGGCTCGGAGGGGGACGACGTGGCCGACGGGTGTACATGCCGCGATGCGGGAGCGGGCCGGGCAGCCGGCGCCGGCCCCGACCGTCCGGGACAGACCGTGCGCCGGATGCTGTCAGTGGCTCGGCAGCACCTGGACATGCAGCTTTCCTGCCTCTCGCGGTCCGCCGGTGACGCCCTCGTGGTCGAGGCCACCGAGGGCGACGCGGAGTCATTCGGAATCGCGCCCGGGTTCGTGTCCGCCGATCCGGAGTCGCTGTGCGGGAAGCTCCGGGACGGCCGGCTGCCACCCGTCCTGCCGGATGTGCGATCGAACCGGCGGACGGCGGGCGACCCGGCCGCCGGTGAGCTGGGGACCGGACCGCGGATAGGCGCGCTCGTCACGGCGCAGGTCCGCTGCGCTGACGGTCAGATCTATGGCCTGCTCACCTGTATGAGCCATGAGCCGGACCCGAGGCTGCAGGAGAAGGACGGGCATTTCCTCTCCCTGCTCGCCGATGCGCTGTCGTACTCCGTCGCCGAACCCTCTGTCTCCGAACCCGGTGTCGCCGAACCGGGTGTCGCCGAACCTTCTGTCTCCGAACGCGGTGTCGGCGAACCGGGTTCGGGCGAACCGGGCGCCGCCTGGCAGATGCGTGACCGGCGGTTCCGTCGGATCCGCGGGGTGATCGACGACGGCGGGCCGAAGATGGTGTTCCAGCCCGTGTTCAATCTGGCCACGATGCGGATGGCCAGCGCTGAGGCGCTGGCCCGGTTCCCACCCGGGTTCGGCTCACCGGAGCGATGGTTCGCGGACGCCGTCTCGGTCGGTCTTGGTACAGACCTCGAGCTCTCCGCGATCGACGCGGCCCTGCGCGTTCTCCCCCGCCTTCCTCACGGGCTGGCGATCGCGGTCAACGCCTCGCCCGCGACCGTCGCGTCCGGCCGGTTGGCGAAGCTGCTCGCGAGCGAACCCACGGACCGGATCATCGTGGAGGTCACCGAGCACGAGCGCATCGAGGACTATCCGGCGACCCGCGCCGCCCTGGATCACCTGCGCGCCCGCGGTGTGCGCACCGCCGTCGACGACGTCGGTGTCGGCTACGCGAGCCTGCACCACCTCGTCCAGTTGCTACCCGATGTGATCAAGATGGATCGGCAGCTGACCCAGCGGATCGACACCGACCGGAACCTGCACGCGCTCGCCTCGGCCCTCGCCCAGTTCGCCGGCGACATCGGCGCCTGTGTGCTCGCCGAGGGCGTCGAGACGGCGGGCGAGCTGAGGTCTCTCGTCTCCGCGGGCGTCCACCAGGCTCAGGGCTTCTACCTCGGGGTGCCGAGACCGCTTCCCTCGGCCGCATGACCGGGGTCAGGATCGGGATCGGGCTCAGGGTCGGGGGTCGGGGGTCGGGAAGCAGCAGGCTGATCGGGTTGACGGCGCCATCCTTGGGAAGGTCCGCAGGCAGGTGAGCACAGCCAGCCGGCACAGCCTTTCGGAAGTGGAGCCGATTCAATGCCGAACCCGGAACGCGATCCCGACTTCCGCAACTCCGACGCGTACGCCGAGGCCGAGGAGGGCCGACGCAGGGACGAGTCCGTGACCGGAGCCGACGTTGGCCCGATCGACGAGGACGCGATGCGCGCCGCTGACGGCCTGACCACGACCCCGGCCGAGGACGCCGCCTACCGCGAGCACATCGAGCGCGGCGCCCACCAGAAGGGCGAGGGCGCACCCGTCGTCTAGCCACGACCGCTGGCCGCCGACGGACTGGCCGGCCGCCGCGGCCGATGCGCCGCGGCGGCAAGCCAGTCCTTTTCACTGAAACGCGGCTGACTGGCTGGCCCGATGCCCCTGAGGCATCCAGGTTCCAGGACGTCCGGTGTTCGCCGGCGACCGGAGCTGGGTTGGTGTCGTGGTCAGACCGATTCGGTCGTGGGGGCGGGCTCGGCGGTCAGGCTGGCGGTCCAGCGTTCCTCGACGCGGCCGAAGTACCAGATGGCCAGGGCGACGGCCCAGGCGACGAAGAAGAGTCCGACGATGACATAGCCGGTGTAGTCGAGGTTGATGTTGGCGATCCAGGCGAGTGGTCCGGACTCGATCGTGAACCGGTCCGCGAGGACGCCGATGAGCTCGATGGTGCCGACGACGAGGGCGACGACCACGGAGATGCTGGTGATCGTCAGGTTGTAGAAGACCTTGCGGACGGGGCGGGCGAACGCCCAGCCGTAGGCGGCGTTCATGAAGACGCCGTCGATGGTGTCCATGAGGCACATGCCGGCGGCGAACAGGATCGGCAGGACCAGGATCGAGTAGAAGGGCAGGTTGAACGCGGCGGCGCCGCCGGCCATCACGAGGAGGCCGACCTCGGTGGCGGTGTCGAAGCCGAGCCCGAACAGGACGCCGACGGGGTAGATGTTCCACGGCTTGGTGACGGTCTTGGTCAGGCCGCCGAGGAAGCGGTTCATGAAGCCGCGGGAGTCGAGGCGGCGTTCGAGCTCCTGCTCGTCGTAGGTCCCGTTCCGCATCCCGCGGAAGATCTTGATGATGCCGATCAGGGCGGCGAGGTTGAGGATCCCGAGGATCCACAGGAAGACGCCGGACACGGACGGGCCGATGACGCCGGTGATGGTGTGCAGCTTGGAGGAGTCGTCCTCGACTGGGCCGACCAGGGACTTCACGCCGACGGAGAGCAGGAACGCGAGCGCGAAGACGATGGTCGAGTGGCCGAGGGAGAACCAGAACCCGACGGACAGCGGCCGGCGCTGGCGCCCGCTGCCTGCGGCCTCCTTCGCGACGTTGTCGGCGATGAGCTTGCGGGTGGCGTTGTCGACCGCGGCGATATGGTCGGCGTCGAAGGCGTGCCGCAGGCCGAAGGTGTACGCGAGGACGCCGACGCCGGCGGTGAAGATCGGGTGGTCGCCGCCGAGGTGGTAGTCGTGCGGGGTGACCAGGGTGAGCAGGACGACGAAGCCCAACGCGTGCAGCAGCACGATGAACGCGGTCATCCCGGCGAGGGACCGCCTGTCCGCGCCGCTGAGGCTCTGCCGGAACTGGGTCAGCCGCGACGACAGGGTGAGCCCGCCGGCGCTGGGAGCTGCTTGAGCCATGCTGCCACCATCTCGTTGTTGCGAGATCTTCGCAACTAGCGGATACCTCACGGAGTTTGGTTTGGAGACGATCATGCGAGACCCACGGATGCGCCAGATCCCCGAGAGCACCAACGAGATCATCCGGGTGGTCGCGTCCCGTTCGGTGCTGGCGGAGGCCCGATGACCGCCGCCACGTCCATCGCCACCTTGGCGACGGAGGGTACCGACGACGTGATCCGCCGCGTCGACGGCCGCGTCGGCCGACTCACCCTCGACCGACCGAAGGCGATCAACGCGCTGACGCACGCCATGGTGCTCGCGATGATCGAGGCGCTCGACGACTGGGCCGCCGACGACTCGATCACCTGCGTCGTCGTCGACGGCGCCGGCGAGCGCGGACTGTGCGCCGGCGGCGACGTCCGGGCCTTCTACCGCGACGCGCGGTCCGGCGGAACTGGATCCGTGGACTTCTGGGCCGACGAGTACCGGCTGAACTCGTTCATCGCCCACTACCCGAAGCCCTACGTCGCGCTGATGGACGGCCTGGTGATGGGTGGCGGCGTCGGGATCTCCGCGCACGGCTCGGTCCGCGTCGTCACGGAGCGCTCCAGGATCGCCATGCCGGAGACCGGCATCGGGTTCGTGCCCGACGTCGGCGGGACCTGGCTGCTCTCCCGGATGCCCGGCGAGACCGGCACCCACGCGGCGCTCACCGCCGGCGGCCTGTCCGGCGCCGACGCGATCACGGCCGGGCTCGCCGACCACCTCGTCCCCGCCGAGCGGCTGCCGGCACTGGTCGGCGCCCTGTCGGCCGGGACGGCGCCGAGCGACGCCGTCGCCGCGCTGGCCGTCCCCGCCGGCAGCGGGAACCTCGCCGCCGAGCGCGGCTGGATCGACACCTGCTACGCGGCGGACAGCGTCGAGGAGATCCTGGCGCGCCTGCGCGCCAGCGGCGATCCGGCGGCGGCCACCGCGGCCGACGAGATCGCGGCGAAGTCGCCCACGGCGCTCGCCGTCACGCTGGCCGCGCTGCGCCGAGTGGCCGGGCTCGCGGACCTGGACGCGGCGCTCGTCCAGGAGTTCCGCGTCTCCACCGCCTGCCTGCGCCACCCCGACCTGGCCGAGGGCATCCGGGCACAGATCATCGACAAGGACCGTTCGCCGCGCTGGTCGCCGCCCGCGCTCGCGGACGTCGACGCCGCCCTGGTCGCGGGGTTCTTCGCCGTGCCTCCGGGCGGCGACCTCGATCTCGACCTGGACCGAAGCCCCGCTCGTACCCGCCGGAACGCGACCCGATGACCGGTCAGAAGTCCTCGTCGAAGGAGACCGAGCCGGCGATGGCGACCTGGTAGGCCGAGACCCGGCGCTCGAAGAAGTTCGACAGCTCCTGCACGTCCTGCAGCTCGAGGAACGAGAACGGGTTCGCCGACCCGAACATCGGGGCGAACCCGAGCTGGACGAGCCGGCGGTCGGCCACGTGCTCCAGGTAGGCGCGCATGTCGACGACGGTCATCCCGGCGACGCCCCCCGCCAGCAGGTCCCGCGCGAACTCGGTCTCCGCGTCGACGGCCTCGGCGAGCATCTGGCGCACCGAGGCCTCGAACTCGCCGTCGACGAGATCCGGCTCCTGCGCCCGGATGGTCCGCACGACGTCGAGCGCGAACTCCATGTGCATGGACTCGTCGCGGAACACCCAGTTGGTGCCGGACGCCAGCCCGTGCAGCAGGCCCCGGGAGCGCAGGAAGTAGACGTAGGCGAACGCGCCGTAGAAGAACAGCCCCTCGATGCAGGCGGCGAAGCAGATGAGGTTGAGCAGGAAAGCCCGCCGGTCCGCGCGGGTGCTCAGCTGGTCGAGGCCGCCGAGCGTGTCGATCCAGCGGAAGCAGAACTGTGCCTTCGCGCGGATCGACGGCACGTTCTCGACGGCGGCGAATGCCTGGGCGCGTTCGTCGGCGTCGGGGAGATAGGTGTCGAGCAGCGTCAGGTAGAACTGGACGTGCACGGCCTCCTCGAACAGCTGCCGGGACAGGTAGAGCCGGGCCTCCGGCGCGTTGATGTGGCGGTAGAGGTTGAGGACCAGGTTGTTGGCGACGATCGTGTCGCCGGTCGCGAAGAAGGCGACCAGCCGGTTGACCAGGTGCCGCTCGGCGGGGCTCAGCCGGTGCAGGTCGGCGAGGTCGGAGTGCAGGTCGACCTCCTCCACGGTCCACGTGTTGCGGATCGCCGCCCGGTAACGGTCGTAGAAGGCCGGATAGCTCATCGGCCGCAGCGTGAGGCTCATACCCGGGTCGAGCAGCATCGGCCCAGTTCCAGCGGCGGGCGTCGTCACTGGCATGCCTCGCAGATCTCGGGGTTCTCCAGGGAGCAGGCGACGGCCGCGGCCTCCTCGCCGTCCCGCGGAGTCTCCTGGGTCGGGATGGTGTGGGTCGCCGCCGTCACCGTCGCCTGCTGGATGCGGGTCGCGGGCCGCGACCGCAGGTAGTACGTCGTCTTGAGGCCGCTCGACCAGGCGTAGGAGTACATCGACGAGAGCCGGCCGATGTTCGGGTCGGCCATGAACAGGTTCAGCGACTGGCTCTGGTCGATGTAGGGCGTCCGCGCCGCCGCCAGGTCGATCAGCGCTCGCTGCGGCAGTTCCCAGGCGGTCCGGAACAGGACCCGCAGGTCGTCCGGCAGCTCGCCGATCTCCTGGACCGAACCCTCGGCCGCCCTGATCCGCTCCCGGACAGGCGCCGTCCACAGTCCCCGGCCGCGCAGCTCCTCGACGAGGTAGCTGTTGATCTGCAGGAACTCGCCGGACAGCGTCTCGCGCTTGAACACGTTGGACACCTGCGGCTCGATGCACTCGTAGCAGCCGGCGATCGACGCGATGGTCGCGGTCGGCGCGATCGCGATCAGCAGGCAGTTGCGCAGGCCGTGCTCGACGATGTCGGCCCGCAGCGCGGCCCACCGGGCCGGCTGCGACGGCGTCACGTCGAAGTGGTCCGGGTGCAGCACCCCACGCGCGGCCCTGGTCTGCGCGAACGCCGGGTGCGGGCCGTGCTCGCGGGCGAGCTCCACGGACCGTTCGAGCGCGGTGAGCACGATCTCCTCGGAGAGCCTGGTGGAAAGCTCCCGGGCGGCGGCGGAGTCGAACGGCAGCCGCAGCGCGAAGAAGACGTCCTGCAGTCCCATCACGCCGAGCCCCACCGGCCGCCACCGGGGGTTGCTCGCGGCGGCCTCGCCGGTCGGGTAGTAGTTGATGTCGATCACCCGGTCGAGGAACGTCACCGCGGTGCGGACGGTGGCCCGCAGCATCGCCCAGTCGATCCGCCCACCCGGGTCCGCTGTCGGGGCCGTCGAGGACGTCGACGGGTCGCCGTCCGCGAGCCGGGGCGCCAGCAGGTGTCGGGCCAGGTTCACCGAGCCGAGGTTGCACACCGCGGTCTCGGCGTCGCTGGTGACCTCGAGGATCTCGGTGCACAGGTTCGACAGGTGGATGACGTTTCCCGGCTCGGCGGTCTGGTTGCCAGTCCGGTTCGCGGCGTCCTTGAAGGTCATCCAGCCGTTGCCGGTCTGCGCGAGCGTGCGCATCATCCGGGCGTACAGGTCGCGCGCGGGCAGCTGGCGGACGTAGCGCCCCGCGGTCTCCGCCGCCCGGTAGGCGCGGTCGAACTCGTCGCCCCACAGGTCCGTCAGCTCGGGGACCTCGTCGGGGTCCATCAGCGACCACGACTCGTCGGCGCGCACCCGGCGCATGAACTCGTCCGGGATCCAGTGCGCGAGGCTGAGGTTGTGGGTGCGCCGGGCGTCCTCGCCGGTGTTGTCCCGCAGCTCGAGGAACTCCTCGATGTCGGGGTGCCAGGGTTCCAGGTACACGCAGGCGGCGCCCTTGCGCCGGCCCCCCTGGTTGACGGCGGCGACCGAGGCGTCGAGGGTGCGCAGCCACGGCACGATCCCGTTGGAACGCCCGTTCGTGCCGCGGATCAGCGCGCCGCGGGACCGCACCCGGGAGAAGCCGATCCCGATGCCGCCGGCGAACTTCGACAGCCGGGCGACCTGGCTGTACCGCTCGTAGATGGACTCCAGTTCGTCGCGGGGCGAGTCGACGAGGAAGCAGCTCGACATCTGCGGATGCGCGGTGCCCGCGTTGAACAGCGTCGGCGAGCTCGGTAGGTAGGCGAGCGACGCCATCAACCGGTACAGCTCGGCGGCCTCGGCGACGTCGTGGGACAGCCCGCAGGCGACCCGCAGCAGCCAGCGCTGCGGGGTCTCCACGACCAGCCGGGTGCGCGGATGGCGCAGCAGATAGCGGTCCGCCACGGTGCGGATGCCGAAGTACTCGAAGGCCCGGTCGGCGTCCGGGTCGATGAGCGCGTCCAGCTCGGCGGCGTGCGCGGCGACGAACGCGGCGGTCGGGTCGCCGATGAGGCCGAGGCGGTGGCCGTTCGCGACGCCCTCGCTGAACGAGGTGATCCCCTGACCGGCGACCTCGTCGGCGATGAGCGCGGCGAGCAGGCGGGCGGCGAGCCGGGAGTACTGCGGCTCCTCACCGATCAGGTCCGCGGCCGTCTGCACGGCGAGCTTGTCGAGTTCCTCGGCGCTCACCCCGTCATAGAGCCCCCCGATCGTGCGGGACGCGACCCGGAGCGGGTCGACCCGATCGAGATCATCCGCGCGGCGTGCCACCGCGTCGGCGATCCCGCTGACGTCGACGGGTTCGAGCGTGCCGCCGCGATGGCGGACCCGCATCGCCTGGGTGCCGGTCGAGCCAAAGGACGCGCGGAAATGATCTTCTTTCGCGCGTCCTTTGGCCCCGAGGCCAGGGTCTGCTGTCGGGGACGATTCGGTGACGGTCAACGTCTCTCCTCGCGCGAGTCCGCTCGTCGGTCTGGACCGGTGGCGTCAGGGAGGAGGCCACCGTCTCGGGGGCATCCCGGCAGGCGGGCACCTGACGGTCCGGCGCACGGCGGCGACGCGGCGCGACCGACCAGGGGCGCGACGATGCCAGGCCATGGTGGCGACCGACGAGGTGCCCGTGCCCGGACAAGCTCCGGCACGGTGATCCCGGCCCTCCCTCGAGGCCGTCGGACCGCCGCGCGCGTGTTCGCGCGCGGCGCGCTGGCAGGTCTTCGGACTCGTGGGCTCCCGTCGGCACCGGTGGCGCCGACGGACCTACTGGCCGTCGCTTCCCAGGCGCGCCGTCGCGCGCCCAGTGCTCCTGACGGCGGTCGTTCCCACATACCGCTGCGGGGCAGTCCCGGACTCTCGCCGGGTTCCCTCTTACGACGGCCGCCCTTGGCGGGACGGCCGAACCAGTGCGTGCCTCACCCTACATATGAGAATCACAGGCCTGCAAGTAGCCCACATGTTGTGTCGCGGCGGATGCGTGCCACCCTGTCGACCCCGGATCCGGCCGCGTCACGGCGAGCCGAACGGGGCCGCGGCGAGGCGCCGCGGCGGCCTGGACGGGCGCGGACACACCCGCGAGGGGCGGTCCTACGCTGCTTGTTCTCCGCCCGATGTTCTCCGTCCGAGTTGACCCGGCGGCGCACCGAGGGTCTACTGTGACCACATCTCTGATATATCAACCTTGAGAGGGGTGGACGTGTCCGCTGGACGCGACGATCAGCTCACCCTGGTCGCCTTCATGCAGGCCTCGAACGTGTCGGTGTACTCGGGCTCCTGGCGGTACCCGAACTCGGCGCCGGACTTCCTCGACCTGCGCTACTACCAGCGGATCGCGCGGACGCTCGAGGACGGCACGTTCGACCTGATGTTCTTCGACGACCGCCTCGCGATGCCGTCGATCTACGGCGGGTCCCCGGACGACGCGGTCCGCTACGGCGCCCGTCCCGTCAAGATGGACCTGACGGCGGTGCTGGGTGCCGCCGCCGCGGCGACGTCGCACCTGGGTCTGGGGGCGACCTACTCGACGACCTACTACCCGCCGTTCCACGTCGCGCGCACCTTCGCCACCCTCGACCACCTCAGCGGCGGCCGGGCGGCGTGGAACGTCGTCACCTCGGTGAACGACGCCGAGGCACGCAACTTCGGCGTCGAGCAGCACCTCGGCCACGACGAGCGCTACGACCGCGCCGAGGAGTTCATCGAGATCGTCACCCAGTTGTGGGACTCCTGGGAGGACGACGCCCTCGTCCTGGACCGCGCCGCGGGCATCTTCGCCGACCCGGCCAAGGTCCACGAGATCAACTACCAGGGCAAGTACTTCAACGTGCGCGGCCCGCTCACGGTGCCCCGCCCGCCGCAGGGGCGCCCGCCCATCATCCAGGCCGGCCAGTCCGGCCGGGGCCAGCGCTTCGCCGCCCGGTGGGCCGACCTGATCTTCACCGCGGACCCGAGCCAGGCTGTCGCCCTCGAGCACTACAAGGCCCAGAAGGAGCAGATCACGGCCGAGGGACGCGACGCGGCCGCCGTGCGCATGCTGCCGATGGTCTACGCCGTGGTGGGCGAGACCGAGGCGATCGCCCGGGAGAAGGAGAACATCTTCCTCAACGAGCTCGTGCACCCACTGGCGTCGCTGACGCTGCTGTCCGAGCTCACCAACCACGACTTCTCCGGCTACTCGCTCGACGACGAGATCACCGACGAGCTCATCGCCTCCATCTCCGGCATCCGCGGTCTCGTCCAGGGGGTGAAGCGGCACCTCGGCGGCGGGAAGCTGACCCTGCGCACCCTCGCCAGCCACCGGGCCTCCCTGCTGCAGGGCCCACGGTTCGTCGGCACCGGCGAGCAGATCGCCGACCAGATGCAGGAGTGGTTCGAGAGCCGCTCCTGCGACGGCTTCGTCCTCGCCGCGACGCACTTCCCCGGCGCGTTCGAGGACTTCGTCCGGATGGTCGTGCCCGAGCTGCGCCGCCGCGGCCTGATGCGCTCCAGCTACACCGGCTCGACGCTGCGGGAGAACCTGGGCCTCGCCCGGCCCGCCAGCAGTTTCGCGGCACCGGGAGCCTGACGGGAGGCTGATCAGCGGGACCGTACTCGGATCCGAACAGGCAACGGTTCGACGTTCGGATCCGAGTACGGTCCTGGCGATTTCCGCGCCGGCGGTTCGGCGAACCCCGCCGGGAACCGTGCTAGCTGGCGACGCTGGTGCCTGGCAGGGGAGCGGCGTCGCCTGCCGGCTGAGGGCCGAACATCCGGGCCACGAGCAGCCGGCCGGCGTTGATCACATGTTCTTCCGAGACCCGGCGGGCGCGGGCGGCGTTGCGGGCGGAAAGCGCGTCGACGATGTCGTCGTGCTCCCGCAGGGCGCAGCCCGCCTGCTCGGGAACCATGTCGAAGAAGGACCACGGGATGATCCGCCCGGTCTGGCGGATCAGCGCGATGAGCCGCACCGAGTCGCTGGCCCGGTTGATCGCCCGGTGGAACAGGAAGTTCGGCATCTTCGGGTCACCGCCGGCCTCGACGGCGACGCGGACGCCATCGGCGAGCCGCCGCACCTCGTCGAGGGCGGTCACCGAGATCCGCTCCGCGGCCCAGGCCGCCGCGGAGCCCGCGAGCTGGGCGCTGAGGGCGAAGTTGTCCTCGACGTCGCGCTGGCGCAGGCCGATGACGGTGACCCCGCTGCGGGGAGCGACCTGGACGAGCCCCTCGAACTGCAGCGTCAGGCACGCCTCCCGCACCGGGGTCCGGCTCGTGCCCAGCCAGGCGGCGGTCTCGTCCAGGTCGATGCGCGTCCCCGGGCCGAACCGGCCGCTCATGATCTGGTCGCGCAGAACGTCGGCCACCCGGTCCCTGGCGGTCGCCCCCAGCCGGAGCCGACGAAGGCCGGTCCCGTCGGCGTCACCCGCCGAAGCCGGGGCGTCTGTTGTCACCGCTCGCTCACCCTCGATGACTCCGCCAGCAGGCGGATGTAGGTGACTCGACGCTGACACGGCCATCAGCGTATATCAGAGAGGAATGTCTCAGGCGACGTCCCCGATGAGATGGAACCTGCGGCGGAAATAGACGGCGGGAAGATCGTCGCCGACCCAGGTCCGCTCGACCCGGCCCAGCAGGATCGAGTGGTCGCCCGCCGGCTGCACCGCGTGGGTGACGCAGTCGAACGTCGCGCTCGCCCGGTCGAGGACGGGCAGACCGTGCTCGTTCGAGCGGAAGCCGGCGTCCGAGAACTTGTCAGCACCCCTGGTCGCGAAGCGGACGGCGAGGTCCGCGTGCTCGGGATGCACCACGTGCACGACGAACCGCTCGGCCGCCGCGAACACCGGATGACACTCGGCCGTCGCCGCGAGGCAGACCAGTACGAGCGGCGGGTCCATGGAGACCGAGCAGAAGGAGCTGGCGGTGAAGCCCCACCAGCGCCCGGTGTGGTCGGCCGTCGTCACGATCGTCACGCCGCTGGGAAACAGCGACATGGCCTCGCGAAAGAGCCGCGGCGCGTCGTCCGCCAGATCCGTACGGGGGCTGTCTGCCGCACTTGTCACAAGAACAGCCTGCCGGATTGATATATCAGGTGTCAAGGAGTGCATGGCTTCGGCCGGCCCCGGTCTCCAGCCGGCCAACTGTCCGATCGGACCATCGGTTGGGGCTCCCGACCCGTCCCAGGCCAAGATGCCGGACCGGAGAGAGACTCGCCCCGAGGAGAGGTGTGACCGCATGATCGAGCACAAGGTGCGCGTCTACCGCAGCGAGGAGCGGCTGGCCCGGGACGAGCAGCTCGCCTGGAAGATCGCCGCCGTCGCGACCGACCCGGTGGAGGTGACCGGCGAGGTCTCGGAGATGGTCATCAACCGGATGATCGACAACGCCGGCGTCGCGGCGGCGTCGCTGGCCCGCGGGCCGGTCGCCGCGGCCCGGGAGCAGGCGCTGCGGCACCCCGCGGCGGCCGGGCGGGCCGGCGCCACGGTGTTCGGCGTGGCGCCCGAGACCCGGGTCTCCCCCGAGTGGGCGGCCTGGGCGAACGGCGTCGCCGTGCGCGAGCTCGACTTCCACGACACCTTCCTCGCCGCCGACTACTCCCATCCCGGCGACAACATCCCGCCGATCCTGGCAACCGCCCAGCACGTCGGGCTCGGCGGGCGGGAGCTGCTGCGCGCCATCGCGACCGGCTACGAGATCCAGGTGGCGCTGGTCCGCGCGATCTGCCTGCACAAGCACAAGATCGACCACATCGCGCACCTCGGGCCGTCGGCCGCGGCCGGGATCGGCACGCTGCTCGGCCTGCCCACCGAGACCGTCTACCAGGCCGTCGGCCAGGCGCTGCACACCACGACGACGACCCGCCAGTCCCGCAAGGGTGAGATCTCCAGCTGGAAGGCCTACGCGCCAGCGTTCGCCGGGAAGATCGCCGTCGAGGCGGTCGACCGGGCGATGCGGGGCCAGGGCGCGCCGTCGCCGATCTACGAGGGCGAGGACGGGGTGATCGCCTGGCTGCTCGACGGCCCACAGGCGCGGTACGTCGTCGGCCTGCCCGGCCCCGGCGAGCCCAAGCTCGGCATCCTGGACACCTACACCAAGGAGCACTCGGCGGAGTACCAGAGCCAGGCGCTCATCGACCTGGCCCGCCGCCTCGGCCCCCGCCTCGGCCCCGAGCTGGCGACGGTGCGCCACGTCGTCATCCACACCAGCCACCACACCCACCACGTGATCGGCTCGGGCGCGAACGACCCGCAGAAGTACGACCCGACGGCGAGCCGCGAGACCCTGGACCACTCGATCCCGTACATCTTCGCCGTCGCGCTGCAGGACTCCGACTGGCATCACGAGCGCTCCTATGCACCCGAGCGCGCCGCCAGGCCCGACACCGTCGAGCTGTGGCGGAAGATCACCACGGTCGAGGACCCGGAGTGGACCCGCCGCTACCACGCGACCGACCCGGCCGAGAAGGCGTTCGGCGGCCGGGTCGTTGTCACCCTCGCGGACGGTTCGGTGGTCGAGGACGAGATCGCCGTCGCCGACGCGCACCCGCTCGGCGCCCGGCCGTTCGGGCGGTCCGAGTACGTGGCGAAGTTCCGCCGGCTGGCGGCGGGCGTCGTGCCGACCGGCGAGCAGGACCGCTTCCTCGACGCCGCGGTGCGGCTGCCGGAGCTACGCCCGGACGAGCTGGGCGAGCTGACCCTCGTACCCGACCGGCCCCTGCCCGCCAGCTGCGCAGGCGGGCTCTTCTAGCCAGCAGGAAACCAGCGACCAGAAGGGAATCGCGATGCTGCACGCCCAGACCTCGGCGGCGAGCCGGCGGGTAGCGCTGCGCGAGGCGCTGGTCGCCTCCCAGAGCGGAGGCCGGGGGCTGCTGCGTTTCCCCGGCGCGTTCAACCCGCTGTCCGCCCTGCTCATCCAACGGCTCGGGTTCGACGGGGTGTACGTCTCCGGCGCGGTGCTCTCCGCCGACCTGGGCCTGCCCGACATCGGGCTGACCACCCTCACCGAGGTCGCCGGGCGGTCCGGCGCGATCGCCCGGGTGACCGACCTGCCGGCGATCGTCGACGCGGACACCGGCTTCGGCGAGCCGATGAACGTCGCCCGCACCGTCCAGGTCCTCGAGGACGCGGGCCTCGCCGGCTGCCATCTGGAGGACCAGGTCAACCCGAAGCGGTGCGGCCATCTCGACGGCAAGTCGGTGGTCGAGACCGCCGAGATGGCCCGGCGGATCCGCGCGGCCGTCGCGGCCCGCCGCGACCCGAACTTCGTCATCTGCGCTCGGACCGACGCCCGCGCGGTCGAGGGCCTCGGCGCGGCGGCCGACCGGGCCAGGGCCTACGTCGAAGCCGGCGCGGACATGATCTTCCCGGAGGCGATGGCCAACCTGGGCGAGTTCGCGGCCATCCGCGAGGCCGTGGACGTGCCGCTCCTCGCGAACATGACCGAGTTCGGCAAGAGCGAGCTGTTCACCGCGACACAGCTCGAGTCGGTCGGCGTGAACCTCGTCATCTACCCGGTCACCCTGCTACGCCTCGCCATGGGCGCCGTCGAGGACGGCCTGCGCCGTCTCAAGGACGAAGGCACCCAGGCCGGCGTCGTCGACCGCATGCAGACCAGGGCCAGGCTCTACGAACTGCTCGACTACGCCGACTACAACGTCTTCGACGACGAGATCTTCAACTTCCGCCTCCCCGGCTGATCTCCGGGTGCGCTGATCTCCAAGCGCGCTGGTTTCCGCGTGCGCTGGTCTCCGCGTGCACCGACCGTGCTCAGATCGGGGGTTCGGACCATCGGACCGCGTAGCGCGCGGTGCCCTCGGCGACAGCCGCGTGGACGGCACGGGCCAGCCGTGCTCCCCACTGCGAGCGCGGGCCGCAGTACTCGGCCTGCGACCCTCGGTCGGCGGGTCCGTCCGGGCAGCACACCACGATGGCGTCCGACGCGGTACCGGTGCCGGGCACGCCGGCCTCCAGCAGAGCCTGGCTCTTGGCCTCGGTGGCCGTGACGACCGCGTTGACCAGGGCGGCGTCGCTCAGCCGCACGGGCAGCAGGCAGACCAGGTTGACCGTTCCGGGATGCCACCTGGCCGCCCGCGTCGGCAGGTCACCCGACGCGGCGGCCCACGTCGGGTACGACAGCCCGACCGTGGCGTCGCATCGAACACCACCATCACTGGCGCCGCACATCTGCCGGACGTCCGCCGCGGTCATCAGCCCGGCACCGCCACCCTCCGGCAGACCGAGTTCGGCGGCGATCTCGCTGAGGTGGCCAGCGGGATCGTCCCGACGATAGTCCTGCGCCACTCCGGCATTGATGACCCACTCACCACGCGCGAGCCCGCCGCCGAGCACCGCGCTGGAGATCATCCGCACCGGCGCGGCGAACCGCCAGACCAGCGCCGCACGCGGCTGTCCGGTGCCGTCGTCCCGGTGCTCGAGCCGGTCGAGCTTCACCGTCAACGACGGGACAGCCGGCGACCCGGCGTCGCCCGCCATCGCCACTTCGGCGACGCCAGCCGCCGCACCGAAGGTGACCTCGGACGCGGGCCCGGCGGGCCGCCGAGGGCGACCCGCCGGGTTTTCGGTCGAGATGGGTACGTGGTCCGTCAGGATGCCGGCGACGCCGTGACGACGCCTGCCGGACGGGTGGCCGGCGCGGGAGCCTTCGCCTTGGCGGTGACGCGCTCGGCGAGAGCGCCGAAGGCGAGACCGATCGTCGCCCACATGATCATCTGGGCGATGAGCGAGTACAGCCGGAACTTGAACAGGACGTCGGCCGGAAAGCCCGGGTACACGATCTTCCCGTCCGGGTCCAGCAGCGGCTGGGGGGTTTCGGTGGCGTGCCTGCCGTACTGGGACTCGTTGAGCGGGAAGTGGCCCAGGGCGGGCAGCAGCGCCATCGCGACGGAGACGACGACCACGAAGCCGAGCGCCGCGAGCAGGCTGCCGTACCACGCGCCGAAGCGTCCGGCGAGGCGGTATCCGGCTACGACGGCGAGGATGAGCGCGACGGCGGAGATGCCGACCATGGCCAGGTAGACCGCGCTGCGGTCGCCGATCGTCTCACCGTGGCCGACCGCGGGCGGGTTCGCGGGGTACTTCACGAACGGCACGGCGTAGAAGCCGACGAAGCAGGCGGCGGCGAGGAGCGCCGCGAGCACCCGCGGCCGGATGTCGGGGAAGCGGCGGGAGACGACGAGGTAGGCCACGACGAACAGGCCAGCCATCGCCAGGCCGAACAGCACCATCCCGGTGGCGATTCCGAGGTTGCGCTGGAGCCCTCGGCTGAAGATCTCCGCCTCTTCCCCACCGACTGTCAGGCCGGCGGCCTTGTAAAGCTCCGCCTGGGCCGCGTCACGACCCGCTTCGTAGTCGATCGCGCTCTGGATAAACGGCTCGGCGAATATCCGGGCGAAGACGAACGCCAGCAGGCCGCCGAGAGCGCCGGCGCCGAGGGCGCGGAAAATGAAACGCGATTCCATGACGACTCCGGCTGCTCAGTGGCAGGGGAAGCCGAGGAAGTGCCGCGCGTCGTGCACGAACTCATGGATGTGGCTGTCCTGACCGAACAGCGACGTCGCGCCCTGGTCGATACCGATGAAGTAGTACAGCAGGAGCGAAAGAATGAGGACGCCCCCGAGCCATAGTGCTCGTGAGGTGACGGGCGAGGAGATAGCTCGGTCGTGTGCCTCGACCACAGGCGCGTTGGTACTCACGGTAGCCCCCTTCGGGATCACGCGTCCCTGAACATTCGGACCGGACCCGCAGGTGGGTCTGACTCTCAAGCGACCGCCGGACGGGCGGGAAGGCTTGATCACAGTGGCGCGACCGTGCCGGACTCGCACCGGCTTCCACCTACAGATCGCGTTCGAAGTGTGCGGGGAGCACCAGAGCCTGTCAATGGCCCATCAACCAGATCACACCACCGATACCGGCCGCGGCCGCGCGTGGGAGCATGGCGGGCACCCCTCCGATCAGACCCAGCTGGCGGCACGCAGGCGCGACCAGTTCTCGCGGGTCGCATCATCGCTGGGGAAGAACGACTCCAGCCGGAGCTCCTGCGCGGTGATGTCGATCGGCGTGCCGATCGTGGACACCACGGAGAACAGGTTGAGCGGTGTGCCGTCCACCTCGAACTGCACGTCGACCACGGGCGCCGCTTCCAGGCCCGACTCCGGGGCGGCGAGCAGCGAGGCGACGCCGGGCCTGGCCCGCAGCCCGCGCACCAGTTCGGCGGTTCGGTCATCCAGCACTCCGCCCACGGCCTCGCGACGCGCCCGTTCCAACAGGTGCGGGACGACGCTGTTCCAGTTTCGGATCGCCCGCCGGACCGGGCCAGGTTCGATGACCAGTCGAAGCACGTTGGCCGGCTCCGGCACCGGTTCAGGCGCGCACAACCGCCCGAACAACAGCTGGGCACCCTGGTTGGCCCGCAGCACGTCCCAGCTCCGGTTCATGATCACAGCAGGCAGCGGATCGTGCTGGTCGAGCATCGCCGCCAGTGCCGCGCCGACCTGGCGCAGCCGCGGGCTGTCCAGCGGCTCATGGGCGTACGACGGCGCGTAGCCACCGGCCAGCAGCAGAAGATTGCGGTCGCGCAGCGGGATGTCGAGCGTACGAGCCAACCGCTCGATCATCTGGCGGCTTGGCCGGGCCCGGCCGCTCTCGACGAAGCTCACGTAGCGGGGCGTGCTCCCGGCGGCGGACGCCAGATCCAGCTGGCTGAACCGGCGGAGGCCCCGCCAGTGGCGCAGCTGATCGCCGAGCGCCGAACCGGGCAACGAGGCGGCATCCGGCGGCACCATGCCACGGACGCTAGCCGGTCGCCGACATCGAATCCCTTCCCTGCCAGGGAATCGCGCCGCCACCTGCGGTTCGGGAGTCTGCTGGCAGCCGCCGGCCGTCGGCGGCATCGAGGAAAGGCGACGACGATGAAGCTCACCGTCCACACCACCGAATCCGCTCCCGTCGACGCCGCGCCGCTGCTACGAGGCATCGCCGACGACCTCGGCATCGTCCCCCACCTGGCCGGCACGATGGCCAGCTCTCCGGCTCTGCTCGCCGGGTTCGACGGGATGCGCCGCGCCCTCGGGACGGCCCGGCTTCCGCTGCGGGAACGCGAGGTGGCCGGCCTCGCCGTGGGCGTCGCCGTCGACAACGCGTACGGCGTCGCCTTCCACTCGACGATGCTGGACCGGCTCGACATCGACGTCGCGGACATCGCCGCGATGCGCGACGGCCGCGAGCCGGCCGAGCCGCGCGACGCCGCGGTGTACGCGCTCGCCCGTTCCCTCGCTGTCGGCCGCGGCAGGGTCGATGACGCGGTCCTGGACCGGGCAGCCGCGGCCGGCCTCGACGACGGCCTGATCCTCGACGTCGTCCTCGAAACCGCCTTCGCGGG
This sequence comes from Pseudofrankia saprophytica, assembly GCF_000235425.2. Lineage (NCBI taxonomy): Bacteria > Bacillati > Actinomycetota > Actinomycetes > Frankiales > Frankiaceae > Pseudofrankia > Pseudofrankia saprophytica. Next base: position 5,461,387 of record NZ_KI912266.1, read on the forward strand.
CCTCGTCGGCCTCGTCGACAACCTCGCCGACCGGGTCGAGCTGGACGGTTTCCTTCGCCGATGGGAGTCGGGCGACCAGCACGCCAGCTCCGCAAGTGGCTCCGGCATGGTCGAAATCTGATCGCACATGACGACGGCCGCCGTGCCAGGAGGTGGAGGACCACGTCCGCGGCGCGGGCGGCGCCGCTGGCGGGGCGCGCCGGGTCAGTCGCGCGCCCCGCCAGCGGGATTGGGGGTACAGGGGTCAGCCCGCGGCGGCCGACGCCTCCGGTGCCGGCGCGGTCCCGCTGTCCTTGTCCTTCTTGCTGGGCTGCTGGGGCACGCCGTGGACGCGCTCCAGCTCGATCTCGTCGGCGTCCGGTTCCCGTGGCGCCGGCTTGGTCAGGGCGAAGACGACGCAGATGGCGGCCAGGAGCAGGTAGCCCAGCGCGACCTGGCCGTTGGCGTCCCACTCGACCTTCTCGCCATGAATCAGGCCGATGAACGAGAGCACCGCGCCGATGGCCGAGAAGATCGCCGCCGAAATGAATCGTTTGTCGATGATGAAGGCGACGATCGAGCCCAGCACGAGGCCGGCCAGGATCGCCCCCTCACCGAAGATCATCAATCCCTTGTAGATGACTCCCGCCTGGTTGATCTTGTCGTAGCCCACCTGGGTCGCGCTGGTGCCGGCGGCCGACAGCACGTTGTCCATCAGGCCGACCGCCCACGAGGCGATGTTGGGCAAGAGGGCCGCGACCACCGCCGGCGCGTGTGCCCGGGGCGAGACCTGGAAGGCCTGGGCGCCGATGAGCAGGCCGATGTAGAGCAGGATCGGCACGATCGCCGGCAACGGGAGAATCGAGCCGAGGAGACTGAACAGGCTGAAGAAGCACAGGACCGCGATCATCACGCCGGTGGCCAGCGAATAGCCGGTGCGGCCGCCGGCGCCCTTCCAGCCGGGGTGGCCGATGTAGACGGCGGGCGGGAACGGCGAGCCCAGGCAGGAGCCGATCACGGCGCCGAAGCCGTCGGCCAGCAGGACCGCGCGCAGGTTGTAGTTGTCACCGGCCGAGGCGGCGCTCTCCACGTTGGTCATCGCCTCGGTGAAGTTGTAGACGCCCAGGGGAATGGCGGTCGCCAGCAGCGGCGAGAGGTCCTTCAACCCGGAGAACAGCATGTCGAACCGGAAGTCGGGCACGGCCAGCGCGATGTCCTTGGCCGCCGAGGTCACGTCCGGGGTGTCCATGAAGCCGCCGATCCAGCCGATCGCCGTGCCCACCAGCAGCGCGACAGCCCCGATCGGCAGGTTCCAGGGCAGCTTGATGTCGGTGAGCAGCCCGACGATGAGCAGGGCGAAGACGGGCAGCGCGATCCAGGCCGCCTCCCACATCTGCCCGACCGGCCGCATCGAGATGAACGCGACCGAGATACCGGCCAGGGTGCCGAGCATTGCCGCCCGAGGCGCGTAGCGGCGGATCGTCGGGCCGACGAACGCGCCGAGCATGACGATCACGCCGATGATGAAGGCCCACGCCATGCCGGCTTCCCAGGCCTTGAACGGGTCCTTCGTCTTCAGGTAGATCGGCAGCATGATGACGAACGTGACGATGAACATGTGCGGCACGCTGGGCCCGTACGGCATCGCCGTGACGTCCGACCGGTTTTCTTTGATCGCGAGCCGGCGGGCCAGATAGGTGTAGTACAGATTTCCGAGGATCAGTGCGATCCCGAGTGCGGGCAGAATCGTGCCGAGCACATCACCCTTGGGAATCGCGATTACGCCGATGCACAGCCCCGTCAGTACCAGGACGTTGACCAGGACGTTGATACCGAGACCGAAGAAGGCGTTGAGGTCCCCCCGGACCCACAGCGGCGGACCGGCGGTGGCTGTGCCGCCCGTCCCTGGAAACTTCACCATGGCAGACTCCTCAATGACGGGTGGGCACAGCCGCGGCGCGGCTGCCCGGGTGCTGGCCGCGGACGCGGCCGGTCATAATCCGCCCGGCGCGCGGCGGCCGGATTCCTGAACTACCGGCCGGTGGTCACTGGGCCGCGGACGCCGCCGAGAGGGGCGCGAGCGCGTCGATGAACGCGGCCGACGGCGCGACCCAGCCGAAGATTCCGCCCTGCGCGGCGATCATCTCGAGGGCGACCCGCTGGAACTCCGGGAAGTAGCTGCCGACGCAGTCGGACAGGACCAGGCACTCGTACCCGCGGTCGTTGGCCTCCCGGACCGTCGTGTGCACGCACACCTCGGTCGTGACCCCGGTGACGACGAGGCTCTTTATGCCCTTCTCGGCCAGGATCTCGCCGAACGACGTGGCGTAGAAGGCACCCTTGCCGGGCTTGTCGATGACGATCTCACCCTCGATCGGCGCGAGTTCGTCGATGATGTCCTGGCCGTACTCGCCGCGAATGAGAATTCGCCCCTTCGGGCCGACGTCGCCGATTTTCAGGGCCGCGTTCCCCCGGTTCAGCTTGGCCGGGGGCAGGTCCGAGAGATCCGGCTTGTGGCCTTCCCGGGTGTGTATGACGGTCAGGCCGGCGGCACGGGCGGCGGCGAAGACCGCCGTCAGTGGCTCGATGGTGCTCCGCAGCTGGGACACGTCGTTGCCGAGGCTTTCACCGAAGCCGCCCGGCTCCATGAAGTCACGCTGCATGTCGATGACGACGAGGGCCGTCGTGGCTGGATCAAAGGTGAAGTCGTATGGACGGGCCGAAACGGTGAGTGGTGCGCTCGTCATGCCAGAGTCCTGTCGTCGGCGGAGACGGGGACGGTATGCGGTGACCGGGAAAACCAAACCGGTTGGTGTGGTCGTCGGAGCACCTCGCGGATCACCGCGCAGGACGGGAGCGGCCCCAGGGCTGGGGGGCGAGCCGGCCGGGATGCCCGGATCCGGAGGCCTGCACGTGCGATTCGGTCGGGATTTTGGTCTTGATACCGCGGGCGCTAGCTGCCTTCGACGACTGTCGGGCCGTTCGGTTTCGGGGCGCGTGTCGCTGTGTAACGCAGCGGTAAATGACGTATACAATCGCGTATCCGGCGTCGTATACAGATCTCCTTGCTGGCGACGCTAGCGACACCAAGTAGTCGGTTCATCACCATCAGCCAGACCGTCGACTCGTTCGCCAGTGAACGGCGCGATCGTTGCGGGCCGGCCGACCAAGATCCGGTACGGTTACTCGCCTGGGCCGCTTTGCCGCTTTCAACCCCTATGACGCCCCTTGCTACGTTGAGGGCCCCCTGGGGAGAGGTTGAGGCGTGCACGCAAACGAGCTGCTCACAGCGGCTGTAGACAGCACCGGGCTGTCCGACTTCGGCGACGACGAGATCTTCGGCGGGGACGGGTGGCGGGACGGCCTTGCCCGGCTGATCGACGATCTTCCCGGAGCACGGTTCAACGAGCTGGGGCACCTGGCCCTGGGGATCGAGATGGGCGCCTACCTCAGCCGCCGGCTGCGGATCGTGGACTACCACCGCGCCAACCCACAGATCCGGGACCGCGACATCACCCCGCCGGTGATCATCGTGGGACAGGCCCGCACCGGCACCACGCTGCTGCATGACGCCCTCGCCCAGGACAGCGCGCATCGGGTGCCGATGACCTGGGAGGTCGAGCAGCCGGTGCCGCCGCCGCGGACCGAGACCTACGAGACCGACCCCCGCATCACCGAGGCCGAAGAGCTCTACGCCGTCACCGACACGCTCATCCCGGGCTTCCGCACGATCCACCAGATCGGCGGACGGCTCGCGCAGGAATGCGGCCGGATCATGGGTACCGCGTTCATCAGCACGATCTTCCCCTACCAGTACCACGTGCCCGGATACATGCACTGGTGGCTGCACGACGCCGTCAGGGACGGCCACATCGCCGGCGCGTACGTCTGGCACCGGCGTTTTCTCGAGGTGCTGCAGAGCGAGCACCGCGGCCAGCGCTGGCTGATCAAATGGCCGTCGCACATCTGGACGCTGCCGCAGCTGATGGCGCAGTACCCGAACGCGCTGCTCGTGCAGACCCACCGCGACGTGGCGAGGCTGGTCGCCTCCAACACCAGCCTGTCCGCCGCGCTGCGCAGCCTGCACTCCGACCAGGTCGACCGGGAGGAGACCGCGGCGCTGTTCGCCGAACTGCTCGTCGACGGGGTGGAACGCTCCCTGGACGCCCGGCTCGACGGGACCGTGCCGGCCGACCAGGTCATCGACATCCAGTTCGCCGACCTCATGGCCGACCCGATGGCGACCGTGCGGGCGATCTACGACCGCTTCGGCTTCGAGCTGAGCCCCCAGACCGAGGCCCGGATGGCCACATTCATCCAGGGCAACAAGCGGGAGACGAGCGGGCACCGTTACGCCTTCGCCGACACCGGCCTGGACCTCGCTGACGTCCGGGCCCGCACAGCCCGGTACACCAAGTACTTCAAGGTCGCCGAGGAGGACGTGTAGCCGACGGAGTTAGCTGGACCCCTCCGCATCATTGGCCAGAGGATCACGCCAGATCACGCCAGATCACGCGAGACCGGGCTAGAGGAAGGGGCGATGGCCTTGCCGTCCGAGGAGCTGTTGCCGAGTACACGCCGCGCGCTGCTGCACCGGCTGGCCGTCGGGCAGGCGGAGGGGCGCACGCCCTCGCTGGTCGGCGCGGTCGTGCGCGGCGGCCGACTCGTCTGGACCGACGGCCGGAGCATGATCGACGGGCACAGCCCGGACGCCGACGTCCAGTACCGGATCGGCTCGATCACGAAGACCTTCGTCGCGGTGCAGGTCATGCGCTTGCGTGACGAGGGCGTGCTGGACCTGGCGGACCCGCTGGACCGTCACCTTCCCGGCACCACGGCCGGGTCGCTGACGATCGCCCAGCTGCTCGGCCACACCTCTGGCCTCGCGTCCGAGACCCCGGGCCCCTGGTGGGAACGCACCCCGGGATCGCTGCGGCCACAGCTTGGTGACGTGCTCGGCCAGCCGGCGGTACGCCACCCGGCGGGCCGCCGGTTCCACTACTCGAACCCCGGGTTCGCACTGCTCGGCGCGCTGGTCAGCCGGCTGCGCGGACAGCCGTGGGGCGAGGCGCTGCGCCAGGAGGTGCTGGCGCCTCTCGACCTCACCCGGACCGCACCGTCACCTCAGGCCCCGCACGCCGGCGGCTTCGCGGTGCACCCGTGGGCCGACGTGATGCTGCCCGAGCCGTTGGAGGACACCGGGGTGATGGCGCCCGCGGGTCAGCTCTGGTCGACCGCCGCCGACCTCTCCCGCTGGGCGGCGTTCCTGGCCCGGGGGGCCGGCGGTGTCCTGGGCGCCGGCACCCTCGCCGAGATGCGCCGGCCCGCGTCGGAACCGGACGAGGCCGACGACTGGACCGGCTCGTACGGGCTCGGCCTGGAACTGCGACGGCAGGACGGCCAGGTGCTCTACGGCCACACCGGCTCGATGCCGGGATTCCTCGCGGCGCTCTGGGTGAGCGAACGAGACGACGTCGCCGCCGTCGTCCTGGCGAACGCCACCTCCGGACCGGCGGTCCCGCTGATCGCCGCCGACCTGATCCAGATCGTGGCCGAGCACGAACCGCGCATCCCGGACCCGTGGCGCCCGCTGCCGACCCCCGATCCAGAGCTGCTGGCGCTCACCGGCCTGTGGCACTGGGGACCGGCACCGCACCTGCTGCACCTGCGCGCCGACCGCGGGCTGGAACTCGTCCCGTATGGCGCGACCGGCCGCGGTGCCCGCTTCCGGGCTGAGGCGAACGGCACCTGGACCGGCCTCGACGGCTACTACGCGGGCGAGACGCTGCGTGTCGTCCGGGCGCCCGACGGCACCGCCAGACACCTGGACATCGGCAGCTTCGTGTTCACCCGCACGCCGTACGACCCGACCACCGACCTCCCCGGCGGCCTCGCCCCACAAGGCTGGCAGACCTACTGACCCGCGCCGAGGCGCACCTCGGCGTGGAAGATCGCCAGCTCTGTACCGCGATCCGAACCTCGAGCCCGCCCCAGTTCGGATCCGGATACAGAACCGCTGATCAGGCCCACGGTGCGACGATCTTGCCGGGCCAGCCTTCGCCGAGGCGGCGCCAGATCGTCGAGCCGCCGCTTCCGACCTCTGGGCGTCAGGAATCCGGGAGGTGGCCGGCCAGCAGGGTGGCGAGGCGGTCCATCTCGGCGGCGGGGACCCAGCGTCGCTCGGGTGCACGCAGCTGGGCGAACACGGCCGGACCGCGCTCGTCCGGGGAAAGGTCCGGGGCCCGCGGGATGACGTGGACGTGCAGATGCTCGAAGCCCACCGCCTCGGAGAAGCAGGCGACGTAGATCTTCTGACAGTCGAGGGCCGCGGTGAGCGCGACGCTCAGCCGCCGGGTCACCAGTCCGAGCTCCGCCGCCTCCGCGGCGGTGAGGTCCGCCAGCGACAGGACGTGGCGACGGGCGACGACCACCAGCCAGCCGGGTATGGCCGACGTGAACGCGTGTGCCACCCGCCAACCGTCACCGACAAGGATCCGCTCCCTGGGTGGGAGCGTCGCCGGCTCGGCCGCGTTCTGCGTGCAGGAAAAACAGCCGGCTCCGGGCGGCTTCCCGTCATCCACAAGATCTACGCTAACGGGGCGGGCCGGACCGCAGCCGCGCGCTCAGCCTGTGCGACGTCACGGGGAATCCTGTCAGGCGTCAGGGGCGCGAAACGCTGCTGGTCGTGGCCGTGAGGTCTGACAGGACGTCCGGGATCCCCTGGCGCCTGCCACGGCGCGGGAGCGGAGTGATCGGGGCGGCGTTCCGCGCGGCCGTTGCCCCGGGCAGACATTGCCTGAGGCAGCACTAGACGAGTAATTCCGATCTCTGGTCAGTGGTCGTAGGCGATCAGGGAGCGGGTGACGGGCGCGGCGGTCTTGTTGTTGTGCCAGATCGCCGCGGCCATCGCCAGTAGGCGCTGGGCGACGCGGACCGCGACGCCCTCGAAGGTCCGCCCGCCGTGTTGTTCCAGGTCGAGTTGGCCCTTGAGGGTGTCGTTGACCGACTCGATGAGCTGGCGGACCTTCTTGAGCATCGGCTCGCCGTTGCGCGCCGTCTCGTCCTTGCGGTGCGGACGGAGCAGGTCGATGCGCTGCTCGGACAGTGCCGCCTCGAGGTCGTTCGAGGCGAACCCCTTGTCCGCGATCAGCAGGATCCGGTCTCGTTCGGCGATCAGGGCGGCGTCGTGGTCGAGCATCGCGGCGAGCACCTCCCGTTCGCCGATCTTCGGGTTGGCCAGTGCCCACAGGACGGGCATGCCGGTCGGGGTGCAGACCAGGTAGAGCTTGAGGCCCCAGTAGAACCGGGAGTGCGACGCGCAGTAGCCGTAGCCGGCCCAGCCGGCCATCTCGGAGCGCTTCACGGTCGGCCGGGACATCCCGCACGGGACGGGGGTGGCGTCGGTGATCCAGTGGTTGTCGAACCAGAAGTCGCTGTCGACCGCGACCGCCCTGATCGCCTCCTTGACCAGCGGCAGCGCCGTCTTCAGACGCCGGTTGTAGCCGGACTGGCCCGGCAGATACGGGAACATCCCGGTCAGATGCCTGCGGGCGTAGCGCAGCCAGCGGGCCTCGGAGTGGTGGCCGAGCAGGGCCTGGGCGACCGCGAGGCAGACGAGTTCGGAGTCGCTCAGCGTGGGTGGCCGTCCGGTCCGTCGTCTCCCTCCGATCCGGTCGTCGATCTTCACATAGAGTGCGGTCAGGAGGGTTTCCAGGTCTTGCGTCACAACTCGATCTTGGAAACCCTCTCTCCATGCCCGACCACCGGTCACCCAGACTTCGGACTTACTCGTCTAGTCGGCCGCCCTCGCCGGCGCTGGCCTGGCTCAGCCGGTGCCGCCGGCCAGGGCTGGGCGGATGGTCGCGCTTCGACGTGCACGTGCGGCGGCCGTCATGGCCGCGGCGACCAGCGCGAGCGCGACCCACGGCAGGGTCCCCGCCCCGGACCGCTCGAGCACGATGCCGCCGGTCAGCGAGCCGCCCGCGATACCGAGGTTGAACACGGTGGCCTGCACGGAGGTGGCGACGTCGGCCTTCTCGGCGCCGCAGGCGTTGACCACCGCCGCCTGCAGCAGCGTCGGCGCCGCGCCGTACGCCGCGCCCCAGACGGCGATGGAGACGAGCAGGACCGCCGGCGCGCGCCCGAACACTCCGAGCACGAGCATCGCGGCCGCGATGAGACCGAGTGCGACCAGCAGCATCGCGCTCGGGTGCCGGTCCACCAGCAGGCCGGCGGCCCACACTCCGAGGACGGTCGCGCCGCCGAAGACGAACAGGGCCAGGCCGGTGTCGCCGAATCGCGACCACTCGGCCAGAGGCGCGATGTACGTGTACACCGCCTGGTGGCCCAGCAGCAGGAACAGGGTCACCGCGAACACGGGACGCAGGCCAGGAGTGACGAGGACCCGCCGCAACGGGAGGCGCGCTGTGGCCGGCTCCCCCGGGAAGTCAGGAACGCGCCGCAGCACCCAGACCACGAGAACCAGCGCCAGCGCGGCGAGCACGGCGAAGCTGGCACGCCAGCCGAGGATCGCGGCGAGTGCCGCGCCAGCCGGAATGCCCACCGCGGTCGCGACCGTGATGCCGGCGAGGACGACGGCGATCGCCCGGCCCTGGCGTTCGGCCGGAACCATCCTGGCGGCGTAGCCGGCGAGCATTCCCCAGCTCACGCCGCCCGCCGCGCCGGCCAGCAGCCGAGCGACGAAGGTGAGCGGATAGCTGCCAGACAGCGCGATGACAGCGTTGGAGAGCGCGAACGCAGCGAGCGCGCCAACCAGCACCGGACGGCGGCGAAAGCCCCGCAGGAGGGCGGCAAGCGGCACGGCCGCCAGGCACGAGGCGGCCGCATAGCCGCTGACCAGGAACCCGACGCTGGATCGGGACACGTGCAGGTCCGCGCTCACGCTGGTCAGCAGCCCGGCCGGCAGCAGCTCGGTCACCACGGCGGTGAAGGCCGTCGCCGTGAGCGCGAGCAGCCCGGACCAGGGAAGCCCGGCCGGCCGGGGCGCCAGCTCCCCCGGCCGGACCGGCAGCTCCCCCGGCCGTGGCGTCTGTCTGGCCTCAGGCCCGCCGCCGGCCGGCGACGTCCCACTCGCCGGCAGGGCCTCAGATGCCTCGAACATGGACATGCAACGATGCTCAAACGTTCACATCAATGTGATAGCAAATGTGGTGCTGATCACCCAGTCATCGGTCGAGTCAAGTCTGGCCCCAAGGCAGGACGGGCCCAAGGCAGGACGGGCCCAAGGCAGTGAGACAACCATGAGAATCGGCGAAGTCTCGCGGCGCACCGGCGTCCCAGCCAGGATGCTCCGCTACTACGAGGAACAGGGGCTGCTGAGCCCGGAGCGGGCCGGCAACGGATACCGCGCCTACTCCGAGTCGACGGTCGAACGTGTCAGGCAGATCCGCGGCCTGCTCGACTGCGGCCTGACGACCGAGATCATCCGCATCATCCTGCCGTGCCTGGACGGACCCGACCACATCTACCTGCTGCCGGAGAACCTCAGCCCACGGACCGCCGAACTCCTCCGCGACGAGATCGCCCGCATCCAGCAGCGGATCGACTGCCTGACGCGCAACCGCGACGCCGTCCTCGCCTATCTGGCGGCCGCGCAGTCGGGCATCGCGCCGTGCGCTGGAAGCCGGCGCACGGCCGAGCGGTCCCCCGAGCCCGATCGACCCGCTCAGGACTGCCGCGAGAGCTGAGGTCCTGGCCGTCCGCGAGGACGGCGACCCAGTTGAGTGCGCTGACAGCAGCATCCAGCGCGGCCCCATGAGCAGCCCGGTGAGCCATCGGGGCAGCCGCACGGTGCGGCGTGGCAGGGGCGCGTCACCTCGCCGAGGCGTCCGCCGGGTACCAGCGAAGCTCGACGGTGTTGCCGTCGGGATCGCGGATGTAGAGCGAAACCGCCTCACCGCGCGCACCGAAGCGGGTGTCCGGGCCGTCCACGACCGTGACGATGCCCGCGTCGATGACCTCCTGCCAGTCGAGCGGATCCACGACGAGGCAGAAATGATCCACATTTGCCGAGCCGCGTGGCATCGCGACCAGGTCGATGATGGTCTCGCCGCTGACCCGGACGGATGGGAACGGAGCCTCACCCGCCCGCCACTGCTCGACGCGGACGGGCTCCAGACCAAGAACACCGCAGTAGAAGGCAAGCGAACGCTCGACGTCGCCCACGTTGAGAACGAGGTGGTCGAATCCGGTGACCCGCATTGCGATCAATCCTTCCCCATCGGCCCCCGGCACTCCACGGTCACCCGCGTTTCACCGTCCCGTGGAGCGTCTCACGGGGTGTAGATCTCGGCGATCGTGGTCAACGCGCCCGACTCAACCTTGATGAAGCACTTGAGCCGCCCATCCGGCCCGAACTGGCCCAGTTTCGCGGCCAGCGCGGACAGCGTGGTCGGGACGTCTCCTCCGGCCGGGTCGTCCAGGCTGACCCCGTCCGCGGGACCGTTCTCGTCCACGTATTTCAGCTGGGCCTTTGGCGCGACGGGCAGAGTGCGCGGCACCGCGTTGCTGTTGCGTAGGTAGTAGTCGTTGCACCGCTCCGCGGGCCACGGTCCCGGGTCGCCGTCCTCGGTGCAGGCCTGCTGGGCGGCGGTGCCGGTGAACCATTCGACGACGTCGAACGTCACGGTGGCCTTCACCGGGTCGACAGCCGTGACGTAGGCGGCGTATTCACCCCGCAGCGGGGTGGCGGTGGGGCCGTCCCCGTCGTCGGCCGTCGGCGTGCTCGGGCCAGCTTGGGCGGACGGCGCCGCCGTCGGGCCGCCTCCGGCCACGGTCGGCGCGGTGGTCGGGCCAGCGGTCGGGCCAGTTCCGGCGGCCGGCGCCGCGGCCGGGCCTTCTCCGGCGGCCGACTCCGTGGTCGGGCCGCCTCCGGCGGCGGCCGGCGCGGCGCTCGGCGAGGCAGCCGTGGTCCGAACCGCGCCCAACGGCAGATCGACAAGATCGATCGACGGCGGCGCCGAACCGGCGCCGACCGATTCAGCGGCGACGGTCACCCGATCGTCCGCCGGGCGCGCGGCCCCATTCCCGGCGGCCCCCGCGGAGCTCGTGGGGGCCCAGGTCAGCGCGCAACAGGCCACCGCGGCCAGCAGCGCGACCCGCACCGAAACAGCGGCCGCCGAGCCGCGACCACCGAGCCCGAACCGTCCGGCCGGGCCCGCGACATTCCGTTCCCGCACGAGTCCCCCACGCACTACGTCGTGGTGACCGGCGAAAGCCGATCACCAACCAAATCGTAGTCAGCCACTAAACGTCGCTGCTTTAGGGAGCAGGATCGCACACGCCAAGTTTCGTCTAGTCTGCTGGATCTGTGACCCGCGATGGCGCCGTTGAACGCCCATGCCCGGATCGTTCCGACGCGAGCCGCGGACCGGCGCCCGGAGCCGACACCAGCACCGGCACCGGTACCGCCCGCCCCCATCGGCGTTCCCTCCTGCTCGGCGGACTGGGCCTCGGGGGCGCCGCGCTGGCCGCGGCGGGCCTGGCCGCCTGCGGCGGCTCCGATGGCGCCACGCCGACCCCGGCTCCCACCCTGCGCGCGCCCACGCCCGTTCCCGGGGTGGCGGACGGGGTCTTCGGCCTCGGCGTCGCGAGCGGCGATCCGCTGCCCGACGGCGTGATCCTCTGGACCCGGCTCGCGCCGAAACCCACCGAAGGTGGCGGGATGCCAGCCCGGGACGTCCCCGTCGACTGGCAGGTCGCCACCGACGAGGGCTTCCGCTCGGTGGTGCGCGCCGGTACGCAGACCGCGTCGGCGGCGTTGGCGCACTCCGTCCACGTCGACGTCCGTGGCCTCGAACCGGGGCGGGACTACTACTACCGGTTCCGCGCCGGCACCGTGCTCAGCCCGGTCGGCCGCACCCGGACGGCGGCCGCGCCGGGGGCCGGCCCGGACGCGGCCGGCGGGTCGCTGGCGTTCGCGCTCGTGTCCTGCCAGGACTTCCAGAACGGCTACTGGCCGGCGTACGACGCGGTCGCCGCCGACCGGCCGGATCTCGTCGTGCACGTCGGCGACTACATCTACGAGTACGACCCGGACAGCAAGTTCGCGGACCGGCGGCACACCACCCCGCAGACCCCCGGCCTCGACCAGCTCCAGACCCTGGCGGACTACCGCAACCGCTACGGCCAGTACAAGTCGGACCCGGCACTGCAGGCCGCCCACCTGGCCGCGCCCTGGGTGGTCACCTGGGACGACCACGAGGTCGAGAACAACTACGCCAGCCTCGTCGACGAGCTCGGCGACAGCGGGCCACGACACCAGGACCCCACGGCGTTCGCCCGCCAGCGCGCGGCCGCCTACCAGGCCTATTACGAGCACATGCCGATCCGCGTCAAGCTGAACCCGGGCTCCCCCGACCTGCAGATCTACCGTCGGCTCACGTTCGGCAGCCTGGCGACGCTCAACGTCCTGGACACCCGGCAATACCGGACACCCGTGCCGGGCGACTCCTCGACGGCCATCGGCGCCGCCGCGCTGGGCGGCGCCAACGCCGGCGGCACGATGGCCGGCGCCGGGCAGGAGCGGTGGCTGCGCGCGGGGCTGGACGCCTCCCGTACCCGGTGGAACCTCATCGCGCAGCAGACGATGATGGCGCAGCTCGACGGCCAGCTGCCGGGCGGGGACGGGCAGACGCTGACGAACCTGGACCAGAACGACGGCTACCGCCCCTACCGGCGGCGCGTGCTGACCGGCGTGCGGGACAGCAAGGCCCGCAACCCGGTCGTGCTGTCCGGGGACCTGCACTGCGCGTGGGTCAACGACCTGCGGGTCGACTTCGACCAGCCGGAGACGCCGGCCGTCGCCACCGAGTTCGTCTGCACCTCGATCAGCTCGGCGTTCTTCCTCATCAGCGACGACTTCGTCCGCGACAACAACGCCCGCTTCAACCCGCACGTGCGGTACTTCCGGGGCGACCGACGCGGCTACACCCGCATCCGGCTGACACCCGCGGAATGCCGCGCCGATTTGCGGATCGTCGCCGACAGCTCCCGCCGTGACTCCCCGGTCACCACCGACGCCACCTGGGTCGTCGAGGACGGCCACCCCGGCGCCCAACCGGCCTGACCCAACCGGCCTGACCCGCCCGACCCGCCCGACCCGCCTGACCGCCAGCAAGGCAAGATCGAAGACCGCCGGCGGCGCGCTTCGCCTGCGCCGGGACGCGCCACAGGCCATACGCTGAACTGCGGAGGCGGGCGCGATGGCGGGAACGGTCGGCGTGGGCCGAGGGGCAGGCGCGATGGTGAACCGGTCGGAGTCAACGGGCCCAGACGCTCTGAGCACTGGCACGCTCTGAGCACCGGCACGCTCTGAGTACTCGGCGGCGGCTCACGTCACCGCACCCCCGGCCGGGACTCCTGATGGCGATGGATGGCATGGTCTTCCTGGCCCGCTGTCGGCGGCCTGCCCGCCGGGCGCCACTGGATCGGCGCCGCCTGCCGGGCGCGGGCAGGAGGAGGCGGATCGGGATGAGCACGCGGGTGCCTGTGATCGCACTCACCGGGTACCTGGGCGCGGGCAAGACGACGGTGCTCAACCGTCTGCTCCAGACGCCGGGGGCACGGCTCGGGGTAGTGGTCAACGACTTCGGAGCGATCAACGTCGATGCCGCGCTCGTCACCGGTCAGGTGGACCAGCCGGCCTCGATCGCGGGCGGCTGCCTGTGCTGCCTGCCGGACACGGACGGCCTGGACCAGGCCCTGGAGAAGCTGACCCATCCCCGCTTGCGGCTGGACGCGGTGATCGTGGAGGCCAGCGGCGTGGCCGACCCGCCGGCCCTGGCGAGGCTCATCCGGTTCAGCGCCGTGGACCGCGTCCGACCCGGCGGCCTCGTCGACGTGGTCGACGCCGCCTCGTACTTCGACACCGTCGACCGCGGTGGGCTGCCGCCAGCCCGGTTCGCGTCGGCCACCCTCGTTCTGATCAACAAGACGGACCGGATTCCGCCGGAACACCGGGCCGAGACGGTGGCGCGGATCTCCAGCCGGGTACGCGAGAGCAACCCGCGGGCGCACCTCGTCGAGACGACGCACGGCCGCATCGACCCGGTACTCGTGTTCGACGCCGCCAGCCCGCACGACCCGGTCGACGAGCTTCCCCTCGCGGCCCTGTCCAGGCACGAGCATGACCACGATGACGAGCCGCACCCGCGCGTCGACGCGGTCACCGTTCCCGCCACCGGCCCGGTCGATCCCGGCCTGCTGGTCGACCTGATCGAGGACCCGCCCGCGAACGTCTACCGCCTCAAGGGCACCGTGACCGTGAACACGGGGCCAAGTACGCGCGGTTATGTGGTCAACATCGTCGGCCGGCAGGTCCACGTCGCGACGAGGCCCGTGACGGAAGGTCCCGACGGTCTGGTCGCCATCGGCATGCATCTCGACGTGCCCACCGTCCGCGCCCGGCTCGAGGCGGCGCTCCAGCCTCGCTTCGAGCGTCCCGCCGCGGACGGGATACGCCGCCTCGCCAGGCTCCGACGCCTGAGCCCCTGAGCACGCCTGAGCCCTGAGGGGCGGGTCCCGCCCCCGGAGCGGGTCCTCCCCTGGGGCGGAACCCGCTCCCGTGGAGGCGAGGCGGCGGCGGTCAGCCGTGGTCGACGGTGATGTTGCCGTCGGCGACGTCGACGTCGATCGTGACCGCCGGGCCCGTGGCGCCGGTCGGCGGCAGGATCGTCTGGCCGGTTCCGACGCCGCGCCGCCGCTCGCCCCAGCCACGATCGTCGTCGGTGAAGGAGCCGGCACCGTCGACCGTGACGTCGCCCAGGCGCACGTCGGCCCTGACGGTCGCGTTCATCGTCGCCGGCAGGAGCACCCGGACCTGCCCCGCGCCGAGGGTGACGTGGATGTCCTGGGCCACCTCCGGGGTGAGGCGGCGCAGGTCGAGCACGCTCTGGCCGAAGGCGAGCCGGTAGTCGCCGCGCAGGTCGGCGGCCGTGGCCGGCGTCCAGACCCGCTGCCCGACCCCGTCGTTCAGGCTCGCGTGCGTGCCGCCGAACGCCGCGGTGCCGAGCGCCGCGACCAGCAGCAGCGGGAGCAGCGACCACGGGGTGCGGCGCAGCACCGCCCCGAGCAGCAACGCGACCAGGGCGATCCCGCCGATGACCCAGAAGTAGACCGGCAGCCAGATCCCCACCAGGGCGTCGGTCACGCCGAGGACGGTCAGCGTCGCCGCCAGCGTCGTGAACGCGGCCACCCGCAGCGGCCAGGATCGCCGCCGCCGTGCGCGCGCCGCCTGCCGGGCCTCCCCCAGCCAGGCCCGCGCCTCGGTGGCCCAGGCGGGCGGCGCCGCCGTCGGACCCTTGTCGAGGCGCACCGCCGGTGCCTCGGCCGAGCCCGACGCCTCGCCCGCGGCCGAGGACCCGGACGGCGCCGTCGGCACGGGACGGCGCCAGCCGCCGTCCCTCGACCCGAACAGCAGCAACGGCACGAGGACCAGCGCGAGCAGCGGCCACGGCGGGTGCGGCGACCACCAGCTGAAGGCGACAGCCCACAGCAGGAGGCAACCGACCGCGGCCACCAGCCACGGCGGGATGTGGTGCCGGCGCAGGCCGTCGACCCAGCCGTCGACGGGCGCGTGCTCGGTGCCCTCGACCGGGATGACCGCCCACGCGACCGCGTAGGCCAGCGCGCCGGCGCCGCCGAAGAACGCGGCCACGGCGAACAGGACTCGGAACAGCACCGGGTCGACGCCGGCGTACTCGCCAAGCCCACCGGCGACGCCGGCGCCGACCCGGTCGGTGGCGCTGCGGCGCAGCCGGCGCGGGGGTGCGGGTGGGGGTGGGGATGGGGCGGGCGGTGCGGCGGGCGGGGCCGCCGGGGTCTCGGGATCTGTGCTCATAGTGGCTATACGGTGCTGGCGGCGCGGCGCCAGCGCATCCGGCGAACCCCTGATTTCGACCCTGAGCCCACGGCTCAGGGTAGCTCCCGATACCGGATGGCGGCCGGAACCGGAATCATGGCCCTGTGACCCGGACCGTGCCCGCCACCCGCGTTCTCTACCGGCGTCCGGATGTGGGCTGGGCCGGCGGGGTCGTCGCGGGGATCGCCCTGCATACGGGTCTGCGGCGCCGGATGGTGGCGCTGGCGTTCCTCGTGCTGGCGGCCAGCGGCGGCCTCGGCATCGCGCTCTACGCGGCCTACTGGATCGTGTTGCCGACGCCCGAGGGCATCCGGCGCTCGCGCCTGCCGCGTCCCGTCGAGTTCGCGCTGCTCGCCGTGGTCGTGCTCGCGGCGACCGGTCTGGTCGCCACCAGGGTCGCCGGCGGCACACTGTTCGTGCCGACCCTGCTCGCCTGCCTCGGCGGCGCGACGATCTGGCGTCAGGCGGCCGGACCGGACCGCGAACGCTGGCTGCGGGCCTCGCGCAGCACGGTGGGCGCGCCGTTCGCCGACCGGATGGGCCGGCTGCGCCTCGTCGTCGGGGCCGCCCTGGTGGTCGCCGGGGGTGTCCTCGTGCTGCACCGGGCGAACGTGAACACCCTGCGGGACGGGCTGTGGGCGATGGGCGTCACGGCGGTCGGCCTGGCGCTCGTCGGCGGGCCCTGGTGGATCCGGCTGACGTCCCAGCTCGGCGCGGAGCGCGCCGAACGGATCCGCGGCCAGGAGCGCGCCGACATCGCGGCCCATCTGCACGACTCCGTCCTGCAGACCCTCGCCCTCATCCAGCGCAACGCGGAATCGCCGCGCGAGGTGACCCGCCTGGCGCGCGGGCAGGAGCGCGAGCTGCGCGGCCTGCTCTACGGGACACGCGCCGCGGGCGGCCAGCTCAGCGCGGAGCTGCGCACCGCCGCCGCCGAGGTCGAGGACGCGTACGCCGTCAAGGTGGACGTCGTCGTGGTCGGTGACCTCGTCCTGGACGACGCGCTCGCGGCGGCCTGCGCCGCGGCCCGCGAGGCGATGGTCAACGCGGCTCGGCATTCCGGAGCCACGGACGTCTCGCTCTACGCCGAGGTCGAGGCCGACGCGGTCAGCGTCTTCGTCCGGGACCGCGGGATCGGCTTCGAGCCGGACGCGGTCGCCGAGGACCGCCAGGGGGTGCGCGGCTCGATCATCGGCCGCGTCGAGCGCCACGGCGGGACGGTCTCGATCCGCAGCAGCCCTGGCGGCGGTACCGAGGTAGCGATAAGGATGCGGCGATGACGACGGTCTTCCTGGTCGACGACCACGCCATGTTCCGGGCCGGCGTCCGCGCGGAGCTCGGCGGGCGGGTGGAGGTCGTCGGCGAGGCTGCGACGCCGGCCGAGGCCGTCGCCGGCATCGTGGCGAGCAGGCCGCAGGTCGTCCTGCTCGACGTGCACATGCCGGACGGAGGAGGCCTCGCCGTCCTGCGGCAGGTGGGCGAGAGCCTGCCGGCCACGCGTTTCCTGGTGCTCTCCGTGTCGGACGCGGCCGAGGACGTCATCGCGCTGATCCGCGCGGGTGCCCGTGGCTACGTCACCAAGACGATCTCCGCCGACGATCTCGCCGACGCCGTCGAGCGGGTGGCGGGCGGGGACGTCGTGTTCAGCCCCCGGCTGGCGGGCTTCGTCCTGGACGCCTTCCGGGACGCCACCCCCGCGCCGCCCGTCCCTACGGCCGCCGCCACTGGCACCGACGCGGACTTCGACCAGCTCACGCCGCGCGAACGTGAGGTGCTGCGGCTGCTGGCCCGCGGATACGCCTACAAGGAGATCGCGGCCGAGCTGTTCATCTCGGTCAAGACCGTGGAGACGCACGCGTCCAACGTCCTGCGCAAGCTGCGGCTGTCCAGCCGCCACCAGCTCACCCGGTGGGCGGCCGACCGCCGGATCACCTAGCGCGCCGGCGGACGCCGGCGTCGGCGGTCCTCACCATCTCTCCACGACCTGGGCGCCCTGTCCGACCCGCACGCGGCGTGCGGGTCGGACAGGGCGCCCAGGGTCTTCTCCAGGTGTCGCGGCTCAGCCGCGCCAGCCGCGCCTAACGCAGGGCGCGGCGACGGCTGCTGCTGCGGCGACGGCTGGTGTGGCTACGGCCACGGCGACGGCTGGTGGGCCGGTAGATCAGCAGAAGGATGATCGCACCGACGATGGACCCGATGACGCCGGACGGCTGCAGCGCGCCCTCGCTGAGGTCCTTGTGGAAAAGAACGTAACCCAGGAATCCGCCGATGAACGAGCCGACGACGCCCAACATAATCGTGGTCGGAACACTCATCGGGTCGGGGCCGGGCACGAGAAGACGCGCGACCGCGCCGGCGATGAGACCGAGCACGATCCAGGAGATGATGGTCACGAGCACGGGATCCTCCAGGGAAAACCATTTTCGACGATCATCCGCCGTGTTGTGGGGAGCTTTACCCCACCAACCCCGCGACCCAAACAAAGCAGTTTGCGCATGCCACCGTCAGCACTGTGGCATGCGCCTGCCGGAGCTTGCGCCCTCGCATTGACGTCAAACCGAAATCGAACCATCACCACGTGTAGTCGATTGGATCACCAAGGGAACACCGGCTACACCCCGTGTTCGGCAACGCCCTCCGGACTTTCGGCGATCGTGGAGGTCAGGACTGCGCGGCCTGGCCGGCGACGGCCCGGCCGGCCTCGCCCGCCCCGGCGACGAGCTCGTGGACGAGACGCATCTTGTCCAGCGCGGGGGGCGGGAGGACGAACGGATACAGGTCCGGGTGGCCCATGGACCTGTTGATCATATTGAGTGACCAGGCCAGCGGCAGCCACAGCTCGATGATGCGCCTGAACCCGACGTCGCCGACGAGTGGAGTCGCCAGGGTGGCACCAGCGGGGGCGAATCCGAACGCGGCGGCGGTATCGAGGGTGTCGCGAACATGAAGGTAGTGCGCGAAGGTCTCGGCCCAGTCCTCGGCCGGGTGCATGGTGGCGTAGGCGGAGACATACGTCTCCTGCCATCCACTCGGCGGGCCCTTTTGGTAGTGCCGGTCCAGGGCGGCCTGATAGTCGGCGTCGGGGTCGCCGAACAGCGATGTGAACCGCTCCCTGGCGTCGCCGCCGTCGGTGAGGACCGTGAAGTAGTAATGACCGACCTCGTGCCGGAAGTGGCCGAGCAGGGTGCGGTAGGGCTCGGCCATCGACACGCGCAGCTGCTCGCGGTGCACATCGTCGCCCTCGGCCAGGTCCAGGGTGATCACCCCGTTGGCGTGGCCGGTGATGACGCGCTCCTGGCCGCTGGAGAGCAGGTCGAAACACAGTCCGGCCTCGGGGTCGACGTCGCGTCCACGCAGCGGCAGGCCCAGCTCGGTCAGCTCGAACACCAGCCGGCGCTTGGCCGCCTCGGCCTCGGCGAAGGCCGGTAGCGCGTCCAGATCCGTGTCCGCGGGACGGGTGCGGGTGAGCGCGCAGGACCTGCACAGCCCGGACGGGTGCTCGGGCGGAGCCAGCCAGTTGCAGGCGGCGATGTCGACGTTCGCGCACCTGGACGCTCGGGCGCCCTCGGCGTGGACTCCCTCGTCGGGCACGACGGCGAACGAGCCCGCGTCGGGATCGAAGCCGACGCCGCTGTGGCAGGCCAGGCAACGCGAGTTCTCGAACGTCAGCTGCTGCCCGCACCTCGGGCAGGCGAAATCACGCATCGCCGATATCCCTTGGCGACGAAGAACGTCGTGTTGCCCGGGTCATGGCCCCAGTTCGCGGTGTTGCGCCAGATCTCACCTGGCCAGTGTGGCCCACGATGCGGCGCGCCAACCCTGGAAACCTTTCCCGCCCGCGACCGCGCTGGCGAGTGAACCCGCCGCGGGCTCACCGCCCAGCCGCCGGCTCCCGGCGGCCAGCGCCACGCGATGATGGCTAGGGCCGGCCGCGGCGGCGGGGCCGGCGGGATGACAGGCACGTGGGAGGCGGGTCAGATGGCTGCTGGCGGGCGCGGCGCGCCGCCAGAATGGCGCGGGAAGAAGCCAGGCACGGGAATGGAGCCCCTGCCGTCGGCCGCCAGGCCCTTCGAGCTGGTCCCCCGCCCCGCCGGTGGGGACAGCCCAGCCGGCGTGCTGGTCCTGCACGGGCTCACGGGCACACCGCACAGTGTGCGGTCCTGGGGGGAGTATCTCGGCGCCGCCGGGCTGGCGGTGTCCTGCCCGCTGCTGCCCGGGCACGGTACCCACTGGCGCGACCTGGCCACGACAGGGTGGGGCGACTGGTACCGGGCGGTCGACGACGCCTTCGCCGAACTCGCCGCCCGCCGCGCACCGGTGTTCGTGATGGGCCTGTCCATGGGTGGCACCCTCGCGCTCCGCCTCGCCGAGGAACGCGGCGGCGAGCTCGCCGGGGTGGTCACGGTCAACCCCGCGCTCGACACCAGCCGACGGGGAGCCCGCCTCGTCCCGTACGCGGCGCGCGTGCTGCCGTCGGTGCGCGCGTCTCCGCTCGGTGGCCGGCTGTGGGGACCGAAGTACAGCGACATCAAGGCGCCCGGGGTCCAGGACGTCGGCTACGAGCGGCTCTCCCTGCGCGCGTTCGCCTCGATGGGCGAGCTGTGCGCCGTCACCCTGCCCGACCTGCACCGCGTCGCGTGCCCCGTGCTGACCTTCCGCAGCGTGACCGACCACGTCGTCGGGCCCAGCTCCGGGCGCCTCCTGCTCGCCGGGGTCACGGGCGCGCCCGTGACCGAGCAGCTCCTGCTCGACAGCTACCACGTGGCCACCCTCGACAACGACAAGGAACGCGTCTTCGCTGGCAGCCTCGACTTCGTCCGGCGGCACACCACCGCACAGCACCTGTCTCCGACACGACACGTGTGCGGAAGGTCGGCGGAAGGCACGGTTCCTATCGTGGCGAGGATCGACTGAAATCGGTCGGGCCGTGCCAGCCGGCGCTTCCGTCCATGGCCACCCGACCCGCGCCGCTCACGACGCGGCCGTTTGACGGCCGCCCACGGCGCACCCGCGCAACCCGCGTGACCCAGAAAAAGGAGTCGCCACCATCATGGGTCAGATCGTGGTCGTCACCTGGAATGGCGGGGGGAACGTGCCGCCCGCCCTGGGCATCGCCGACACGCTGCGCCGGCGTGGCCACGACGTCCGGGTCCTGGGCCAGATCGACCAGCGCGCCGCCGTCGAGAAGCTCGGCCTGCGCTTCGAGGCATACCGGCTCGCCGTGCCGCACCAGCCCCTGGAACGCACGGGCTTCGCCGGCTGGGCGGCGGAGAACCTGCGGCTGTTCACCGATCCCGGGGTGGGCGCCGACCTGGCGGCATCCCTGGACCGCGAGGGGGCCGACCTCGTCGTCGTCGACGCGATGCTGCTCACGGCGCTGCGGACGCTGCAGCTCCGTCGGACCCGCCACGCCGTCCTGCACCACACGCTGCACAGCCACATGACGGGCCACTGGGCGTTCTGGATCGGCACGGTCACGAGGTTCCGAGGCCTGGCGCCGGGCGCGCTGTGGACGCGGGCGGACCGGGTGCTCGTCCCGGGGATCGCCGCGCTCGAGCGGCGCGCCGTCCGGCAGCGCAACGTGTGCCTGACCGGCCCGATCTGGCCCGTGGGGATGTCACCCGCCCCGCACACCGGAACCAACCGGGTCCTGGTCAGCCTCAGCTCGATCTTCTACGGCGGACAGGCCGCGACCCTGCGCGGCGTCATGGCGGCGGTGGCCGACCTGCCGGTTCCGGTGGTGCTGACCACCGGCCGCGCCCACGGTCCCGCCGAGCTCGACGTGCCGGCCAACGTCGAGGCGCACGGGTACGTCCCCCACCGCGACGTCCTGCCGACGGTGAGCATGGTCGTCGGCCATGGCGGTTACAGCACGACGACCCAGGCGCTCGGCCACGACCTGCCGATGGTCGTGCTGCCGGTGTCCGCCGCCGGCGACCAGCCGGCCGTCGGCGCCGCCGTGGCGCGCGCCGGCGCCGGAGTCGTGGTGCGACGCACAGCGCCGGCCACGGTGATCCGGGACGCGATCTCCCGGATGCTCGACGACGGGCCGCACCGGGCGGCGGCCGCCCGCCTCGGCGCGCAGCTGCGCGCCGCGAACGGCGCCGCCACCGCCGCTTGCGAGATCGAACGCCTTCTTCCCAGCCCGCGCGTCGTCGCGTTCAGCGGCGGGCACCAACGAGTCAGACCGGCCGGGCCCATCAGGCCGGCAAGGCCAGCCGACCCTCGGCCGGTTCCCGGCCGCCGGACCAACATTCTCGGTGACGGAGAAGCACAGTAAATGCTCAAGGCAGTGCAGCACGGTGTCTACGAGCGTCCGCTCAGCCTCCTGGATCTGGCGCTCCTGGGATACCAGCGGCGCAATCCCGGCACGCAGATCGCCCTCGGCTACCTCCTGCGGGTCGCGGGGGAATGCGATCTCGACGCCGTGCGGGCCGCCGCGGCCGACCGGCTGCGCCGGTTCCCGGCGCTCACCGAGCGGCTGGCCCACCCGCGGGGAGCGTCCGGGCCGCCGGTGTGGGCGGCGCGGCCCGACGTCGACGTGTCCGCGCACATCCGGGAGCACCTGCTGCCGGCCGGGGCCGGCGACGCCGGCGTCGCGGCCTTCGTCGAGCAGGAGTACCAGGCGCCGGTCCGCCTCGACGCCCCGCCGTGGCAGGTCTGGCTGCTGCGGGAGCCCGGCGCGGGCGAGACCACGGTCCTCTTCCGCGCCAGCCACGTCTGGCTGGACGGGGGCGCGCTGCACCGGGCGATGGTCCTGCTGTTCGGCGCCCGCGACGACGCCGACGACGACCAGCCGCAGTGGCGGCGCACCGGGCGGACCACCCCACTGGCCCGCGCCTCGGCCGTCCTGAACTCGGTCACCTGGGCGACGCCGTCCACCAGCCTGCGCGCGCTGACCCGGCCGCTCGCCGGTGAGGTGCGCCTGGGCTGGGCGACGACGAGCACCGACCGGCTGCGGGACATCGGCCACGCCTTCGGCACCACCGTCAACGACGTCTTCCTGGTGGCGCTGTCCGAGGCGCTCGACACCTGGACCGGGCCGGCGGGCCGGCGCCACGCTCCCCTGGCCCTGATGCCGATGAGCACCCGGCGGCCGGAGGAGCACGACCTTCTCAGCAACTTCATGGTCGGTGCCCGCATCCGGTTGCCCTGCGGGTTGGAGTCGCCCCAGCGCCGGTTCGAGGCGATCCAGGGGCAGACCGTTCGGTTCCGCGGTGGCTCCCGGTCGGGCGCCGGCCTGCGCTGGTGCTTCGAGAAGGTACCGGCCGGCTTCCGCCCGGCGGCGCTGTCGATGGCCATGCGGCCCCTGCAGACCATGGTGTCGACGTCCAACCTCGGCACCTTCGCCGCCCCGATGGACGTCGCCGGCCACCCGGTCACCACCGCGATCCCGGTCCCCGTCCGGCTGCCCGGCCAGCGGGTGTTCCTCGTCCTGGGCAGCTTGGCGCCCACGGACACCCAGCCCCGGACGACCTCCCTCGGCATCGTGACGGACCGCAACGTCCCGAACGGCCGGGCCCTGGCCGACCTGTGGCTCGCCGCGCTCGACCGCCTGGAACGGGCCGCCGGCTTCCCCGCCTCCCCCTACCGGCGCGCCGCCGATCCCAAGCCCGTCGCCGCGTCGGTCGGGGACTAGTCCTCGCGGCGGGTCGCGGGCCCGGGTGGGCCCGCGGAGGTGACGGCGGTGCCGAGGGTCCGCCAGAGGAACTCGTAGGTCAGGGCCGACTTGTGGGCCAGCTGCTCGTTGTCGGCGGCGCCGCCGTGACCGCCCTCGATGTTCTCGTAGTAGCGGACGTCGTGGCCGAGCTCGCGCAGGAGGGCGACCATCTTGCGGGCATGCCCGGGGTGGACGCGGTCGTCCCGGGTCGATGTGGTGATGAGAGTCGGCGGGTAGCGAAGGTCGGGGCGGACGTTCTGGTACGGCGAGTACTCCTTGATGAACGCCCAGTCGGCGGGATCGTCGGGGTCGCCGTACTCGGCCTGCCACGACGCTCCGGCGAGCAGCTGGTGGTAGCGGCGCATGTCGAGCAGCGGGACCGAGCAGACTATCGCTCCGAACAGCTCCGGATAGCGGGTCAGCATGACGCCCATGAGCAGGCCGCCGTTCGAGCCGCCCTCGATGCCGAGCTGGGCCGGCGCAGTGACTCCCGTGGCGACGAGGTCCCTGGCCACGGCGGCGAAATCCTCGTAGACGCGCATCCGGTTCTCCCGGACGACCGACTGATGCCAGTCCGGCCCGTATTCTCCGCCGCCGCGTATGTTGGCGACGACGTACGTGCCGCCGCGTGCCAGCCAGGCGCGGCCGATCGTGCCGCTGTAGCCGGGGGTGAGCGAGACCTCGAAGCCGCCGTACCCGTAGAGCAGCGTCGGCCCGGGTTTTCCGGTGCCGACGACGAAATACGGGATACGGGTACCGTCGTCGGACACGGCGAAATGTTGACTGACGGTGCTGCCCTCGGTCGGGAAGAACGCCGGAGCCTGCTTTATGATCTCAGGCTCCGTGCCAATGTGGCCGCGGTACAGGGTCGCCGGCTGGGTGTAGCCGCTAACATTGAGGTAGTACTCGTCGTCGACATCGGGATTGGTGTCGTTGATGTGGGCCGAGCCGGTTTCCGGGAGGTCGGCCAGCGGCGCCGTCGTCCAGCCCGCCGGCGTCGGGGTGAGGACCGTGAGCTGGCTCTTCACATCCCGCAGCGTGGCGACGATCAGATGGTTGCGAGTCCACACCTGGTAGTCGAGCGAGGTGTGCTCGTCCGGCTCGAAGAGCGTCTCGAGCTCTCGCCGTCCGGCGAGGAAGGCGTGGAAGTCGGCGGCGAGCAACGCGCCCGCCGGATAGGCGTTCTCGCCGACGACCCATTCCGACCGGGGGGTTATGAGCAGCCACTCCCGGTGGATCGAGGTGTGCGCGTCGTCCGGAACGTCGACGCGGACCAGCCCTTCCGGGGTACGCAGGTACAGCTCGGTGCGGTAGAAGTCGACGCTTCGGTAGACG
The DNA here is from genome assembly GCF_000235425.2 of Pseudofrankia saprophytica. Taxonomy (NCBI): domain Bacteria; kingdom Bacillati; phylum Actinomycetota; class Actinomycetes; order Frankiales; family Frankiaceae; genus Pseudofrankia; species Pseudofrankia saprophytica. The sequence goes on from NZ_KI912266.1 coordinate 5,486,241, forward strand.
AAGTCGCGCACGAAACCCTCGGTGGGATCGTGATATGCGCCGGCCGAGACGTCATCCGGCTCGCCCTCGAAGACCGTGACCGCCTCGTCGAGCGGCGTGCCGCGCCGCCATTCCTTGGCCACCCGCGGGTAGCCGGACGAGGTCAGCGAGCCTTCGCCGAAGTCGGTACCGACGTAGACCCGGTCCTCGTCGATCCAGCCCACCGAGCTCTTGGCTTCGGGCAGGAAGAAGCCGTCGTCCACGAAGGCCTTGGCGACCAGGTCGAACTCACGGACGACGGACGCGTCCGCGCCGCCGCGGGACAGCTGGACCAGAGCCAGCCGATGGTCGGGCCGCAGCACCCGGGCGCCATGCCACACCCAGTTCTCGCCCTCGCTGTCGGCGAGTTTGTCGACGTCGAGCACGACCTCCCAGTCCGGGGCGGTCTCGCGATAGGACGCGAGCGAGGTGCGCCGCCACAGGCCGCGCGGATGAGCCGCGTCGCGCCAGAAGTTGTAGAGGTACTCGCCCCGCGTGACCGGATAGGGAATCCGGTCGTCCGCGTCGAGTACCTCGCGGATCTGGGCGCGCAGCGCGGCGAACCTGGCGGACTGGGTGAGCTCGGCGAACGTCTCGGCGTTGCGTTCCCGCACCCAGGTGAGCGCGGCTTCCCCGACGACGTCCTCGAGCCAACGGTACGGATCATCGTCGGCCACCCCCCAAGTCTGCCCGATGTCGGCCGCCGATTCCGACATGTCCGGTCCGCGGACGGGGCCCGGCGCTCCGCCCAGTGTTCGGACTGCGGTCAGGTACGGTTCACCCGACAGCGGGTAGCGCGGCTACATGGACCTGACGAAGGTTTCGCTGGTCGGACCGGTCGCCGCTGGATCCGCTGGGGCCGCTGGCCCTGGGGCTGGCGCCGCGCGGCCTGTCGACGTCGAGCCGGCGCCGAGTCGGAGCCACACCTTGCTGATCGTCCGCCACGCCCGGGCCATCCCGAAGGACGGGTGGACCGGCTCCGACGCCGATCGCCCGCTGACCGCCGCGGGTGTCCGCCAGGCCGCGACCTTCGCCGACGTGGTGACCAGAGACCTACCGATCCGACGCGTGCTCACCAGTCCGACGCTGCGCTGCGAGCAGACCGTCGCCCCGCTCGTCGCCGCCCGCCAGCTCCCGCTGCTACGGCACACGGCGCTGGGCGTCGACGGATCCGTGCGGGCTCTGCTCGAGCTGCTGGCCTCCGACGAGGCCGACGGCGCCGTCCTGTGTACGCACGGAGAGCGCCTGCGCGACCTGTTCGAGGTCTGGCACGCGCGTGGACGGCGTGGCCTGCCGAGTACGGACGGACGCACCCGAAAGGGCGACGCGTGGCTGCTGCGCGGCTACCCCGCCGACGACGCGACGGTCGAGTACCTGGCGACGCCTGACCGCCACTGATCACCGACAGCCGGCGCGGGTGACTTCGATGAGGGCGGTCGACTAACCGCCGTCCGGGTGGCCGATACCGCGCAGGACGACGGCCGCTCGATCACGGAGCGTCTCGGCCAACCAGGACGCGGAGCGGTCCCCCGCGCCCCAGCGAATGATCGCTTCCATTGTCACGGCGGTCAACATCGCGGCGCCCTCTTCCACATCGAGCTTTGCGTTCAGCTCGCCGCGGTCCTTGCCGTAGTTGAGAAGGGATTCAAAGGCGACGCTCAGGCGAGGGCTCGCCGGGGTTGGCCCATCCGCCCGTCCCGCGAAGCCAAGGGTGCCCGCCCGCAGCGCGGCCGCCTTCGGCGTGCGAACGACGCGCCGAGCCATCGAGGTCATCACCTGCTCGCTCAACGGGCGCAGGGGGACATCCTGCACGGTACCGGCCTCGACCTGGTCGATCATCGCCTGGATCGTCGCCGAGCTCATCTCGAGGAGGATCGCCTCTTTGTTGGCGAAATGGAAATAGAAGGTTCCCCTGGTGACTCCGGCGGCGTTGGCGATATCAGTGACGGTGCTCGCTTCGTACGCCTCGTCGAAGTCACCCTCACTCCAAAGGCGAAGGGCCGCGCGAGTGAGCGCCAGCCGAGTCTCCCGTGACCTCGTGTTGACAAGCGTCGCCCGCTGGCGGGGCGGGGTACGCGTTCGGCCGGGTTCCATCACGGAAATCATACGCAGCGCTCACCACCACCGTTCCGATCTTGTAGAACACCGTTCGCCGGGTTGGCGGCCGACGAGATCGCGAGATCGTTCTCAGACGCGTCGGGCGGAGCCGGGGAGAACGATCGGACGGGCGGCCTCCCGGGCGGCCCGGAGGGCCCGAGGGCCCACGCCCGCCGGGGCTCCTGGGGCTCCACCGGGCGGACCCGAAGATCCGCGCGCGCCTGCACCGCGGCACCTCGCTGTTGGGCCCCAGCCTGGCGCTTTGGTCGCGATGCCCGGGGATGGGAGCTGTGTTACGGTCCATTTGAACACTGGTCAAATGGAGAGCGGAGGTCGTATCACCATGCAGCGACAGGAGGAGCTGGACCTCACCGGCAAGGTCGTGATCATCACGGGAGCCAGCCGGGGGGTCGGCGCCCGGGCGGCCCAGACGTTCGCCCGTCGCGGCGCCAAGGTGGTGCTGGCCGCCCGGACGGTCGAGCCGGACAGGAAGCTGCCCGGCACCCTGAACGAGACGCTGGCGGAGCTCGAGAAGCTGGGAGCCGGCGCGATCGCCGTGCAGACCGACCTGGCCAGCGAGGCGGATCTCCAGCACCTGGTCGATGCCGCTGTCGAGCGGTTCGGGGGCGTCGACGTGCTCGTCAACAACGCGGCGGCCACCACCGGTGACATCTGGAACAAGCGATTTCTGGAGCTGACGCGCGAGGACTGGCTGTACCAGTTCGACGTCAACCTCCATGCGCCCTTCACCCTCATGCAGCTGGTGACGCCCATCATGGAGAGCCGCGGCGGCGGGCGCATCATCAACCTCAGCACTGGCAGCGGCGAGGTCTTCCGCCAGCCGGAGGAGCTCCCCAAGCTCGAGGCCGTCGGTAAGTTCAGCCTCGCCGTGCCCGGCTACTACTCCAGCAAGCGGGCGCTCGACCGGCTCGGCAACGCCCTCGCGCCCGAGCTGGCCCGGAAGAACATCTTCGTGATCGGCCTGCACCCGGGCCTGGTGGCCACCGAGCTTGTCGCCATCCGCGTCAAAGAGGCCGGCCTCGACGACTCGGTAGCCGTGCCGATGGAGGTCCCCGCGCGCATGATTGCCTATTTCGCCTCGTGCGCCGATCCCAAGGAGTACACGGGCCGCCTGTTCTGGGCCGAGCGCGAGCTCAAGGAGTTCGGGCTCGACCTGGACGACCAGCCCGCGGTCACCGCCTGAACCCCAGAGGATCGACGGGGCCGCCGACGAACGAAAGGAAATCATGGATCTGGAGAAGTACGGGCCATGGGCTCTGGTCGTCGGCGGCTCGGAGGGCATCGGCGAGAGCTACGCCCGAAAGCTTGCGGCGCAGGGGTTCAACCTGGTCCTCACGGCCCGGAAGACCGGTCCCTTACAGGCGTTGGCCGAAGACCTGAGCACGGGGGGCGCACAGGTCCGCACCCTGTCCGTCGACCTGAGCGAGCCGGACGCGCTGGAGCGGACCCGGACCGCGACCGACGACATCGAGGTCGGCCTGCTCATCTACAACGCCGGCGCCAACAGCGTGCGCGGTGATTTCGTCGAGCTGGACCCGGCCGTCTACCGGTCGGTCATCGCCGTCAATGTGCTCGGTCAGGCCGAGTTTGCCCGGCACTACGGCGCCCTGATGTGCGCGCGCGGACGCGGGGGAATCATTCTGTCCGGCTCGGGTGCCAGCTTCATGGGCGCACCGTCCCTGGCCGCCTACTGCGGGTCGAAGGCTTTCAGCCGGGTTTTCAGCGAAGCCCTGTGGATCGAGTGCGAAAAGTACGGCGTCGACGTGCTGCACCTCAGCGTCGGCTTCACGGCCACTCCGGCGATGGCTCGGCTGGGATATCCCCTCGACGCCGCCCAGCCGCCCGACGAGACCGCCCAGGAAGCCCTGGACAACATCGCCAACGGTCCGCTGTGGATCGCGGGCGGAAAGTCGTCCTTCGAGACGGCGATAAACCGGTCCACGGTCCCGGGTCGGGCCGAGGCCGTACGGACGTTCGCCACTCCGGGACGGTTCTGACGCCACCCTGAGCCCGGCGGGCATGACTCCGGCGGGCATGACTCCGGCGGGTAGAAGCCCGGTGCCCGTCAGGGCGAGCCGGCCACGGGAACGTCCGGTCGATCGCCCGCGCTGGTAGTCCAGCCCGCGGCGCCGCGATCCGCGGGCACTCGGCGGCCCCCGCGTTCACGACCCGGACGGCCCCCTCCGCGTCGAGCCCCTCCGCGTCGAGGCAGATGCCGACGGGCCGGACGTCTAGCGTCGAGCGTCGCCCACACCCGCCGCCCGAACAGGTCGCCACCGGCGGAACGCTCGAACGCCGTCAGCCGCCTCGGTCACCGTCCAGACCGTGCCGGTGGTCTGATCGGAGCCCCAGAGACGGCCGTCGTGCCAACGCGGGCCTTCCGGGAAGGTGATCCCGGCGCACAGCGCCGTCGCGGACCGGCCACCATCGCGTTCCTCCCGCCAGGCCGTCGGCCTTGCCGCGCCATGCCGACGCGCCGAAAGGTCGGCTCGGCACCTCTCCGTCAGGTTGACACCGCGGCGCGCCCCGACAAGGATGAATAAAGTATCCAATATTCAACTGACCGGCGTCGCTCGTCGTGCGGCCTCGGCAGAAGGAGACAGTATGTGGCGCCCCAGTCGGGTTGCTCTGGTCTTATCCGTGGCCTGCGCGGTCGGCATCGCCGGCTGCGGCGGCAACGGTGACGGCGGCGGCTCCGCCCCGGTCACGGTCAACCCGTCGCTGAGCAAGCTCGGCCCGGACCACGGCTGGGACCAGACGAACGTCACCGTCGATCCCGCCTCGCTCGACTGCAACACCAAGGCGCCCGACCCGAACCGCGGCGTCACCCCCACCTCTGTGAAGATCGGCGGGCTGGTATCCCTCACCAGCCCCGCGGGTGCCGCGTTCGGTGACGTTCCCGCGGGTGCCAAGGCCCGGTTCGCGCGGGCGAACGCGCAGGGCGGCGTCAACGGACGCCAGATCGACTTCCTCGACACACGCGACGACGGCAGCGACGCGGCCCGCACCGCCGACCAGGCCCGCGCCCTCGTCGAGAAGGACCAGCCCTTCGCCTCGATCGTGACCACCACCGGTGGCAACTACATCGACTCGTTCTGCTCCGAGGTCATGCCGTTCTTCGGCTGGGGTACCAACCCCGGCTTCTGCGGCAACGCCATCGGCTTCGGCATCACCGGCTGCCAGGCACCGACCTCCGGCAGCCAGCGGTCCGTCGACACCGGCGGCGCGCTGACCGTCGCGAACGCGCTGCCCGCGGGGGCCTCGAAGACCCTCGCGCTGATCGGACTCGACAACGACTCCGCCCGGCAGGGCATCATCACGGTCCGCCAGGGCTTCGAGACGGCCGGGTTCAAGGCCGTATACGAGAAGACGCCGATCCCGGTGTCCGGGCTCACCGACCCGACGCCCATCGTCAGCGCGGTCATGCAGGCCGACGCGGGCAAGCCTCCCGCTGTCGTCTTCTTCGTCGCCCAGTTCGGTGACGCGACCAAGCTCTCCGGCGCTCTCAAGGCGGCCGGCTACAAGGGACTGGTCGTCTCCCCCATCTACGACCCGCGCGTGTCCGGCATCCCCGAGCTCGACGGCACCTACGCCCTGCTGCAGTGGCAGGGCGGGTTCAACACCGACGTCCCCGGCGTCGCCCAGATGGCCACCGACATCGAGAAGTACTCGTCCGGCACGGCGCTGAGCCTGACCGCGATGGCCGGCTACTGGGCCGCCGACATGCTGGTCACGGCCCTGCAGAAAACCGGCAAGGACCTGACCGTCGACTCGTTCCTGAAGACGCTCAACGGCGCCAGCTACACCAACTACGTCGCCGGAGCCCTGCCCGAGACCCGCTGGCCCGTCAACCACCTCGCGCCCGCCCCCTGCGAGACGCTGGCTCACCTGACAAACGGGAAGTGGGCCGCTCCCCCGCTGCAGTGCGGAGCCATCACCAAGGTGTCCTGACAGCCGGTTCACGACTGGCGGGGTGTCGTCGGAGACGCGGCACCGCCAGCACGGCCGGCGCCGGCCGTGCTGGCGGTGCCGCACGTGTCTGCCAGTTCGGGGCCGACAGCCGGCCCCACCTTTCCGATCGGCCCGCAGCCGGACCGCTCCCCCGCCAGGGCCAGGCCCGCGCGCCGCGAGCGGTCGGCTCACCACATCGTTTCGTACAGATTTCGGCGCGATGACGAAGTCGGGACTTTTGGGCCCGCGACCGGCTAGAGTCCTCCTGTTCCTGATCGGCCGATGTCAGGCACCGGGGGCACCATGAACAGCAGGCACGACATCGCGGGTGGGCGGTTTTCAGGCCGCGAGGCCATGACGGCGACCGTCGCCCGGGCGGCGGGCTCGCCGCCCACCACCCGGACACCCGTCACCCGGACGACGGCCCCGCCGTCGCCCTGGAGCGCCCAGAGCGCGACCACCGAATGGTTCGTCCCGACGCCGCCGCCCAAGCCGGCAGGCTCGGACGGCCCGCCGACGCCGCCAGCGGCGTCGGCGGCCCGCTGGCGAGGGCGACGAACGCTGGCCGCCGCGGCGAGCGTCGCGACCCTGGCGGCCGCGGTGACCATCAGCGCACTGCTGGTTCCCGGTGACCGGCCCACCAGGTCACCGGACGCGTCGTCCCAGCTGGCGGCCCGGGCCGCGGGCTCCTGGGTGAACCACTACGCGCTGGCGGGAAGCCACGCCGACTACCAGCTGACGATCGACGGCAGGCGATGGCATCTCACCGGTGAGGACTATGTCGTCGCGGGAGCTCGTCACGACGGGATCCGGCAGACCTGCTCGGGAACCGTCACGGCGGATGACTATCAGCTGACCTTCGCCACCGCGACCCGCACGGCGGAGCCCATCGGTTCCGGCCTGCCCGGCCGACAGACCGGCGGCTCGTTCTGCGCCGGTACCTTCAACGCGGTCCTCTACCCGGCGGGCCAGGCACTCGACCTCATCGACCCGAAGTCGGTGCGGACCTACCAGCTGCGCCGCCCCTGACGCCACCCCCACAGCGACCGCTCTTGAAAACCGCGCCCGGCCACGACGAGGAGCTGCGCAGCTCGGTGTTCTTCGAACGTGATCTGCGTGCGACGTCCCTCCGCGGCGCGGTCGACGCCGCGCTGCTGGCCTCGGTGGGGGAGCGCCGAGGTCGAGGCAGTTACCGTTTCTGGACGGTGTAGGTCAGGTGGGTCACCCGCCGCGTCGGCTCCGCGCGGATCGGTTCCAGGGCGACGTGGCCTGCGTCCACGCCCTCGAACAGGCGGATTCCGGAGCCGAACAGTACGGGTGAGAGCGCGATCGTGAACTCGTCGATCAGGCCGGCGTTGACGTACTCCAGGATCGTCGCGCCGCCGCCCGCGATGCGGACGTCCCGGTCGCCGGCGGCGTCGCGGGCCTGGTCGAGCGCGGTTTCGATGCCGTCGTTGACGAAGTGGAAGGTGGTCCCGCCCGGCCGCTCCCAGGGGTCACGCTTCTCGTGCGTCACGACGAAGACCGGCGTGTGGAACGGCGCCTCCTGCGGCCACGCGTGCTCGCCGGCGTCGAACATGCGCTTGCCCATGACGCTCGCGCCGGTGCGCTCGAACGTCTCCCGCGCGATGTCGTTGTCGCGCCCTTCCTCGCCGCCCTCGCCGAGCTTCAGGTTCTCCCGGAAGAACCGCAGCGGGAATATCCACTGCTGCAGCTCCATCCACTGCTGCCCCATCAGTTCCTCGGGGGACTCGGGCGCGATGAAACCGTCCAGCGACATCGACACGCTGAAGAACACCTTCCCGGCCATCAGTCCTCGGCTCCCGTCCGAATGATCTCGGTGACGTAGGCAGCCAGGTTGTTCAGGGTCTGCTGGCCGCCCTCGATCGCGTGGTACTTCTCGACCGCCTCGTCGCGCAGCTCCCTGGTGGGGAACACCGTGCGCATCTCGATCCGGGTCGCCGCGCCGTCGGGCGCGAACGTCAGGACCGACTCGAAGGCGTCAAGGCCGTACAGGCGTTGCTTGCCTGCCCTGCGGTCCCGCACCAGCCCGACCTCCCGCAGCACCCGCAGGTGTTTGGACGCCCCCGGCTGGGTCATCCCCAGCTCCTGGGCCAGCTCGGTCACCGGCCGCTCACCCGCCCGCAGCAGCACCAGGATCTCCCGACGCTGCGGCTCGGCGATCGCGTTGAAGACGTCCGACGTCGTCGCTGCTCGTGCCATGACCGCAACCATATTCCGATATCGGCATACGTCAAGCCTGGAGGAATCAGGCGAGTCCTGACAGTCGACGATCATGTTCTGATCATTGCTCGCGGGAACAGCGGCGACCGCCGGCACACACCGCGTGGCCCGGCCCGGCCTTGTCCTCAGGGACTGGTGCGCTGGCCACATTCGTGCGCGTCTACCGACCGGGCGGGACGAGAATCGGCTCGTTCTGACTACTGCACGGGGTGGACGGGTCGGAGGCGGGATGAGCCCGGTCGAGACCGGCGTGTCCGGTGGCACGGCGGTGCCAGCACAGGCAGGGCCAGCACGGGCGGAGCCGCCCGCGCGGCCGGGGCCGCCCGCGCCCGCGCCCGCGCCCGCGCTGCCGAACGAGGTGCTGGTGGACGGCGTGCCGATCCGCTACGCCGTGTCCGGGGCGGGCAGCCGCGACCTGCTGCTCGTGCATGGCTACCGGGCGCACCACCTGTGGTGGTACCGGATGCTGCCGGCGCTGGAGGAGCGCTGGCGGGTGATCAGACTCGACCTCAGCGGCCACGGCGACAGCGGGCACCGCGAACACTACGGCGTGGACATGTGGACCGCCGAGCTGATCGCGGTGCTCGACGCGGTCGGGTCCCGCCAGGCGCTGGTGATCGGTCACAGCATGGGCGGCCGGGTCGCGGCGGTCGCCGCGGCCAGCCACCCGGACCGGTTCGGCGGTGTCATCATGCTCGACTCGATGCTGCGGCCGGCCGGCTCGCCACCGCCACGGGTGGCGTCGCTCCCACCCGGGCGCGAGATCGTCTACACCTCGCGGGAGACCGCGACCGCGCGGTTCCGGCTGCAGCCACCGCAGCCGGAACCGTCGGCGGACCTGGTCCACCCGGTCGCCGAGTACGCCGTGCGACCGACCACGAGCACGGGCGCCGAGGGCTGGACCTGGAAGTTCGACCAGCACGGACTCGCGCCGACCGACAACGACCGGGTAGTGGACAGCCTGGCGCGGCTACGGATGCCGGTGTGGTACGTCCGCGCCGGACTCAGCCTGATCGTCACCGACGAGATCGCCGCGTACGCGCGCGGCGCGCTGCCCGCCGCAGCGACCTTCGTGACGCTGCCGGACGCCCACCATCACATGATTCTCGACGCCGCGGACGAGTGCGTCCGGCTGCTGGCGGACCTGCACGGCGACCTGGCCGCCGCCGTCCGCCCGCGTTACTCCTCCTGATTCTGGAGAGTTTCGCCGCAGGGTCGAAGGCGGCGGCCCCATCCCGGTGGAGGTCGTTCAGGCCGCGGTGGGACCGAACTGGTCGGTGAAACGGCCGGTGAACAGGTCGACGCCCTTGTACTGGGAGACCGTCGTGGCCGAGACGACGGCCGGGCCCTCGGGGGTGGGCATCTGCCCGACGCCGCCGCGCGGTCCGAGCGGCAGCAGGATGATCGGATGTGGCAGCGGCTGGTAGGTGGTCGTGGGCCGCTCGCCCCGCAGCTGCGCGGTGATGTTCGTCGCCACGACCTCCGCATGCCGCAGGGCATACGCGGCCAGCTTGTCCTCGGCGACATCGGTGAGGTCGCCGACCGCGTAGACATGGTCGTGCCCCGCGACGTTCAGGGTGTCGGTCACGGCGACCTCGCCGCGCGCGGTGAGCGTGGTGAGCCGGCCGTCGGCAAGGTAGTCGTTGTTGAGACGCACCCCGTGGGCCTGGAACCAGATGTCGGCGGTGACCTCGGCGCCGTCGGCCGTGGCGACGGTGAACGTCCCGGCCCGGCCGGCCTCTGTCGGCGGCGGCGCCGTCAGGCTGACTCCCAGGCGCAGCTGGATGTCCAGGTCCTCGAGCTGGCGGTGCAGGTCGTCGCGCATATCCGGCTCGAAGCCCGCCAGCAGCGTCTCGGCGGGGTCGACGACGGTCACGGACTTGTTCGGCCAGGCATCCTTGATCTCACCGGCAAACTCCAGGCCGACCGGACCCGCGCCGACGATCAGCACACGCTCGGCGTCGGCCAGCTCCTTGTGAGTGTCGCGCAGGTCCGCCAGCGCGTCCTCGGTCGCGTCAGCCTTCGACTTGGCCGGGTAGGCGTAGCTGGAGCCGGTGGCGAGCACCAGGTAGTCCGCCCGCACATGCCGCCCCGAGGAAAGGGTGACACCGCCGGAATCCACCGAGACCGCTCGCTCTCGAATCACCGTGCCCCGGGTGAGCAGCGTGGCGAAAGGAAAAAACATCCTGGGAGCCCAGGCCGGTTGAACCAGCGCCCGCAGCGACCCGGCCGCGTTGACGAAGGCGTCCCGTGGATCGATCAGAACGACATCGGCCTCGGCTTCGGCCTCGAGGGCCTTGGCGACCGCCGCGCCGCCATAACCCCCGCCAATGACCACAACCGTACCGCTCATGATTCTCAGCTCCCGCGGACGCAGAGTCGGGCTCGACGTCGCCGAGCCCCTTTTTGGCGACTCTCGCCAGCGGGCGGGCGTTCAGGAAGGCCGCGCGGAGGGTGGTAGTGACGGGGACACCAACAACGGTGGGGACGCTGTTACGGTCGGACCGTGAGCGACAACGAGCTCGGGCTGTTCCTGCGTACACACCGCGAGAAGGTCAGCCCGGCCGAGGTCGGCCTGCCTACCGGACCGCGCCGCCGTGCCCCTGGGCTACGCCGCTCCGAGGTGGCGGCCCTCGCCGACGTCAGCGTCGAGTACGTGATCAGGCTCGAGCAGGGGCGCGACCGCCGACCGTCCCCGCAGGTGCTCTCGGCCCTCGCCGACGCGCTCCGGCTGACCATGGGCGAACGCGTCCACCTGCACCGACTGACGAAGGCCGCGGACCCCGCGTTCAACTGCCGGGGCCTCGGCAGCCTGTCGCGCGTCGTCCGCCCGACCGTCCAGGCCCTGCTCGACCGCCTCGAGCCCACACCCGCGGTGCTGCTCGACCCGCTCACCGACATCCTCGCGCACACCGCCGGCTACGAACGGCTCGCCGGACCCACGGGGCTGTTGGACACCGCGCAGCCCAACCTCGCCCGGTACGTCTTCACCGACAGCCGCGCCCGCGCCGCCTACCCGGACTGGGCCCACGTGGCCGACGAACAGGTCGCGGCGCTCAAACAGGGCCCCTTCCGGGCGCGTCCCGACATGGCGGCGTTCGTGGACGAACTGACGGTCACCGCCGGGGAGGCCTTCACCCACCGGGTCGACGCGGTTCCCAGCCTGGCGAAGAGCAGCGGCGTCCTGCGCCTGGCCCACCCCGATGCCGGCGCGCTTCGCCTCGCCTACGAAACCCTCGAGCTCCCCGTCGACGACGAACAACGTCTGGTCGTCTACCTGCCCGCCGACGCGGCGACGGCCGCGGCGCTCGACCAGCTCAACCGCGACCGGACGCAGCCACTACGCCTCGTCGTCCACTGACGCGGGCCACGGCCCGGTCCAGCCGGGCCGGGCCGGGCGCACCTGACCTCAGGACCGCGCGACCGGCCGGCGGCGTAGCTCGGGGCGCAGCGACGGGTCTCCGGTCATGTGGAAGACGCCGGCGAGGTCGGTGCCAGGGCGCACGACCTGGTCGATGGCGTCGAGGGTGGCGTCGTCGAGCACGACGTCGACGGCGGCGAGCACGTCGTCGAGCTGCTCGACGGTCTTGGGGCCGATGATCGTCGAGCTGATGGCCGGATGGCGGTCGACGAACGCGAGCGCCAGGTGGGTGAGCGAGAGGCCGGCCGCCGCCGCGATCTTGGACAGCTCCTCCACCGCGTCGAACCTGGCCTCGGAGTCCGGATCGCCGGAGATCGTGCGGCCCCGGGCGAACACGCTGCCGGCGGCGTACCGCGAGCTGGCCGGCTCGTCCTGGCCACGCCGGTACTTGCCGGTGAGCCAGCCGCCGGACAGCGGGCTCCACGGGATCACCCCGATGCCGTGGCGCAGGCAGGCCGGCAGCACGGCCTGCTCCACCGACCGCGCGAAGATCGAGTACTGCGGCTGCTCGCTGACGAATCGTTCGCTGTTACGACGCTGGGCGGCCCACTGCGCCTCGACGATCCAGTCCGCCGGGAAGGTCGACGAGCCGATGTACCGCACCTTGCCCTGGCGGACCAGGTCGGTGAGCGCGCCGAGAGTCTCCTCGAGATCGGTGTCCCAGTCGTGCCGGTGGACCTGGTACAGGTCGATGTAGTCGGTCCCGAGCCGGCGCAGGCTGTCCTCGGCGGCCTTCATGATCCATCGCCGGGACCCGCCGCGCTGGTTGCGGTCGGTCCCCATCGGGTTGAAGCACTTGGTCGCGATGACCACGTCGTCGCGCCGTGCCCCGACCGCCTTGCCGACGATCTCCTCGCTCTCGCCGCGGGAGTAGATGTCGGCGGTGTCGATGAAGTTGATCCCGGCGTCGAGCGCCCGGCCGATCATGCGCTCGCACTCGTCGTGGTCAGGGTTGCCGATGACCCCGAACATCATCGCGCCCAGGCACTGACTGCTGACCTCGACGCCGGTTCGACCGAACTTGCGGTACTTCATCCACACTCCCCAGGTCAGCCGGCACACTATCGCGGCGGGCTCTCGGGCCCGGCCGCCCGGACGTGGCCCACCCGGCAAAGACGTCCGGCGTGCCGGGCCAGCAGGCAGGCCGGCCGGCCGGCCGGTCAGCGGAGCCGGACGGTCAGACGGGGTCGACCGCCGTCGCGCCGCCGTCGACGACCAGGCAGGCACCGGTGATGAACGCGGCCTTGGGGCTCAGCAGAAAAGCCGCGGCGTTGGCGACGTCAGCCGGCTGGCCGAGCCGTCCGAGCGGAGATCTCTTCTCGAACTTCTCCCGCAGGCCGGGAACGTCGAGCGCCGTGGCGATCATGGGGGTTTCGATGTAGCCGGGGCAGATGGCGTTGACGCGGATGCCGTCGGCGGCGAGCTGGTGCGCCATCGAGCGGGTGAGCCCGAGCAGGCCGGCCTTCGACGCGCAGTAGGCCGGAATCGCGCCGTTGCCCTGGAGCGCCTCGATCGAGCTGATCCCGACGATGGCGGCACCCGGGGCCGCGCGCAGCGACGGCAGGAGCGCCTGGCTGACGAGCGCGTGGGCGCGCAGATTGACGTCGAGAACCTTGTCCCAGAGATCCGCGCTGAGCGCACCGATCGGATCGATGCTCACGACTCCGGCCGCGTGGACCAGCCCGTCGACTCCCCCGAGCGTCGCCACCGACGCCTCGACCGCGGCCGCCACCGCCGCCGCGTCGGTGACGTCGAGGACGACGGCGCTCATCCCCAACGAGGCGGCCACGTCGACGACCGACTGGTTCAGGTCCCAGAGCACGACGGGCCGGCCCTCGTCGACCAGCGCCCGCGCGCAGGCCTCACCGATACCCGAGGCGCCGCCGGTGACGACCACGCCGGTCACGGCCGCGTCAACGCCTCGACGCGTTCGCCGGCCCGGACCGCGACCCGTGGCACCCGAGCCCTCACGGCACCCGTCACGACGATCTGTCGCATCACGACGACCTGGCGCACGGTTCTCCCTCGCACCCGTCGACCTCGCACCGGCCGACCGTGGACACGGCGTCCGTCGGCACGATGTCCATGGACACCAGATCCATAGACCTGAGGTCCGTGGACGAAGCGTCCGTAGACACAATATCGATCTTGTGTACTACTGTATACCTTATGCGGAACCGTCACGCAGGCGAAACCTTCACCACCTCTGACGACGAGATCGCCGCGGCCCTGCTCGACGTGAGCATCCCGACGCTGATGATGTCGATGGTTCACATGGCCGGGGATCTGGAGTTGATTCGCGGCCGGCTGAAGCCGGCGGGCCTGTTCCTCAACGAGGTCCAGGGCTTCATGTCCGAGGAGGACAAGGCCGAGGTCCGGGCACTCGCGCTCGACGTCATCCGGGACTACCGCGACGCCGGGTGCCCGGACCCGAGGTCCCTGTCCGGCGACGAGCTCCACGAGATGATGGAGTGGCTGGTCTGCGGCGAGGTCGCGCCGGAATACGTGCCGATGCTGCTCGAGGAGATGGAGCTCGCCGGCACGGATGACCGCAGGATCGAGGCGACGTCGTCGCCGGCCGGCCGGGCCGCGTTCCCCGTCGTGGTCATCGGCTGCGGCCAGTCCGGCCTGCTCGCGGGTATCCGGCTGAAGGAAGCCGGTATTCCGTTCACGATCGTCGAGAAGAACGCCGGTGTCGGCGGAACCTGGTGGGAGAACTCCTACCCGGGCGCGCGGGTCGACGTCGGCAACCATTTCTACTGCTACAGCTTCGAGCCAAGCGACCACTGGACCGAGTTCTTCGCCCAGCAGCCGGAGCTCCAGCGCTACTTCGAGGACGTCATGAACGCCCGCGGCGTAGCCCCGCACGTCCGCTGGCGGACCGAGGTGCTCGGCGCCGACTGGAACGACGACGATGGCACGTGGTCGGTCCGCTGCCTCGGGCCCGACGGCACCGAGAGCGTCCTGACCGCCCGCGCGGTGATCTCGGCGGTCGGTCAGCTCAACCGGCCGAAGATGCCGGACATCCCCGGCCGCGACGACTTCGCCGGCCCCGCGTTCCACACCGCGCGCTGGGATCACGACGTCGACCTGGCCGGCCGGCGGGTGGCGATGATCGGAGCCGGGGCCAGCGGCTTCCAGATCGCGCCGGCCATCGCGCCCGACGTCCGGCACCTCACCGTCTTCCAGCGCACCGCGCAGTGGATGTTCGCCAACCCGAACTACCACGCCAAGGTCGGCCCCGGTGTCCGCTGGGCGCTGCGACACCTGCCGTTCTACGGCCGCTGGTACCGCTTCCTGATCCTCTGGCCAGGCTGCGACGCCGGGCTGGCGGGCGCGCGCGTCGATCCGGCCTATCCCGACCAGCAGGTCGCGATCAGTGCGCACAACGAGCTCATCCGCCAGATGTTCACCAACCTGATCACCAGCCAGTGCGGCGGTGACGAGGAACTGATCGCGAAGGTGGTTCCGGACTATCCGGCGACCGGCAAACGCACCCTGCAGGACGACGGCAGCTGGCTGCGGACCCTGCGGCGCGACAACGTCGACCTCGTCCGGACCAGCATCGACCACATCGAGTCGGACGCCGTCGTGACCGTCGACGGGCGGCGCCACCCCGCCGACGTGCTCGTGTTCGCCACCGGCTTCCGGATGACCGAGGTGCTGGCGCCGATGCGGATCACCGGCCGCGACGGGCGGGACCTGCTGGAGCTCTGGGGCGAGCGGCCGGCGGCCTACCTCGGCATCACCGTGCCGGGATTCCCAAACCTGTTCCTGATGTACGGGCCGGGCACACACCTGGCGCACGGCGCGAGCCTGATCTTCCATTCCGAGTGCCAGATGCGCTACATCTCGCGGTGCCTCGACGAGCTCATCGGCGGCGGCCACGTGTCGATGGAGCCGAACCAGGAGCGCTATGACGACTGGCACGAACGCACCCAGCGGGAGATCAGGACGCTGGTGTGGTCGCAGCCGTCGATCAGGCACTCCTACTTCAAGAACTCCCGCGGCGAGATCCACGGCGTCAGCCCCTGGCGCGTCGTCGACTACTGGACGTGGACGGCCGAGCCAGACCTCAAGGACTTCGTGATCCGATGATCGGCTTCACCCCGGCGGCCGCGGACCCGCCGGACTCGGTGCGGACCATCTTCCTCGACGCCGCCGTCCGCTGCCTGCGCGACGTCGGGATCCGGCGCACGACGATGGTGCGGGTCGCCGACGAGGCCGGCCTCTCGCGGGCCTGGCTCTACCGCCACTACCCCGACAAGGCCTCACTGCTCGGCGCGGCCCTGATCCGGCAGGACGAACAGTTCTGGGCCGGAGCCCGCGCGCTCGTCTCGAAAAGGAAAGGACTGGCCGCCCAGGTCGCCGAGGCGGTGTGCTATTCGCGGCGGCAGGAGCCGGACGCGCTGGTCCTGCGGCTGCGAGCCAGTGAACCGGAGGCGTGCGCCGCGGTTCTGGGAGCCGGGCTGCGCCAGGCGGTCCCCGGCATGGCCGTGTTCTGGCGCCCCTATCTCGAGACGGCCCGCGCGCGCGGCGAGGTACGCGCCGACCTCGATATCGCGCGCGCGGCCGAATGGGTCATCCGCGTGGTCATGTCCCTGGTCACGACGCCGGGCGACGCGGTCGACCCCGACGACTCCGCGTCGGTCCGCCGTTTCGTCGAGGAGTTCCTCGTCCCAGGCCTTTCCTAGGACCGAGACGGGACGGGGCGGAAGCCCGCTGCGCCGCGGCGCAGCTTGACGCGACTCCCATATTCGGGGGAGTCTGCTGCCACCAATTTTCGCGCGAATCCGCTCCCGCGAATCCGGCGCGCCGCAGCCCTGGCCAGGCCAGCTCGGTGTCCGCCTTCCGCTCGCCGAGGCCCGACCGGCCGTCGCCGTCCCGCCTCTGGACACACCCGCCGCCAGCGCCACGCCCGGTGCCAGCCCGGGCACCCAGCCATCCCGGGAGCAAACGCATGGATGACGTCGACGACCTGCTCGCCGCGGCCCGCGCCGAGACCAGCCTGACGGACTTCGGCGAGGACACGTTCAGAGAGGGCCTCGACCTGCTGGTCGACTCCTTACGCAAGGAGGCGAGACTGACCGCCGTCGGCGAGTTCGCCCTGCGCGACATCATCGTCCGGCTGCTGAGGAACCGCCTCCAGGTCGAGGACTGGTACCACCGTCATCCCGAGATCGACGGCGAGGTCATCGAACGCCCGCTGATCGGTCTGGGCCTCCCCCGCACGGGTTCCACGGCGCTGGCCGCGCTGCTGGGTGAGGATCCGGGGGCGCGTTCGCTGGTGCAGTGGCAGGCCGAGGAGCCATGCCCGCCGCCCTCCACCGTGCCCGCCCCGGATCCGCGGATCGCCCGTTCCCAGGCCAAGTCGGCCATGACGCGCCAGCTGTCGCCGAAGCTGGCCACGATGCAGCCGTCATCGCCGACCGGGCCCTTCGAGGACCACGACCTCATGGGACTCGACTTCAAGTCCCAGGTGTTCCAGGCATTCGCGCAGATCCCGTCGTACTCGTCCTGGCTGCTCGACGCCGACCTGACGTCGACCTACCGTTACGAACGCCGCGTGCTGAAACTGCTCCAGTGGGGCGCCGAGCGCCGGCCGTGGCGGCTGAAATGCCCGACCCACCTGGTCTACCTCGGCCATCTCGACCAGGCGTTCCCGGACGCACGTTTCGTGATGACGCACCGGGACCCGACGGAGGTCCTCGTCTCCGTCGCCGACGTGTACGCCACGGCGGCCGCGATGTTCAGCGACGAGGTCGACCCCCACTACCTCGCGGCCCTCAACGTCGAGCAGTGGTCCGTCGGTATGCGACGCGCGTTGGAGTTCCGCGACGCGGGCCACGACGAGCGGTTCTTCGACCTGGACTTCCGCGCCGTGCAACGCGACCCCGTCGGCGAGGTCCGGCGGCTCTACGCCTGGCTCGGCGAGCCCGTCACCGGACCGTTCGAGGCCGGGATGCGGCGCTGGTGGCACGAGAACGCCGAGAACCGCGAGGAGAACGTCCATCCGGACCCGGCCGACTTCGGCCTCGACCTGGACGAGGTGCGGCCGCTCTTCGCCGACTACGTGACGCGGTCCGCGCGGTGGACCGCATGAAAGGGGACCACCCCATGGCCATGGACCTGACCGGCGGCCTCGACGAGGAACGGGAGTTCGTCTTCGCCAGGCAGCCCGACGACCCGGAGGCGCGCGAGTCGGTCAACGCGTGGATCTGGGACGACAGCGGGACCTTCGGCATTCCACGCATCGGCGTCGAGGCCGTCGCCGACCAGTGGGACACGCACGACGTCCAGGTCAACATCGGGTTCGCGGACGGGCGCGTGTACAACGTGTTCGGCACGGGACCGGTACACGACCCGGCCGGGCCGGACGGCCGGCCACGGGTCCTGGGTGCTGGTCCGCTGTCGTTCGAGCTGGTCGAGCCGTACCGCCACCTGCGCGTCCGGCTCGACGGCACGGCGCTCACGACCACCTCGGGAGCGCAGATCGACGGCTGGACGCCGTGGGGCGGCGGCGAGCAGGTGCCCGTCAAAGCCGAGATCGACATCTACCCGGCCGCGCCGCCCTGGGAGAACGGTTCGACCAGCGAGGACGCCCGCCGCATCCTGGCGACCCAGGAGGAGGGCTACCTCATCGGCTATCCCTGGCGGTTCGAGCAGCTGTGCCGGGCCACCGGGACTTTCACCATCGGCGACGAGGTCCACCATCTGAGCGGCGGCGCCGACCGCATCCGCCGGCAGGGAATCCGCCGCCTGGCCAAGTTCTGGGGCCATGTGTGGCAGGCGGCGCTGTTCCCCAGCGGCCGAGGTTTCGGCTTCCAGGTCTATCCCCCGCGCGCCGACGGAAAGCCCACGTACAACGAGGGCTACGTGGTCGACGGCGGCGAGCTGATTCCCGCCCGCGTCGCGCGCGCCCCCTGGCTGCGGACCCTGGAGGCCAGCGGCCAGGACGTCTCGGTCACGCTGGAGACGGCGAAGGGCACGGTCGAGATCGGCGGCGAGACGGTGCTCTCGACGTTCATGGTGATGCCGCCCGAGGTCGGCGGCGGCATGCAGCTCCAGCAGGGCCTGGCCCGCTACACCTGGGAGGACGAGTCCGCCATCGGCATGATCGAACGGTCCAGCACGCCCGACCAGATGGCCTGACGTCGCGATCGCCACCCGGCCGACCCCGGGCGGGGCCTCATGGGTTTGGATGGAACCGATGAGCCACGTCGAGGTCGCGCATGTCGAGTACCACCTGCCGGACGGGCAGGTGCTGCTCGACGACGCCTCGTTCCGGGTCGGGGATGGCGCCATCGCCGCGCTGGTCGGGGCCAACGGCGCGGGCAAGACGACGCTGCTGCGGATCATCACCGGCGAGCTGGCGCCGCACGCCGGCACGGTGACCGTCAGCGGGGGCCTGGGCGTCATGCCGCAGTTCGTCGGCTCGGTCCGCGACGACCGGACCGTGCGCGACCTGTTGGTCTCGGTCGCGGTTCCGCTCATCCGGCGGGCCGCGCGCGCCGTCGACGAGGCCGAGGTCGCGCTCGTCGAACGCGACGACGAGGCGGCGCAGATGAGCTACGCGCAGGCCCTCGCCGACTGGGCGGACGCCCGCGGCTACGAGGCCGAGACCCTCTGGGACATGTGCACGATGTCCGCGCTCGGCATGCCCTACGAGAAGGCGCAGTGGCGGGCCGTGCGGACGCTGTCCGGCGGTGAGCAGAAACGGCTGGTCCTGGAGGCCCTGCTGCGCGGCCCCGACGGGGTCCTGCTGCTCGACGAGCCGGACAACTACCTGGACGTGCCGGGCAAGCAGTGGCTCGAGGAGCAGCTGCGCGCCACCCGCAAGACCGTGCTGTTCGTCTCCCACGACCGCGAGCTGCTCGTGCGGGCGGCGCAGCGGATCGTCAGCGTCGAGCCGGGGCCGGCGGGAAGCGTCGTGTGGGTGCACGGTGGCGGCTTCGCCACCTACCACCAGGCGCGCGCCGAACGGTTCGAGCGGTTCGAGGAGCTGCGTCGGCGCTGGGACGAGAAGCACGCGCAGCTGAAGAAGCTCGTGGTGGACATGCGGCAGTACGCGTCGCGCAGCGACGAGATGGCCTCGCGCTACCAGGCCGCCCAGACGCGGCTGCGCAAGTTCGAGGAGATCGGCCCGCCGCCGGAACCGCCGCGCGAGCAGAAGATCACCATGCGGCTGCGGGGCGGGCGCACGGGCGTGCGGGCCCTCACCTGCAAGGGGCTGGAACTGACCGGTCTCATGCAGCCGTTCGACCTGGAGGTCTTCTACGGCGAACGGGTCGCCGTGCTCGGCTCGAACGGCTCGGGCAAGTCCCATTTCCTGCGGCTGCTCGCGGGCGGCGACGTCGCCCACGAGGGCGAGTGGAAGCTCGGGGCCCGCGTCGTGCCGGGGCATTTCGCGCAGACGCACACCAGGCCGGAGTTGCAGGGGCGCACCCTGGTCGACATCCTCTGGGCCGACCACGCGAAGAGCCGGGGAGCGGCGATGAACGCGCTGCGCCGCTACGAGCTCGACGGCCACGGCGACAAGCCGTTCGACCGGCTGTCGGGCGGCCAGCAGGCCCGCTTCCAGATCCTCCTGCTCGAGATCGGCGGCGCGACGGCGCTGCTGTTGGACGAGCCGACCGACAACCTCGACCTGGCCTCCGCCGAGGCCCTGCAGAAGGGTCTGGAGTCATACGAGGGAACGACCCTGGCGGTCACCCACGACCGCTGGTTCGCCCGGTCGTTCGACCGTTTCCTGGTGTTCGGAACCGACGGCAAGGTTCGCGAGACTGCCAAGCCGGTCTGGGACGAACGACGGGTGCAGCGCGCCCGCTAGGCCAAAGGGCACGCGGCAATGGCGGAGCCTCGCGTGACCGGAGGCCGTCAGACACGGCCTAAGCCCCGCCGGGTCGGGGAGGCGACAGCGCCGGCGGATTGCCCCGCGTTGGCGAACATGCGACGTTTCGGACATGGCCTCGGATCTTGATGCCGATCTCGAGAGGGATTCCCGCGCGGAACTCGCCGACGGGGCGCCACCGTGGTGGCCTCCCGTGGTGCCGACCCGATGATCGTGCTGGGCGCCGAACTCGTGTGGGTGGACGTCGCGACCGCGGTGACGTTGCTGACCTGGGCGGCGGTGACGGCCGCGGTGGCACTGACCCGGCTGGGGATCAGGCGGGAGCTGCTGCACGAGGGACGGCCGGCCGAGGCGGGGCCGGAACCGGCGCTGGCCGCCGCCGTGGCCGCCTCCCCGACCCTGGCGGCGTCGACGGCGGTGGCGACCATCGTTCTCGACCTGGCGCGGCGCGGGCTCGTCGACATCTGGCGCGACGACCGGTTCGGCGTGCTGGTCCAGTACACCGACGCCGGGTCCGGCCGCGGCGCGGACGATCCGCCGCTCGCCATGCACGAGACCGCCGTGCTGCGCCTCATCGCGGTCCGCACCGCGCGGGGGCCACTGCCGGCCGGGGCGCTGTTCCAGGAGGCGGTGCCGTCGCCGTCGCGGTGGCGGGACGAGCTAGTGGCCGAGGCCGAACGCGCCGCCGCCCGGTTCCAGACCTCGCGGCGGCGCCGAGTCCGCCGCCTCACCACCGTCAGCGTCTTCCTGGTCCTCGCCGTCTCGACGTTCGCCGGGCTCGCCGCCGCGCGCCGTTTCGTGGAGCCGGAGGTCGAGACCGAGGACACCATCAACAGCCCCGCCGCGCAGTGGTTCCTCGTCTTCGTCCTCGTGCTGCTCGCCACCGCCACGATCTCGATGATCGTGATCGGCGGTGCGCGCAACGAGGACGACGGGCGCCGGCGCAGGCGCTGGCGACGGGTCGGCTCGGGCCTGGCCGCGGATCCCGACCTGGCGGCGGCCGGGCCGGAGGCGATCGGCGCCCTCGGTCACCGGCTGGTGTACGCCGCCGCGCTGGGGCACGCGCCCGCGGCGGTGAAGCCGTTCGAGTCCGACGAGTCGCCCGAGGCGGCGGCCTGGACCGCCCGCGGCGGCACGCCACGCCAGATCACCATCCGGTTCGAGACCGGGATCGACACCCGCGGTCTCGGCGCCTCCCGAGGTAACGACACCCATGGCGAAGCGCGCGAACGCTACGGGCCTGGCCGCCTCAGGTACCACACCGACGTCGACGATCCGGCCGGCGGGACGGGCGCGGAGACGCTGGCCGCCGGGGAGGTGGTGCGCGTCTGGCACGCGCCGTCCGGCGCCTGGTGGCTGGCGGTGCACGACGGTGCCTCCGGCCACGCGGTCGCGCGCCGGCTCGGCCTGGACGCCGCGGTGTGCCCACCCGGCGTCGGATCGGTCGTGCGGCTGTCCCGGGACGTCGGCGCGCGTACCTGGTCGGTCGACGTCCTGGAGCTGGCGCCGGCACAGCTGGGCGTCGCCGCCAGGCCGGATCCGACGGCGCTGCTCGACGTCGCCGACCTGCGGCCGCTGTTTCCGGGCCGCCAGATCGAGGCCCTACCACTGGCCCTCGGGAATGTCAGCAGCTTCCGGGCCCGCGGGGCGGGCGGCCCCGCGGTGACCATCCAGTGCCTGGTGTTCACGGCTGGCCCGCTGCGGACATTGCTGATGGCCGGTTCGCGTCGGCGGCGGCTGCCCGTGCCGGGCCAGGTCTACCTGCGCGGCCGCGTCCGAGCGGTGGTCCTAGTCGGCGATCTCACCGTGGCCGTCGACATCACCGGGCGCCGCGTCGAGGATCGGCGGGCCCTGCTCACCACGCTGGCCTGGACCGTGTCGGCCCGGCTCGGCGTTCCCGTCGGCGATCCCCCCGGCTCACCCACAGGGTCCGCGCACGAGCGTGTGACGCCTCAGGTGCGACGCGGCGGCTGATGGAGGCAGTGTCCGATCTCGGGCTCTGAGGCGGCCTAGTGGACGACGACGGCGGCGCCGTCGCTGTTGGCTCCTCGTCGGACCAGGAGGGCCAGCGCCGCGGCGACGAGGGTGGCGACGCCAGCGACGACGAGTGACGTGTGCAGACCGGTCATGAAGGCCGAGTGGCTGCCCGCCGTCACGGCGGCCTGCACCGATTCCGGCGCACCGGTGACCCTGGGCGCGACTCCCTGGCTGATGAGCTCGTTCGAGCCGGTCAGGCGGTTCGCGACGTCGGCGGGAGCGCCGGCGCCGGTCAGTTTGTCGATCAGAACCGAGCCCACCCGGCTGCTGAGGATGGAGCCCAGCACAGCGGTGCCGATGACGCCACCCAGCTGCAGTGCCGTCGTCTGCAGGCCACCGGCGACCCCGGCGTCGTCCACCGGCGCGTTGCCGATGATCGCCTCCGCGCTCGCGGTGATGACCAGGCCCATCCCGATGCCGAGCATGAGAAGCGACGGCCACAGCGCGCCGAAACCGGAGCCGATCTCGAGCCTGGTCAGGAGGAGCAACGCGACCCCGGACAGGACGAGCCCGGCCACCATCGGCGGCCGGGGCCCGAAGCGCTCGGTGACGTGGCCGGAGATCGGCCCCATGATCATCATTACCAGAGACAGCGGCAGGATGTGCACGCCGGTCCCGATGGGCGAGACACCCTGGACGTTCTGCAGGAACAGCGTGACGAAGAACAGCACGCCGAACAACGCGAAGAAGTTGATGACGAGGACCGCGCTGCTCACCGAGATCGACCGGTTGGTGAACAGCCGCATCGGCAGCAGCGGAGCAGGCACCCGGGTTTCGATCACTACGAACAGAGCCAGCACGGCCAGGCCGGCGATGACGAAGGCGAGCGTCTTCACATCCGTCCACCCCCAGCTGGACGCCTTGATCAGGCCAAAAATGACGCCGAACAGGCCGCCGGACAGGGTGACGATGCCGGGAATGTCATGGCGCTGGCCCACGCTCTCGCTCTGGGACTCGCGCAGCACTGCCAGGCCCACGCCCAGCGCGAGCGCGCCCATCGGCACGTTGATGTAGAAGACCGACTCCCAGCTCACGTGCTCGACCAGCAGGCCCCCGATGATCGGCCCGCCGGCGATCGAGACGGACGACGCGCCGCTCCAGATCCCGATCGCCCGGTTCAGCTCTCTGGGCGAGAACGCGCCGCGCAGGATGGCGAGCGTGTTCGGCAGCAGCAGGGCTCCGAACGCGCCCTGGACCGCCCGGAACGCGATGATCCCGACGATGTTGCCGACCAGGCCGATCGCCAGCGATGAGAGACCGAACCCCACCACACCGATAAGGAAGATCCGCTTACGGCCGTAGCGGTCGCCGAGGTTTCCGCCGAAGATCAGCAGCGCCGCCAGGGCCAGCAGATAGGAGTTGGTGATCCACTGCAGGTCGGTCAGCGAGGCGTTGAGGTCCTCGGCGATCCGCGGGTTCGCGATCGACACGACGGTCCCGTCCAGGCCGACCATGATGACGCCGAGGGCAACGCTCACCAGGGCCCACCAGGGATTACCCCGCCGGCCAGTCGCGCCCGCCACCGAGGCGGAGCCCGTCCGATGATCATCGGCGACGACGTGCTGTGACATGGCGCCATCCCTTCGTCGAGCACGCGGCGGTCGTCGGAAGCGATACAAGTGGAGGAGATCTTCCGGATAACCCTAGCAGGGTAAACGGAGGATCGCCTCCAGATAGGAAGGTAGGCTCGTCACATGGACGGTCCGCGACTCGGCGGGAACGAGGTGATGGCCGCCGGGTCGACCAGGCGGTCAGGCCCCGCGCTGCGGGTCGACGCCGAGCGCAACCGCGAGCGCATTCTGCGGGCCGCACGGGAGGTGTTCTCCGAGCGCGGCATCGAGGTCGGCCTGGAGGAGATCGCGCGGCGCGCCGGGGTCGGCATCGCCACGCTCTACCGCCGGTTCCCGACCAGGGCCGACCTGCTCGAGGCGAGCATCGAGGAGAACATCCGCGACTACCGGGCCGCCGTCGGCCGGGCGTTGGAGAACCCCATCCCCTGGGCGGGCTTCCGAGAGCTCATCGAGTACCTCTGCGGCGCGCAGGCGGCGGACGCGGGCCTGCGTGACCTGATCACCCTGCGGTTTCCCTCGTCCAGCGCGGTCGAGGAGCTCAAGGCGGAAGCACACGCGGAGCTGGAGGAGCTCGTCGCCCGGGCCCAGCGGAACGGCTCCCTGCGGCCCGACTTCGTCGCCGCCGACATCGGCCTCCTGCTGCTCGCCAACGCCGGACTGGCCGCCGCGACCCACGAGGCCGCGCCCGACGCCTGGCGCCGCTTCACCGCCTACCTCCTCGACGCCTTCCGGGCCGAGGGATCGACGCGGACCGATCCGATACCGGCCGCGCCCACCGCGGACCAGATCGAACGTTCCGTGCAGAGCATGGTCACCACGGTCCACCGAGGCCGCCCCCCGGTCCATCAGGATCTGTAGACCGGCGACCGCGACGCCCGTTCCCTCGATTCGGAAGGTCGGTTCGGAAGGCCGACGTCACAGGCCGCTTCAGGACACGTCCGAGCTCCGGTCACGGCCCGGGCGAGGCGTGGCTGCCGCCGGCCGGGTGGGTCGGCGTGCCGAGGCTCTGGCCTTTCTGACGACTACCCGCGCTGATCGGGCAGGCCACGCCGAAGGGCGGTCGTCGCCAGGGTGGTGTAGCGCATCGTGAAGTAGCCGCCCAGGGAGTCGATGGCGTCCCCGACCGCGGCCAGTATCTCGGCCAGCTGGTCGGAGCGGAGCTGGGTGAGGCCGCCGGTGGTGGGGAGCAGGGCCAGCCACTGGTCGCGCGTGTAGGACTGCTCCCAGTCGAATCGCCATTGTTCCGGGTCGTCGAACCGTTCGGTCTCGCGGATCCTGTCGGCGATCATCGCGTACCCCGCCTGGTATATCTCCAAGGGGCGTCGAGCCGGCTGACCACGCAGCGGCGAATCGGGCGCCACCCGCCGGTAGGCGGCCGCGAACGGCTCGGCCACCTCGGCTGGCGGCTCGAACACGTGCCCGAAGATCGCCAGTCGCCCGTCCGGACGCAGCACCCGGGCCGCCTTTTCGGCACCGGTGACCGGATCCACCCAGTGCCACGACTGGGCGGCAACCACCGCGTCGAACGTCCGGCCCGCCGGCTGCCACGCCTCCAGGGTCGCGACCTCGACCCGCACACCGCGGGATCGCGCGAAGTCGGCCATCCTCGCGTCCGGCTCGACGCCAAGCACGACGCAGCCGGCGGCCTTGAACTGCCGAGCCGCGATGCCGGTCCCGCAGCCGACGTCGAGCACGTCACGCCCCGGGCTCCCCGCGACGATCCGCGCCACCAGCGCATCGGGGTAGCCGGGCCTGGCCTGGTCATAGCGTCGCGCGTTCGTGCCGAACGACTCGGCCATCCGCCGGGCCTTGTGCAGCTCCGCTGGCGGTTCTCCCGTCTCACGCGGTTCTCGCGGCAAAGTGGGCATGCGCCCACTTTAATGGGCGCATGCCCACTGGGCTACGGAGGCCACCGGGCGGATCGATGGGAGGATCTGTGCGTGCCGACTGGGGTGCATCTTCGCGACGCGCGGCAGCAGCTGTTCGACGCCGCCGAACGCGTACTGCTGCGGGCCGGGCCGCATGGCCTGACCAGCCGGGCCGTCACCGACGAGGCGGGCTGCGCCAAGGGCGTCCTGCACCGGCACTTCACCGACTTCGACGCCTTCCTCACCGAACTCGTGCTCGATCGGGCCGCGCAGCTCGAGACACGGGCCAGCGAGCTGCGCGAGTCCGCCGGCGCCGGCACGGTGGCCGACAACCTCACCAGCGCGCTGACCACGCTGTTCGGGCCGGTTCCGGTGGCGATCATCCCGCTCGTCACCTTCCGGGACGAGCTACGCGCTCGGCTGCGGCAAGCCCGGCCGGGAGGCGGCATCACGATCCTCGCCCAGGCCACGGCCGCGATCTCCGCCTACCTGGCCGACGAGCGTGATCTCGGCCGTATCGCCGCCGATGCCGACATTGACTCGCTCACCCTCTCCCTGGTCGGTGGCGGGCATCTGCTGTTCGCGGACCGCGACCTGGGTGCGCCGGCCCCGGCAATCGTCAACAAGCTGGTGACAACGGTGCTCGCCGACGTCGTGCAACGGCGGCCACGCTGACGGCCGAGAATGTCGGAGGCTTGCCAGGTAAATGTCAGGATTCTTGTCTGGTCAGTGCCCGGTCCGTACCATGAGCCGCGTGGCCAGTGAATCCGAACGCGTCAGCCGACTGCTCGACGCACAGACTAAGGCGTCCGAGCTTCTTCGCGAGGTCGAACGTCGTGGCCTCATTTCCGCGGGCCGGAGCGAGCAACGTGTCAGTAACGACATCCGCGACCTCGCCACGCAGCTGTTCGGCGTGCGCCAGCACTGGCACAAACGCATCGTCCGGGCGGGTCCGAACACCCTCCAGCCATACGACGAGAATCCTCCCGACCGGGTGATCGGCGATGACGACATCGTGTTCTGCGATTTCGGCCCCGTTTTCGACGGATGGGAGGGCGACTACGGGCGGACCTTCGTCCTGGGCGACGACCCGGTCAAACATCGCCTGCGTAACGACCTGTCACTGGTGTTCGAGGCCGGGCGCCGCCACTTCGAGGATCACCCGGACATCACCGGGGAGCAGCTGTTCGCCGCGGTCGAGAAGCTCGCGGCCGACGCCGGCTGGGAATACGGGAGCCCACTCGCCGGCCACCTCGTGGGCGAGTTCCCGCACGACCGTATCCCCGGCAACCGCGTCGAGTACTACATCACGCCGGGAAGCCAGCACCCGATGCGCCGGACGGACTCCGCCGGGCGGCCGTGCCACTGGATCCTCGAGATCCACCTCGTCGACCGGGAGCGGGGGTTCGGCGGGTTCTACGAGACCCTGCTCGACCTCGGCCACACCGCTTCGCCCGGCCTCACCGACGCGATTCGATAAGCCGACGCCATTCGGCAAGCCGGCGCGATCCGATCCCGGCGACGTCCTGTCATCTCCCGGCCAGGCGGTCGTCGCTCAGCCCGGCGCTCCCGTGGTCGCGTTTCCCGCCGTGTAGGAATGAGCGCCGACGCCGGCGAGCGCGCCGCCCTGGACTATCAGGTACTCGTCGCGGATCGGCCGGTTCTCGAGCCAGCATTCGAGGATCTCGCGGGTGCCGGCGGCGTAGCGGGCCTGGGCGGACAGGGACGAGCCGGAGATGTGCGGTGTCATCCCGTGATGAGGCATCGTCCGCCACGGATGATCGGCGGCCGGCGGCTGGGGGAACCACACGTCGCCGGCGTAGCCCGCGAGTTGGCCGCTTTCCAGAGCCCGCACCACCGCGTCCCGGTCGCAGATCTTGGCACGGGCGGTGTTGATCAGATAGGCGCCACGCTTCATCGTGGCGATGAGCGCGTCGTCGAACAGACCCTCCGTCTCCGGGTGCAGCGGCGCGTTGATGGTGACGACGTCGCAGACCGGCACCAGGTCCCGCGTGGTCGGATGGAAGGTGAGCCCGAGGTCCCGCTCGACGTCCGTCGGCAGCCGGTGCCGGTCGGTGTAGTGCAGCTTCACGCCGAAGGGCGCCAGCCGGCGCAGCACGCCCAGCCCGATCCGGCCGGCGGCGACCGTCCCGACAGCCATGCCCTCCAGGTCGTAGGAGCGTTCCACGCAGTCGGCGATGTTCCATCCGCCGGACCGCACCCACTGGTGGGACGGCAGGTAGTTCCGCACCAGCGAGAGAATCATCATCACCACGTGCTCGGCGACGCTGACGCTGTTGCAGTAGGTGACCTCGGCGACGGTGATTCCGTGCGCGATAGCCGCGTCCAGGTCCACGTGGTCGGAGCCGATCCCGGCGGTGATCGCGAGTTTCAGCTTCGGCGCCTTCGCGATCCGCTCGGCGGTCAGGTACGCCGGCCAGAAGGGCTGGGAAATCACGACATCGGTGTCAGGTAGCTCGCGGTCAAAGACGGACTCCGCGCCGTCCTTGTCCGAGGTGACGACCAGTGAATGCCCGCCGCTTTCCAGGAAGCCACGCAGGCCGAGCTCTCCCGACACACTTCCCAGCAGCGTCCCCGGGGTGAAGTCGACCGCCCGCGGCGTGGGTAGCCGCTGCCCGTCGGGATAGGCTTCGAGAACCGGAAGGTCCGGCCGGGCGTACAAGCTGGGATATCCACCCACCGGATCGTCATAAAGAACGCAAAGAACCTTCACCATGACATCCCCTCGCCTGGGCTCGCGGCAGGACGCCATCATCGGTTCCCCGCCACGGCACAGTCAAAGTGATGTCTTATATCGCGATGTAATTGACAGGCATCGCGCGGGAGGACGCTCAGCCGGTGGACGGGTGCTGAAGGCGCTTCCTGACCCGCACCATCCCGTCGACGTCCGCCAGCGTCACCCCGGCGCCGACCACTCCCCACACGTCGACGGGACCCGCCGCCGGCGACGCCTCAGCCGGCTCAGCCGGCTCAGCGGGCTCAGCGCCGACGAAGGCCGGTGGGGCGGCGCCCGCGACGTCGCGCTCCGCGGTGCCCGGGTAGAGAGTGAACGTGTACTTTCCCCGTGGGAAGGTGGCCGGTGGAGTCCGTGCTCAGCGGGGAGGTCGGCTCCGGTCTACGGCGCGCGCACACGCGAGAGAGGTCGTGCATGGACAGGATCGACCGGCTGGAGGCGATCGAGGAGATCCGCAGCCTCAAGGCCCGCTACTTCCGTTACATGGACTCCAAGCTCTGGGACGAGCTGGCGTCAGTGTTCACGGAGGACATGAAGGTCATCACCCCGCGCGGTGACGTGTGGATGGAAGGTGGCGCGAACTACGCCGCGAGCCTCCGATCCAGTCTCACGACCGCCGTGTCGTGCCACCAGGGTCTGACGGGAGAGATCGAGATCCTCGACGAGGGGCACGCCACCGGCATCTGGGCGATGCAGGACGTCATCGAGTGGGCAGACCGGCACCCACGCGAGGGCTGGAAAAGCATTCTGGGTCGCGGTCATTACCACGAGACGTACCGCAAGGAGGGGGGCAGCTGGCGGATCGCCACGCTGACCCTGACCCGGCTGCGGCTGGACATCGAGTGGCCGCGGGACACGACCGTTGGAGCGATCAGTGGGGCTTGATGCCGGCGACGAGGTCTTCCATCACGGCGAGGACCCCTACTGGCGCGAAAGCGTCTGGTTCCATTTCTCGGTTCCGGCGCGGAACCTGATCGGGTTCGTCTACTTCTTCTACGATCCGCGCACCGGCGTCCCGGGCGGTGGCCCAGCGATCTGGGATCCCAGCGGCGAGGAGACCTACGACTGCCTCTTCTACGACTGGCGCTGGCTGCAACCGACGGCCGAGCACCTCGACTTCGCCCATGTCGAACTGCCGAACAGCCTCCGCCACGAGGTCCTCGACCCGATGCGGCACTACCGGCTGTCGTACTCGAACCTCGGCCTCGAGCTCGACCTCGAGTGGACGGCGCTCATGGAACCACACGAGATCCGCAACGATCCGATGTCGATCGTGAGCGGGGCCCGTCACTTCGACCAGCCAGGTCGGTGCACCGGCTCGTTGGTCCTGCACGGTGAGCGCATCGCCGTCGACTCCTTCTCGCTGCGCGACCGGACCTGGGGGCCGCACCGTCCGGGCGCCACCCGCGCAGGCGACTACCTCTGGGCCATCGCGTCGCCCGACTCGCACTGGCACGCGATCACCCTCGGCACCGACGAGCCCGGGGTCGAGACCGTCCGCAACGGCTACCTTTTCCGCGACGGAGTCCTGGGCGATCTCGTCAGCGGAAGCCGACGCGTGCTCGAACGACGGGGGGACGTACCGGCCCGGGTCGCGCTGGACGCCGTCGACGAACACGGACGCGAGCTGCGGGCGGTCGGGGAGATCCGGACGGCCCTGCGCTGGTTCGGCTGGCCGGGTCGACTCGCCTACTGGACCCTCACCGACTGGCAGTGGGACGGCCAACAGGGCTGGGGTGAGAACCAGGAGTTCCACCCGCTCGCCCACGTCCGGGCGCTGCGAGCCGCGAGCAAGAAGGCACCAGCATGAGGCACCCAACGCACCTCGAAGACATCGAACACATCGAAACGCTGGTCACGCCCGAACTCGAGGCCCAGCGTGGCGTATGGACCGACGAGCGGGTTTCATATCCGGTGTCGGCGTCCGACATCCGCAGGTGGGCCATCGCGGTGTACTGGGGCGAGACGCCGCCGCGAATCTACTGGGACGAGGAGTACGCCAAGTCGACCCGCTGGGGCGGGATCATCGCCCCAGACGACTTCAACCCCTTCGCCTGGGCCGTCCCGGTGAACGACCCGCGACCAGCGGGAGCCGTCCCGGACCGGCAGGCGAAGAAGGGCGAGAACATCCTCAACGGCGGTATGACCGAGAAGTTCGGCGTGAAGATGCGGCCGGGGGACGTCATCACCGCCCGATCCCGGCTGACCCACTGGGAGGAGCGCCAGGGCCGCCACGGGCTCACTCTCTACACGTACGTCGCGACCGAGTGGACCAACCAGAACGGCGAGATCGTCAAGACCCGGGTCAAGACGACGATCCGCTACTAGCCGGCCACGACCTGACAAGGACCGATGAGATGGCGCACAACGTCTACTTCGAGGACGTCGAGGTCGGCCAGGAGATCCCGGCGTTCCAGCGCAGGACCGACGTCATGAACTGGAACCGGTTCGCGGCCGTCAACGACGAGTTCTTCTACGTCCACATGGACGACGAGGCGGGGAAGGCGGCCGGGCAGGGCGCGGCGTTCGGCATGGGCAACCTGCGCTGGGCCTACGTGCTCAACGCGCTGCGGGCCTGGATCGGTGACGAGGCGGAAATCCGTGAGCTCGGCATGCAGTTCCGGGCGATCAACCACAAGAACGACGTCCTCACCACCATCGGCGTGGTGACCGGGAAGAAGCAGGAGAACGGGGAGAACCTTGTAGCCCTGGACATCAACGTGGTCAACCAGGACGGAGTCGGGACCTCTCCAGGTCACGCGGTCGTGTCCCTGCCCGCCCGGGAGTGAGTCCGTTCGCCTTCAGCGGTAGAGTGAGCGCTAACATGTCGGGGCAGAATCGGCCATCCAGGCCCGCGCCATCCAGGCCCGCGGAGCCGGTCCGGGAGCCCGCCCGAGAGCTGGCCGGAGGGCCGGATCGGGCGGCACAGGACGCGGGACGGGCTCTGCCGCCGGTGCCCGAGGGCGAGGCCGGCGCACGGGTCCTCACCCGGCGCGCGCCCGGCATGGCGGACGTGGCCCAGTTGGCCGGCGTCTCACATCAGACGGTGTCGCGGGTGCTGAACGAGCACCCGAACGTCAGGGAGCAGACGCGCCTGCGGGTGCGCGCGGCGATGGAGCAGCTGGGGTACCGGCCGAACCGCGCGGCCAGGGCACTGGTCACCGGAAGGTCCCAGACCGTGGGGATCGTCGCGCAGAACACCGCGCTCTACGGGCCGACCTCGATCCTGACCGCGGTCGAGCGGGTGGTGAGCAGGGTCGGGTTCGCCGTCGGCGTCGCCAGTGTCCCGGTGCTCGACCGGGCATCCATCGCCGACGCGGTCGCCCGGCTGCTGGACCAGCACGTGGCCGGGATCGTGGTGATCGCGCCGGTGGTGTCGGCCAACGAGGCGCTCGACGACGTCCCGGACGACCTGCCGATGGCGGTGATCGACGGCGACCCGGCCCGCCCGTCGCGGCTGGTGACGGTCGACCAGCAGCTGGGGGCCCGCCTGGCGACGCGGTGCCTGTTGGCCGCGGGGCACGAGACCGTCTGGCACGTGTCCGGCCCACCGGACTGGTTCGACAGCGCGGAGCGCGTGGTGGGCTGGCGCCAGGCGCTGGTCGACGCCGGCGCCGAGGTGCCGCCCGTCCTCGCGGCGGACTGGTCGCTGGGCGCCGGTTTCGAGGCGGGGCAGCTGCTGGCGCGGATGCCGGAGGCTCGCGCGGTCTTCGCCGCCAACGACCACCTCGCGCTGGGCGTCATGAAGGCGCTGCGCCAGGCCGGATTGTCGGTGCCGGGCGACGTGAGCATCGTCGGGTTCGACGACATCCCGGAGGCGGGCTACGTCAGCCCGCCGTTGACGACCGTTCGCCCGGACTTCGAGGCCGTCGCCGAACAGGCCGTGCGCCTGTTGCTGGCGCAGCTGGACGACCCCTCCCCCGACGGGCTCCCGCGCCTCGCGCCGATCCCGCCCAGCCTGGTCGAGCGGGAGAGCGTCGCCCCGCCGGGGCGCGCCGCGCCGCGCCGCCGCGCGGGAGTCGCCCGCCGTTCCGGCGGCCGGTAGACCCGACCGTCCCCGGGCGCCGCTCTCGCACCTTGACGGTCGATTTGTTAACGCTAACAATGTGGCCGGGCCGCCCAGACTCTCCCCTGGTGCCGCCGCGGCGCCGACCGCTCGTTCCCGGGCCGATGCCGCCGTCCGCACTGAAACGAGGCCGCATGTCGCTACCCGCCCTCCAGCACGCGGTGCCCGTCCTGTCCGGCGCCACGGTCTGGTTCCTGACGGGCAGCCAGCACCTGTACGGGCCCGAGACCCTCGAGCAGGTCGCGGCGCAGTCGCGCCGCATCGCCGACGGGCTGGCCAGCGACGGCACGATCCCGGCGCGGGTCACCTGGCAGCCGGTGCTGACCGACGCGGACACCATCGCCGCCGTCTGCCAGCAGGCCAACGTCGACCCGTCGTGCGTCGGGGTGATCGCCTGGATGCACACCTTCTCGCCGGCGAAGATGTGGATCCGCGGGCTGGAGGCGCTCGACAAGCCGTTGCTGCACCTGCACACGCAGGCCAACCAGGCGCTGCCCTGGGACAGCCTCGACATGGACTTCATGAACCTCAACCAGGCCGCCCATGGCGACCGGGAGTTCGGCTACATCCAGACCCGGCTGCGGCTGCCCAGGGTGACGGTCGTCGGGCATGTCGAGGACCCACGCACCCGCCACCGCGTCGGCCGCTGGGCCCGCGTCGCGGCCGCCCGCGCCGACCTGCGCGGGATGCGGCTCGTCCGCTTCGGCGACAACATGCGCGGCGTGGCCGTCACCGAGGGCGACAAGGTGGCGGCCGAGATCCGTTTCGGCGTCGCCGTCAACACCCACTCGGTGAACGACCTGGTCGACGTGGTGGACGCGGTCGACGACGACGCGGTCGACGAGCTCACCGGCGTCTACGACGAGCAGTACGACGTCGCCCCCGAGCTGCGCGCCGACGGCGAACGCCACGGGTCGCTGCGCTACGCGGCCCGGGTCGAGGCCGGGCTGCGCCGGTTCCTCACCGACGGCGGCTACCAGGCGTTCACCACCAACTTCGAGGATCTCGGCGGGCTGCGCCAGCTCCCCGGCCTGGCGGTGCAGCGGCTGATGGCCGACGGGTACGGTTTCGGCGGCGAGGGAGACTGGAAGACCGCCCTGCTGCTGCGCGCCGTCAAGGTCATGGGCGCGGGCCTGCCCGGCGGCACCTCCTTCATGGAGGACTACACGTACCACCTCGGCCCTGGGCCACAGCGCATCCTCGGCGCCCACATGCTGGAGGTCTGCCCCACGATCTCGGCGGCCCGCCCCACGGCCGAGATCCACCCGCTGAGCATCGGCGGGCGCCAGGATCCCGTCCGGCTCCGGTTCACCGCCGCACCCGGACCGGGCCTCGTGGTGGGGATCTGCGACCTCGGCGGCCGGTTCCGGCTCGTGGCCAACACCATCGACGTCGTCGAGCCCGACCACGAGCTGCCGAGGCTTCCGGTCGCCTGCGCGGTGTGGGCCCCGCGGCCGGACCTGCCGACCTCCGCCGAATGCTGGCTGACTGCCGGCGGCCCGCACCACACCGTCCTGTCCACCGCCGTGGACGTCGACATGCTGGACATGTTCGCCGGCATGACCGGCGTCGAGCTCGCGCTCATCGACGCCGAGACCACCGTCCGCTCCTTCGGCGCCGACCTGCGGCTGAACGACCTCTACTTCAGCCTCGACCGCCGCCGCTAGCCGGTACCCGGCCCATCCCCACCCGGCCCATCCGCGCGAGGAGCGCCATGACCGCCACTCCCGATCCCGCACTCCGGGACGCGTACGTCGTCGGCATCGACTTCGGCACGCTGTCCGGGCGCGCCAGCGTGATCCGGGTCCGCGACGGACACGAGCTGGCGACCTCCGTGCACGTCTACCCCGACGGCGTGATCGAGCGCCGGCTTCCGGGCGGCCGGGAGCTGCCGCCGGACTGGGCGCTGCAGAACCCGCGCGACTGGATCGCCGTCCTCGCCAGCGCCGTCCCCGCCGCCGTGCGCGACGCGGGAGTGGACCCGGCCGAGGTGCTCGGCATCGGCACCGACTTCACCGCCTGCACCGTGCTTCCGACGACCGCGGACGGCACGCCGCTGTGCGAGCTGCCGGACTATGCCGGCCGGCCGCACGCCTGGCCGAAGCTCTGGAAGCACCACGCGGCCCAGCCACACGCCGACCGGGTCAACGCCCTCGCCCACGAGCGCGGCGAGCCCTGGATCGCCCGGTACGGCGGGAAGATCTCCAGCGAGTGGCAGGTGGCCAAGGCGCTGCAGGTCCTCGAGGAGGACCCCGAGGTCTACGCCGCCACCGAGCGCTGGATCGAGGCGGCCGACTGGATCGTCTGGCAGCTCACCGGGACGGAGACCCGCAACACCTGCGCCGCCGGGTACAAGGGGATATTCCAGGACGGCGCCTACCCCAGCCGGGACTTCCTCGCCGCGCTCGATCCCGCGTTCGCCGACTACCCGGACACGCGCCTGTCGACCGCGCTGCTTCCGCTCGGCGCCCCGGCCGGGAGCCTGACGGCCCGCGCCGCCGGGTGGACCGGTCTGGCCGCCGGCACCGTCGTCGCGGCCGGCAACGTGGACGCCCACGTCAGCGCTCCCGCGGTCGGGGTCACCGAGCCCGGGCACATGCTCGCGGTGATGGGCACCTCCACCTGCCACGTCATGTCCGCGGACACGCTCGCCGACGTGCCCGGCATGTGCGGCGTCGTCGACGGCGGCATCATCGCGGGCCGCTACGGCTACGAGGCCGGCCAGTCCGGCGTCGGCGACATCTTCGCCTGGTGGGCGGAGCACCACGTCCCCGACTCCTACCGCCTCGCTGCCCGGGCCGCCGGTGAGTCCCTGCACCAGTACCTCACCGAGCTGACCGCCATCGACCCGGTCGGTAGCCACGGGCTGCTCGCTCTGGACTGGATGAACGGCAACCGGTCGGTCCTCGTCGACCACACGCTGTCCGGGGTGATCGTCGGCCTGACGCTGGCGACCCGCCCCGAGCACGTCTACCGCGCGCTGCTGGAAGCCACCGCGTTCGGCACCCGCCGGATCCTCGACGCCTTCCGCGACGCCGGCGTGCCCGTCCGGGAGTTCTACGCCGCCGGCGGACTGGTCCAGAACGCCACCCTCATGCGGCTCTACGCCGACGTCCTCGGCTACCCGATCCACGTCGCCGCGACCAGCCAGGCCCCGGCGCTCGGCTCCGCCATCCACGCCGCCGTCGCGGCCGGCGCCTATCCGGACGTGCCCGCCGCCGCGGCCGCCATGAGCCGGGTGGACCGCGACGCCTACCTCCCGGACCCGGCCCGGCACGCCGCCTACACCCGCCTCTACGACGAATACCGCGCGCTGCACGACTACTTCGGCGCCACCACCGCCGGAACGGGCGGTGTGCTGCACCGCCTGCGTGCCCTGCGCGACGAGGCCCTGCGTGCCGCGGCCTCGCGCGGCGAGGCCCCGGGCGGCGAGGCCCGGCGCGGCTTCGCGAGGCCGCCGGCGGACGATCCGGCGTTCCCCGATCCGGCGTTCCCCGATCCGGCACCGCTCGCGCGCACGATCGCGACGACGGCGGCCAGCCCACACCCGACCAGCGCGACCGGAGACCCACGATGACCAACCAGGCGCCCTGGCCCGCCGTCGACGAGGCACGCGACCAGCTCGTCGACCTGCACCTGTCCCTCGTCGACAACGGCCTCGTCGCCTGGACCTCCGGCAACGTCTCGGCCCGCGCCCGCGACGCGCACGGCCGGGAGGTCCTGGTGATCAAGCCCTCCGGGGTCGACTACACCGAGCTGACGGCGCAGAAGATGGTCGTCTGCGACCTGTACGGCACCGTGGTGGCGGGCAGCCTCAGCCCGTCCAGCGACACCGCCGCGCACGCCTACGTCTACCGGCACCGCCCGGACGTGGGCGGCGTCGTGCACACCCACTCCCCCTACGCCTGCGCCTGGGCCGCCCGCCACGAACCCATCCCGTGCGTGCTGTCCGCCATGGCCGACGAGTTCGGCGGGCCCATCCCGGTCGGCCCGCTCACCGCGATCGGCGACGACTCCATCGGCCGTGGCATCGTCGCCACCCTCGACGGGCACCGCTCCCCGGCGGTGCTCCTGGCCAACCACGGCGTGTTCACCATCGGCCCGACCGCCCGCGCGGCCGTCAAGGCGGCGGTCATGTGCGAGGACGTCGCCCGCAGCGTCCACTTCGCCCATCAGCTCGGCATCCCGAAGCCGATCCCGCCCGACCTCATCGACCGGTTCTACCACCGCTACCAGAACGCCTACGGCCAGCACGACCAGCCGATCGCGTCCCCCTGACCAGGTCCTCCGCGGCCGTCGCGCCACACGCCGAATCGCGCGCGACGCAGGATGACTGCACAAGGTGACCGATTTGCGCTCTCGTCCGGGGGTACGGAGATACACCGTGGCCCCGGCGCATCTCTGGGGGACGGCTGGCCGTCGGACCATCGGCGGGAGGCGACGCCCGTGACCAGACGCGATGGTCCCTCGGGTCCTGCGGGGCTGTTCGGCCTCGTCCAGACAGGTCTGATCGTCTCCGGCGTCGACGACGGCCTCGTGCATCAGATCAACGCGGCGGCCTGCGAGCTGCTCGGCCGGCACGAGGCCACGGTCGTCGGTAGGCCCTGGCACCAGTTGGTGGACCCGACCCAGCTGGACGAACTCAACGAGGCCGTCCGCAGAGGTGAAGCGGACAGGAAGGAAGATCGAACTCGAATCG
This sequence comes from Pseudofrankia saprophytica, assembly GCF_000235425.2. Classification (NCBI taxonomy): domain Bacteria; kingdom Bacillati; phylum Actinomycetota; class Actinomycetes; order Frankiales; family Frankiaceae; genus Pseudofrankia; species Pseudofrankia saprophytica. The sequence continues at coordinate 5,523,840 of NZ_KI912266.1, forward strand.
TCCGGTTCGTCCGACCGGACGGCAGGGTCATTCATGTGCTGGCATCCGGGCCCATCGCCGCCGCGAACGGCATCCCGTGCTTCGTCACTCAACTTCTGGACATCACGCAGCTCGTCTCGACCAATCTGCAGCTACAGCTGGTGGTCGACCACATGCCGGTCTCGATCTTCCTCCTCGATCACGAGGGCCGCGTGCTGGTCAGCGGCGGCGCGGCCACCCAACCACCGGCGACAGCGCTGCGGCAGGCGGCGGCATCCAGCGTCTACGAGACCTTCGCCGACCAGCCAGCGGTCCTGGCGTTGCTCCGCCGGGCGATGCGCGGCGAACACGCGCACGACGTGGTCGAGTCCCAGGGCCGGTGGTACGACATCTACCTCGACCCCATGCCGGGCACCTCCGCCGGAGGCGCCGCCGTATCAGGGCCGGCGGTCGCCGGCATCGTCAACGACGTCACCGAACGCGAGCGGTCGGCCGCCACCCAGCGCCTGCGGACCGCACGCCAGACAGCCCTGGCGGACCTGGCGCAGTCCGCGCTGGAAAGCGCCGACGAGGAAAAGCTGTGCGAGGACGCCGCACGGACCCTCCTCGACCGGCTCCCGGCCGACGACGTCACCTTGCGACGCCACTGGGAACCCGAGCGGCAAACGCCTGGCGCGGGTCCGGTCGACCAGGCCGTGGCGCCGACGGCCAAGGGACCGGACGGATGTGCCGCCCGCGTCACCCCATCGGTCGTACGAGTGCCGGTCGGCCGAGCGGACGCGCCCGTCGCGACCCTCGTCGTCCGCCGGCACGCCGGTGGCTTCAACCCGGACAGCATCGCGTTCATCCGGGCGGTCGCCGCGGTCGTCGGCGCCGCGGTGATCCGGATCCGGGCCGAGGACGACGCCCGCTACCGCGCCTGGCATGACTCACTCACCGGTCTGGCCAACCGGGCGGCGCTCCTGGACCGACTGGGACGCGGCCTGCGGCGCGCCCGCGCCGACCGACGCGCCGTCGGGGTCCTGTTCCTCGACCTGGACGGGTTCAAGTCCGTCAACGACACCCTCGGGCACCAGGCCGGCGACGCACTGCTGCGCGCGGTCGCCGACCGGCTCCGCTACGTGGTCCGGCCCGGTGACGTCGTCGGCCGGCTCGCCGGCGACGAGTTCGCCGTGCTGTGCGAGGACACCGACCTGGACGACCTGCGCGCCATCGGCAACCGCATCCTCGCCGCGCTGGCCGAGCCGGTCACGCTACGCCGCACGGTCCAGATCAAGGGCAGCGTCGGGATCGCGCTGTCAGATCCCGACCTCACCGACGCCGAGGACCTGCTCAACGCCGCCGACATGGCCATGTACGAGGCCAAGCACGGCGGCCCCGGACGCTGCGTCACCTACGACCCCCGGACCCACGCCGCGCCCGCCGCCAAACCGAACGACACCACCGAACCGCGCGGCGCACCTGGCCGCCGACGGTCTCGGGATCCCCGCTGACCGGGCCGCACCGGCCGGGACCACTCATCAAGGCAGGTCACATTGGGGTTGGGACGGCGGCCCCGATCCCAGTTTCGACTGCCTTGGCAGCTGTGGCGAAGGCGGTCAACTCGCGCGTCACGTCGGGTCCGGTCGGGGTGTAGACGACCTCGCGGAAGCCGAAGCCGGCCATGCGCGCGAGGCCGCGCCGGATGCGTTCGGGGTCGCCGACGAAGGTGCGGACGTCGATGTTCTCGAGCAGCGCGCGGTCGCGGTCGGGCAGGTGGGTGACGTGTCCCTCGAAGGTCAGCAGGTGGCGCTCGCCGTCCGGGGCGAGCGCCTCGAGCGCCTCCCGCCAGGCCTGGCCGCCGGGCAGCGCGTCGACGGCCGCGGCGCCGCCCTGGGCGTAGGCGTTGTGCCAGTCGACAACGCGCCACGGCCCGACGGCCTCCCGAACCCGGTCCGAACCCGCGTCCTCGCCCGGGTCGAGCACCGTGCCGGACATGATCGTCGCGGTGGGGAGGGTGGGGTGCGGCGGGCCGATGATGCCGTCGGCCACCTCGGTGGCGAGGGCGGCGCCCTTCGGGCCGAAGACGCTGAGCCAGATCGGCACCTCCAGCGGCCGGGTGCCGGTGAGACCCGGCGCGTGCAGCATCCGGACCGGCCTGCCGTCAGCGACCGCGGTCCCACCCGCCAACAGCTGCCGCAGCGCGGTGACGTAGTCGGCGAGGGCGTCCAGTTTCATGGGGCGCTGGCCGGCGGCGACCCGCGAGGTGAAGCCGGTTCCGAAGCAGGCCCGGAACCGCCCGTCGGAGATGCGGGCGATCGCGGCGACGGCCGACGCCATCGCCATCACCGACCGCTCGCCGGGGACGAGCACCGCCGTACCCAGGCCGATCCGGCTGGTCCGCTCCGCCGCGAGCGCGAGGTGGACGAACGGGTCCTCCCACAGCGGCGCCGAATCATAGATCCACACCCGGCGGTAGCCGAGCTGTTCGGCCAGCACGGCCAGGTCGGCGAAGTCGGGCCCCGGCGGCAGCCCGCAGGACACCTCGAGATCAGCCAGGTCTGGGTCAGCCATGTCGATGCTCATCTCCGGCGGATCTGGCCGCCCGGGTCACCGGCCGCCTCCGCCCACGTCGGTATACGCGCGTCCCGCGGCACGGGCCTCCGAAACCATTTCCAGCATTCCGCCGCCGGCTAGGTGGTCGTGAGGTTGGAGACCCGGTCCTCGGCGAAGGCGACGCGGGTCCTGGCCCGGTCGAACAGGACCTTCTCGTCCGCGATGACGGCGGCGACCAGGTCCGGCTGTTGACGGGCGTCGCGCTGCTCGGCGGTGAACGCCGCCATGTCGTCGTACCAGATCTCCGTGACGACGTCGTACTCCGGCTCCAGCGGTTCCCCGCCGGCGACGAGGTCACCCATCGGGTGCAGGAAGTGCCGTTCGTAATGCGTGGCCCTGGTGGCGAGTTTCTCGACCAACGGGACGTGGACGTTCTCGTAGTGGTCGACGAAGTCGGCCAGGGAAAGCCCGGGCTTCCGCTTCAACAGCATGATCACTTTGATCACGGCGGTTCCCCTTCGGGTCGGACCGGTCGCCGGGTGGCGACCTGGTGGCGGAGAGCGCGGAGAGAGGTCAGCCGACGACAGGTACGGCGGCGGCCGAGGCCGAGTCCACGGCGACGGCATGCAGCCCGGCACGAATCCGGTCGAGCGACATGCCGCGGGCGGTATGGAGGTAGTCGACGGCGTCGGCCCGCATCGCCGTGTACAGGATGTGGGCGAGATAGTCCGCGTCCTCGCCGGGACGCGCGGCGGCGACCAGCCGGGTCAGTTCGCCGATCCAGTGCTGGCTGGCCAGGTTCTCGTAGAACACGTTCGGCCCGCTCTGGTCGAGCGCCCGGATGAGAGACCGGTTCTCCCAGACGAAGTCCAGCAGGCTGTCCAGGTAGGCCCGCAAGGCCGCGACGGGCTCGATCCCAGGTCCGGACGGCGGTGTGTCGTGCTCGCGCCGCAGCAAGGCCGTGGCGCGGCGGGTCAGGACGGCCTCGATCAGGGCGGTACGACTGCTGAACCGGCGGAAGAGGGTGCCCTTGCCGACGCCCGCCGCCTCGGCGATGTCGTTCATCGACACCGTCTCGACGCCCGCGCGGTCGAACAGCTCGGCCGCCGCCACCAGGATCGCCTCCCGGTTGCGGGCGGCGTCAGCCCTCTCCGTCACGACGGTCACCAGCGCGCCTCCCACCCGGCCGCGAGTCCGCCCCACCGGATCGGACCACCGGTCCGGATCGTAGCACGCTAACCGTACCGCCGGTCCGGAACCGCCCGGCGCCGTCGAGGCCGCGGCGCCATCCGAGGTTCGAGATCCGCGATGCACGGCGTCCCCGGCCGACGGCCGGTCACGGTCCGAGGGCCGCGAAGGCTTCGTCCAGCAGGGCGGCGAGGTCGAGGGTGTTGCCGGATCTCGCCCAGTGCGCAATCGCGATGTTGAGGCAGTCCAGGGCGGCGGCGGCTCGTACGGAGTGCGTGACGACCCCTGCTAGCGGAGATGCGCCGCGCTCGGCGAGTGCCCTGGTCAGGGCGGGGCGCCAGCTGTGCTGCTTCTCCCACTGGCGGGTGTGCAGCGCGGGCGTGGCCAGGACGAGATGAGTCGTCGCGAGGGCGGCCGCGGGGTCCTGGCGGTAGATCTCCACGATGATGTCCAGCGCGCGGCGCAGCGCGACCCAGTCGCTCTCGGCGGGCGGGCGGGCGCGCAGGGCGTCGGCGACCTGCGCGCCGTGGGCGTCGAGGGCGCCCAGGACGGCGTCCTCCTTGGTGCCGAAGTGGCGCAGGACGGTGCTGCGGGACACGCCGGCCGCGGCGGCGATGTCGTTGATGGTGACGTTGTCGAAACCATCACGGCGGAACAGGTCCAGGGCCACTTCCGCCAGCATCGCCCGCACCGCGTTGCGGGCCACGTCCCGCGCGGTCGTCCGGGGCACGTCCCGCGTGGTCGTCCTAGTCGCACCGTTCACCGGGCGATCCTATCCCTGGCCTGAACCTGGCTTGCACTTGTGAATCTCGGTCGCTAGCGTGACACCGAGTTTCACCTTCCCGGGCTGCCCGCGGGCCGCCCCGTCGAGAGCGTAGGGACCCACCGTGACGGAAGAGCTCCTCGTTTCTGTGGACGGGCACATCGTCGAGCCACCCGATCTCTTCCTGACCCGGCTCCCGAAGCACCTGCGGGATCGCGCCGTCTGGGAGGAGGACCTGACGATCGCGCCGCTTGGCGAGGACGGGCGCACCCATTTCCGGAAGCTGCACACACCCGGGTTCGAGGGCTGGACGAACTCCGCCTACCCCCATTTCGATGGCTCGCCCAACACCGGCCAGCCCGACCGGATCCTCGACGACATGGACAGCGAGGGTGTCCGCGCGCAGGTGATGCACCCGAACCTGTCGTTCTTCGGCCTGTACTCGGACGATCACGAGCTGTCGATGGCACACGCCCGCGTCTACAACGACTACGTCGCCGAGACGTTCGCCGCTCACCGCGCGCGGATCGCGCCGACGGCACCCATTCCGATGACCAACGTCGACGACGCGGTCATCGAGATCGAGCGTGCGGCCGGACTCGGCCTGCGGGCGATCCTCCTGCCGGCGGTGTCCCCGATCCCCTATCACTCGCGGGAGCTGGACCGGGTGTGGGCGGCGGCCCAGGCGAACGGCATGACCGTGACGTTCCATGTCGCTACCGGCGGGGTGAAGGTGAGCCGGAAGGCGTCGCCGACGCTTCGGGGCCTCATGATGACGGTGGCGGCGCAGAGCCAGGAACTCACCGACGATCTCGTCGTCGACCGCATCGTGTTCGCCGCGACCCAGCAGTCACTCGCGCCCCAGCAGATCATCGCCTCGCTCGTCGGTGGTGGTGTGACCGAGCGGTTCGGAGATCTGCATTTCGTGCTGGTCGAGTTCAACGCGAACTGGCTCGTGTCGTTCATGGCCGCGATGGACAAGGCCTGGACGCTGGGCATCGGCCAGGACCGGGACTTCTGGGTCGGCGTGTGGGACGACGATCGTCCGGAGGACGCCCAGACCGGTATGGCTCAGGTGTTCAAGCTCAACGAGCGGTGGCCCTATCCGCTGCGGCCCAGCGAGTACGTCCAGCGCCAGATCCACGTGTCGTTCCAGGAGGACCCGATCGCGCTGGCCTGCCGGCACATCACCGGCGTATCCACCCTCGTGTGGGGCGTCGACTACCCGCACCCGGAAGGCACCTTCCGCCGCACCCGGGAGGTCATCGCCGAGCAGTTCCGCGGCGTCAGCGCGGCGGACCGGGCGGCGATCCTCGGCGGGACCACCGCCAAGCTCTTCGGACTCGAAGCCCCGGTCTCCGTATGAGCTCCTCCGACGACGGTGTCGGAGACGACCGCCGGGCGCTGCGCCGGCTGCTCGACAAGGACGCCATCGGCGATCTCGTCCGCCGCTACTCCTACTGCGTCGACCACAAGCTGAACGACGAACTGGCGGCGCTGTTCACCGAGGACTGCGTCATCGACTACGGCCCCGGCTCCGCGCCCGTGATCCACGGGCGCCGCGAGTACCGGGCCCTGCTCGACAGCGCGGTCCGCGATGGCGTCGACTACGGGTTTGTCGCGACCAGTCATCACAACGCCAACGTGCTGATCGTGTTCGACACCGACGACCGCGCCACCGTCCGGACGTCGGTGTACGCCTGGCACCTCACGAGAGCTGGGAAGACCCCCCAGGTCTGGGGCTACTACCACGACGTCGCCGTGCGGACGGCCGACGGCTGGCGGCTGCACGAACGAAAGCTGCACCTTCTCGGGACCGACGGCTGGCACGACGGCTACCACCCGGCCGAGCACACCTGCCCGGCGATCGCCACGCCGGGCGTCCAACCGTAGGGCAGCGACCGTAGGAGCACCGCCGGCTGGCTCCCTGCCAGACGATCACCGACAAAGGGACCATTCCATGGCACGTATCGAGCCGCTCCGGCCCAGGCAGTGGCCTACGGAGATGCGGCAGATTCTGGCCGCGCTGGAGCCCCCGGGCACGCCCCGGAAGCTGTCCGCCGAGGGTCGTTCGAAGGCCCTGAACACGCTCGGGACCTTCGCTCACCACACCACGTTGGCGCGGGCGTTCTACACGTTCAACGGCCACCTCATGTCGACGAGCACGCTGTCCGGCCGGCAGCGGGAGCTGATCGTGCTGCGGGTCGCGGCGCTGCGCGGGACGGGCTACGAGTGGCTGCAGCACACGTTCATCGCGCGCGACGAGGGCCTGTCCGACGAGGAGATCCAGCGGATCGCGCTCGGCCCGGACGCCCCGCTGTGGGACCCGCTGGACGCGGCGCTGCTGCGCGCGGCCGACGAGCTGATCAGTGACGGCAAGATCGGTGACGCCAGCTGGGCCATGCTTGCCGACAAGCTCGAGATCAAGCAGCTCCTGGACGTGATCTTCACGGTCGGCGCGTACGAGACGCTCGCCTACATGTTCGCCTCCTGCGGCATCGAGATCGACGACGACCTGCGCGACGCCATTTCCCGGCGCCAGTCGCCAGCCACATAACAGCGCCGCCAACCACACCACCCGCGCCCGATCCGATCCGATCCGACGGGAGTCACCGATGTCCGTCACCGTCAGCCCGATCAGCGCCGAGGTCGGCGTCCAGATCACCGGACTCGCCGGCCACCAGCTGGCGGACCCGACGGTCGCCGCCGACACCCGCAAGTACCTCGACGAACATGGCGTCGTCATCTACCGCGAGGCACACATCGGCGACGCCGACCTCGTCGCGCTGTCCCGGATGCTCGGCGAGGTCGTCGTCGCCCCGATGGGCGGCCAGCAGGACTTCCCCGAGGTCTCCGCGATCTCCCTCGACCCGGCGCAGAGCACCCTGGCCGCCTACCGGACCGGCACCTTCTACTGGCACATCGACGGCGCCAACGACCCGGTACCCCAGAAGGCGACCCTGCTGACCGCACTGGAGGTCGCCACCGAGGGCGGCGACACCGAGTTCGCCAGCCTCTACGCCGCCTACGACGGGCTCCCCGACGACGACAAGGCCCGGTTCGCCGAGCTACGGGTGGTGCACAGCTTCGCGGCCACACAGCGGCTGATCAACCCGGACGCCTCCGACAGGATCCGCGCCAGCTGGGACAAGGTGCCCTCCCGAGAGCATCCACTGGTCTGGACGCGGCGCAACGGCCGCAAGTCGCTGCTCGTCGGCACGACCGCCGACCACGTCGTCGGCCTGGCCTCGGACGAGAGCCGCGCCCTGCTCGACCGGCTGCTCGACTGGGCGACCCAGCCCCGGTTCTCGCTGCGCCACCAGTGGTCACGCGGCGACCTCGTCATCTGGGACAACACCGGAATCCTGCACCGCGCCCAGCCCTACACCGCCGCCTCCCGCCGCCTGATGCACCGCACCACCCTCGTCGGCGAGGAAACCGTCGCCTGAAACGGCCCGGCCGCGCCTCGACCGGGGCCGGCCGACCCGCGCCGTCGCATCGCGAGGCGCCCAGCAGCCGCCGCCACGGGGCGCCGCTCGACCTTGGCCACGTACTGGTGTGCGTCCGACCCAACATCTCATCGAGCTGCCCCGGAAATCCCCTGCCGGCAGCGGCTTGACCTTGACCCTGCGTCAGGGTCCCAGCATGGCGGCATGACCACTACCACCCCCGCGATCGAGGTCTCCGGACTCACCAAGTCCTACGGCGACCACGCCGTGCTGGACGGCGTCGACCTGACCGTCCCGAGGGGCACCGTCTACGCGCTCCTCGGGCCCAACGGCGCCGGCAAGACGACCATCGTCAACATCCTCTCCACCTTGCTGGCCCCCGATGACGGCGAGATCCGCGTCGCCGGCTTCGACGTGCGACGCGAGCCCGCCGGGGTGCGCGCCGCGATCGGTGTCACCGGGCAGTTCTCGGCGATCGACGCGCTGCTCACGGGCCGCGAGAACCTGCGGCTGATGGCCGACCTGGCGCACCTGGACCGGGCGACCGCGACCACCGCCGTGACCGTGCTGCTGAAGCGCTTCGACCTCGTCGACGCGGCCGACCGGCGGGCGCAGACCTACTCCGGCGGCATGAAGCGGCGCCTCGACCTGGCGATGACGCTCATCGCCCGGCCCCGGCTGATCTTCCTCGACGAGCCGACCGCCGGCCTCGACCCGCGCAGCCGTCGTGAACTGTGGGCGATCGTGCGCGAGCAGGTCGCCGACGGCGTGACGGTGCTGCTGACGACGCAGTACCTCGAGGAGGCCGACCAGCTGGCCGACCGGATCGGGGTCCTCGACCGGGGCCGCCTGGTCGCCGAGGGCACGGCCGCCCAGCTGAAGCGGCGGGTGCCCGGCGGGCATGTGTCGGTGCAGTTCACCGACGCCGCGGGGCTGGCCGCGGCGGCGGCGGCACACCCGGAGGCCACCATCGATGCCGAGGCACTCACCCTGCAGGTGCCGAACGACGGCAGCATCGCCGGGCTGCGCCGCGTGCTCGACGGCCTGGACGACGACGGCGTCGCCGGCCTGACGGTCGGGTCCGCAGACCTCGACGACGTGTTCCTCGCGCTCACCGGCCGCGCGGCCAAGGCATCCGCATCCGAGGAGATCCCCGCATGAGCACCACCTACACCGTCCGTGACTCGGCGACGATGCTGCGGCGCAACCTGCTGCACATCCGCCGCTATCCCTCGTTGTCGATCATGCTGATCGCGCAGCCGATCCTGTTCCTGCTGCTGTTCGTGTACGTGTTCGGCGGGACCCTGGGCGCCGGCCTGCCGGGCCAGGAGGGCGGCGGGGACCGCGGCGACTACCTCGTCTTCATCACGCCAGGCATCCTGTTCATGACCGTCGCCAGCGTCGCGCTCGGCACCGCGATCTCGACCGCGTCCGACATGACCACCGGGATCATCGCCCGGTTCCGCACCATGAACATCGCCCGGGTGTCGGTGCTCACCGGCCACGTGCTGGGCGCCGTCATCAGGACCGGAATCGCCGTGGTGATCGTGTCGGCGTTCGCGTTTCTCCTCGGGTTCCGCTCCGACGCCGGCCCGCTCGGCTGGCTCGGTGCGATCGGGCTGCTGATCCTCATCTCGTTCTCGCTCACCTGGCTGACCGTCGGCATGGGCCTGGCGGCGGACAGCGTCGAGACGGCCAGCAACACCCCGCTGTTCCTGATGATCCTGCCGTTCATCAGCAGCAGCTTCGTGCCGACCGACGCGATGCCGGCCGGGTTGCGGCAGTTCGCGGAGCACCAGCCGTTCACCCCGATGATCGACACTCTCCGCGCACTCGTCACGGGCGCGCACACGAACTCCGACCTGTGGTTCGCGATCGGCTGGTGCGTCCTGATCTCGCTGCTCGGCTACCTCTGGTCACGCCGGCTGTTCCTGCGCGTACCCGCGAAATAATGATCCCGGGGACGACGGCCGCCGGGCGTGCGAAGAAGATCATTTTCGCACGCCCTTTTGCCTCTAGGAGACTGGCGCGGTGCTCACGATCAGCCAGCTGGCGTCGTACGCCGGCGTCACCGTGCGCGCGGTGCGGCACTATCACGCCAAGGGCCTCCTGCCGGAGCCGGAGCGCGACCGCTCCGGCTACCGGCGCTACGACGCCCGCGCCGTCGTCGAGCTCATCAAGATCCGTACGCTCGCCGAGGCCGGCGTGCCGCTCGCGCGCGTCCGCGAGCTCCTGACCGCGGGCGAGGCGGAGTTCAACGCCGCGGTCGCCGACATCGACCGGCGCCTGCGCGCGGAGATCAGGGAGCGGCAACGACACCGCGAGCGGATCGCGCAGCTGGCAGCCGGGGACAGCCTGGCCCTGCCGCCGGAGGCCGTGGCGTACCTCGACCGGCTGCGCAAGCTAGGACTGCCGGAGCGGATGATCGAGGGCGAGCGGGATGGCTGGATCCTGGTGGCCGCCCAGCTCCCGCAGCACATGTCGCTCTACATGAAGCTGAAGCAGCAGGAGCTCGACAATCCGGCGACGGTCGAACTCTACTGGGATCTCGTCGCGATGATCGACTGGGGGGTGGACGACCCGCGGTTGGCCGCTGTGGCCGACCGGCTCGTCGCCTCTCTCGAGGACGCCGGTATCGAGGAATGGGCGGACCACGACCAGGAGATCACCGACGAGCTCGCGGACCTCCTCGACTCTTTCTTCCTCGACTCCGTGCCGATCGCCCGTCGGCTCATGGAACTGCTCGAGGAACGCGGCTGGCGGGGCTGGACCAAGTTCGAGCGGATCCATCCGACCTGATCGAGCGTCCGGGTCAGGTAAGAGACGCCAGCAGGCGTTGGAATGCGGCCGGATCGCCTTTGACGGTGTACCTGTCCGGTTCGGTGTAGGTGGGGCGGCCGGCGATCGGGCGGTGCAGGATCCTGATGTAGTCGAGCTCGTCGCAGACCACGGTCGCGTCCACGGGCAGGTCGTCGGCCGATCCCGTCGTGAGTCGTTGGTCCCTGACGGTGGCGAGCAGGGTGCCGTCGGGGAAACGAAACTCGACCCGAAGCCCGTCCGGCAGAGATGCGCTCGGCGTGAACATATGCCGGAGGCCGAGGGCGAAGTTGGCGACGGTGGAGACGTCGGGTTTGAAGTCGAGGTAACGCACGCGTTTGGCCGGGTTGCGGGCCGCCGTCTTCTCGGCGTGGCTGCCGGACTGCACGTAGACCGGTTCGGGGTGCTGACGCAGCGGGAGCAGCACGTCGTCGCGGTGGCGTGCCTTGTCGGCCAGATAGGGGCCGATGACGTCCTCGCCGGCCGGGCACACCGCCATGCAGTAAGCCGACTTGTAGTTCGGCTCGAACGCCAGGGACTGCAGCATCGACAGGGTCTCGTCCTCGCGGAACTTCGCGCGGTAGGCGCTGGCGTCCCCGGCGGCCACGGCGTCGACCCAGTCGGTCGCGCTGATCGGGAACTCGCGGTAGTTGTGTCCGAGGCAGGCGAAGAAGTCGAAGTCCCCGACGTTGCTGATCGCCCCGACCGGGCAGGCCGCGACGCACAGGTTGCAGCCCAGGCACGGGTTGTAGTCCAGCGGCTGGCCGTAGGCGTCGATCTCCGCGTCGATCAGGATGGTGTCGAGCAGTACGAAGTTTCCGAACTTCGGATGGATGATGTTGCGGTTGATGCCCATGTGGCCCATCCCCGCCTCGACGGCCACGATCTTGTGCGCGATGGCCCAGCTGGCCTGGCCGGGTGGGACCTGCACGTCCATCGGGAATCCCATGTTGGTGGGGATCGCGCGGACGCCGGCCTCGGCCAGTTCCTCGCAGATGCGCGCGGCGGCGCTTTCGAGCTTGTCGCCGGTGCGATGCCAGGCTTTGTTGGCCGTGGCGCGCGAGGTCGATCGGATCGCGTCCCGGTTGGAGATCCCGACGAGGCAGATCAGCGACCGGACGGTGGGCATGAGCCGGCGGGCGTTGTCGTTCTCCCCGCCCAGGCCGGCCCGGCCGACGTCCACGAATCCGACATCGGCGGCACCGGCCCGCAGGCACAGCTCGCGCAGCCAGCCGGCCTCGACGCGGTCGGGACGAGGCGGTGAGGACAGCGATGCCTCGTACACACGGCGGGCGGCCTCAGCCTCGTCGGTGCCCCGGAAGATCCGTCGGGTCTCGTTCACCATGCCGCGAATAGTATCGTAGATATAGTATCTCCACGAGAGGGTAGGCTCGACGGGTGCCGACCACGCCGCGCTCCGCGTACGCGCACTTCTGCATGCTCGCCAAGACTCTCGAGCGGCTGGGAGATCGCTGGGCCCTGCTCGTCGTACGCGACCTGCTGACCGGCCCGAAACGCTTCACCGACCTGATGGACCGGCTTGGCGGCATCACACCGCGGACGCTGACGCAGCGGCTGCGTGATCTCGAATCGGAGCGACTCGTCTGCGTGGACCGGGAGCCCGGCCGGCGCGAGGTCTGGTACAGCCTCACCCCGGCCGGCCACGACCTCGCGCCTTCGCTGGACGAACTCGCCCTGTGGGGCCTGCGCCATCTCGCGGCCCCGCCCGCGCCGGGCGAACCGACCCATCCCGAGCACCTGCTCAACTCCGTGCGCCTCGTCCTGGACCGCGAGCAGCTCGACGTCGGCCCGGCCACCTGGGTGGTCCGGACCCTCGACCACGACGACACGTACACGATCAGCGGGCGCGGTGGCCGGTGGATGCTGGAGGCCCGAGCGGATCCGCATCCGGACGTCGAGCTGCTCGGCACCAGGCGCGACCTGGCCAACTACTTCGCCACGCTCCCGTCGACGCGCGCCGCGGGTCACCCAGGCGTGCGCGTCGAGGGCCGCGAGCAGGAGATCAGCAGATTCCTCGGCGCGATCGCCGTCTTCCCGCCCCTCCCGCGCGCGGCGGCATCGCCAGCCTAAGCGCGGCTGATCTCCCCCAGCTGATCGATCCACGCCGTTCGGCGCAGGTAATGTCCGGCCGACAGGGACGTTCCCGATGACCGGGTGAGGGGGGTGCCGCCATGGGCGAGGAGCCGGAGGTTCTCGTCGTCGCGGATGCCGCGGCCTGGCGGGCGTGGCTCGACGGGCACGAGGACACCTTCGACGGCGTCTGGCTGCTCCTGGCGAAGAAGGGCACGGTCTCGCCGACCTCGCTGAGCTACGACCAGGCGCTCGACGAGGCGTTGTGCAGTGGGTGGATCGACGGGCAGCGCAGGGCCTTCGACGCCGCGACGTTCCGGCAGCGGTTCAGCCCGCGCCGCCGGGCGTCGCTCTGGTCGCGGCGGAACATCGACCTGGTGGCCGGGCTGATCGCCGAGGGGCGGATGCGCCCGCGCGGCCAGGCCGAGATCGACCGCGCGAAGGCGGACGGGCGCTGGGCGCGCGCCTACGCCGGTTCCGCGACGGCGCAGGTTCCGGAGGACCTCGCCGCGGCGCTGGCGGCATCCTCGGCCGCCGCGGCGCTCTTCGCGCGGCTGAACAGCCAGAACCGATACTCGGTCATCCACCGCATCATGACGGCGCCGAGCCCGTCGAGCCGGGCGAACCGGCTCGCGAAACTCGTCGGGATGCTCGAACGCGGCGAGACCCCGCACCCGCAGTGATCAGGCCAGCCGGCCCGGCCGGGAGCCTGCCGGCGCCGCCTGGACGGTCGTGCCGCCGGGCCCGAAGGACGGACTCGGAGAACGGGCCCGGCGGCATGACGGTGGTCCGCCTGGTTCAGCTGGCCTGTCGTTCGGCGTAGCGCCGCGCCCACTCCTTGCGGGAGCGGATGGTGGTATCGACGTCGGTCGACGTCGCCCGCAGTGCGCCCACGGTCCCCCGCTCCTTCGGCACCACGGCGAACGGATCCCAGCCGAAGAACCGGCAGGCGTTCCGCCAGGTGATCTTGTCGATCTCCTCGTCCGTCGCACCAACGTCCGCCAGCTCGGCGAGGACGAACTCCGGAGCGTTGGGCCAGATCGAGTCGGCGTGCGGGTAGTCGCACTCCCAGGCGATGATGTCGATCCCGATCTCGCGGCGCAGCCGGAGCGAGGTGGGGTCGGTCACGTAGCAGGCCAGCGAGTGCTCGCGGAAGATCTCGCTCGGCAGCCTTCCGCCGAAGTCCCGGCGCAGCCAGCGCTGGTTCGTGTAATGGCGGTCGCAGCGGTCCAGGTAGAACGGGATCCAGCCGATGCCGCCCTCGGAGAAGGCGAACTTCAGGTCCGGATAGGAGCGCATCGCCGGACCCCACAGCAGGTCCTGCGCCACGAGCGCCGAGATCTGGCAGGCCAGGATGATCAGGTTGTCGATCGGCGCGTCCGGCGCGCCCTTGATGGCACCGAAGCCCGTGCCGATGTGCAGGCACATCACCATGCCGGTGTCGGACAGGGCCTCGAAGACCGGCCCCCAGTAGTCGATGTCGTGGTAGCTCGGCAGCCCTTCCAGGTGGGGCTGCTCGGGCATGGTGACGGCGCGGCAGCCCTTGGCGGCGACCCGGCGGATCTCGTCGACCATCAGCCCCGGGTCCCAGGTCGGCAGCAGCGCCAACGGGATGAACCGGCCGGGGTAGGTGCCCGCCCACTCGTCGATGTGCCAGTCGTTGTATGCCTGGATCATCACCACCGTCTGGGGGTCCCGGAAATGGTTGAGGTGGCCGGCGCTGAACCCGGCGAACGTCGGGAAGCACATCGACGCGAGGATGCCGTTGCGATCCATGTCCCGCACCCGGTCATGGATGTCGTAGACCCCGGGGCGCATCTCGGCGAATCCCGCCGGGTCGCGCCCCCACTCCTGCGCCGGCCAGGAGACGACCGCGTTGAGGCCGCTGACCCCGGTGACCCGGCCCTGGTAGATCCACCGGTCCACGCCCTTGTCGTCGGTCTCCACATGGGGCGCCAGGCCGGCCCACTTCGCCGGCACATGGTTCTTGAACATGTCCGGCGGCTCGACCACATGGTCGTCGATGCTCACCAAGATCATATCGTCGATGTTCATGCTCCTCCTCCTGCCGGGCCTGCTGGGCCTGCTGGGCCAGCCGGGCGGCGTAAGCGCTCCTGCCGGTGCGTGTGTCTAGGGCGCGGGCCAGGCGGACCGCCGGCGAGCCTCGGGCCGCAGCGCCGGGTACTGGACGAAGTGGTCGACGCCGGGGAGATCCGTGCCGGGGGGCACGACCTTGTCGATGGCGTCGAGGGTGTCCTGGTCGAGGCGGACGTCCGCGGCGGCCAACGCGTCCTCGAGATGCGGCAGGGTACGCGGCCCGATGATCGTCGAGGTGACCGCGGGATGGCTGTCGACGAATGCCAGCGCGAGCGCGGTCAGGGACAGTCCCGCCTGGTCGGCGATCGTGCGCAGGGCGTCCACCGCGTCGAACCGGGTCCGCGAGAGGCGGTCCTCGGCGGAGCTGACGCTGCCCAGCATGAAGGGGCTGTTGGCGTCGAACCGGGATCCGGCCGGTGGCTGTTCGCCGCGCCGGTACTTGCCCGTGAGCCAGCCGCCGGCGAGCGGACTCCACGGAAGCATCGCCATCCGGTGCCGCTGGCAGGCGGGCAGAACCGCCTGTTCCACCGACCTTGCGAAGATCGAGTACTGGGACTGCTCACAGACGAACCGGTTGCCACCGCGCCGGGCGGCGGCCCACTGAGCCTCGACGATCCAGTCCGCCGGAAAGGACGACGACCCCAGGTAGAGCACCTTGCCGTGGCGCACCAGGTCGGTCAGCGCGCCGAGGGTCTCCTCCAGGTCGGTCTCCCAGTCGGGCTTGTGCACCTGGTAGAGGTCGATGCGGTCGGTGCCAAGGCGGCGCAGGCTGTCCTCGACGGCCCGCATGATCCATCGCCGGGAACCGCCGCGGCGACCGCGGTCGTCCCCCATCGGGTAGAAGCACTTGGTCGCGATCACCACCTCGTCGCGGCGTGACCGCACCGCCCGCCCGACGATCTCCTCGCTCTCGCCATGGGAGTAGACGTCGGCGGTGTCGATGAAGTTGACCCCGCCGTCCAGCGCACGATTGATGATGCGGTCGCAGTCGTCATGGTCGGAGTTACCGAGCCCACCGAACATCATCGCGCCCAGGCACTGCCCGCTCACCTCGACGCCGGTTGTTCCGAGCCGACGATAGTTCACGGTGGATCCTTCCCTTGTCTGCGCGGTCTCTTCCGGGGTCGCCCGACGTCGATTTCCCGCCGGGTTCGCGGGTCACATCTTCCGGAAATCCCAGCTCGTGATTTTCTCCGGAGTCAACCGCAGCCAGGCGTGCCGGCCGTCGTAGTGCATCTCGTCGCGGCCGGTGTACTTCCTGGCGAAGAGGCGTTCCGGGACCTCGAGCCCCGGGTCCGGCGCACTGGTGCGCGGAACGTCGCCCATGGGCTCGAACTTTCCACGAATCTCCACGCCGCGCAGCTCGTTGAAGCCGTGCCCGGTGTCCACCAGGACCGCGGCCTGCGGGTCGCGCGCGATATCCGTCCAACGCTGGCTCTTGACGATCGAGTTGAGCCACAACGCGGTTCCGTCCCAGACGAACCACAGTGGTGTCAGATGCGGCCCCTCCGCGCCTGATGTCGCCACGCGACAGGTCCGTTCCTCGGTCAGGAAGGCGTCGACCTCGGCCGGGCTCATGGCTATCTTGCGCCCTCGGCGCTGTTCTTTCATCCGACCTTCTCCCTTATTTCGTGATCTCAGCCGCGCCAAAGGCGGCGACACCTTCCCGCGATCATCCAATGAATACGAGGCAGCATCCGGCAATGCGCCATGGTGTCCGCCTGGCGGCTGGCCAGGAAAACCCGGTCGCGTCCGGACGGCGACGCCGGCGGCCAACTCCCGCCCGCCCCGCGGTCGATAGCAGGAATCGCGGAGGAGGACAGCCAGCCGTCCTCCGTCCGGCAATCGTGGCCGCACACTCCATACCGAAGTGGCCGTCATTTCCTTCCGGCGCTCCCTTGCGGCCACCGAAGTATGCGACCAGCGGTCGCATAGTGTCAAGATGGTGTTAGATGGTCCGGTGAAGCACCGATCACCCACCGAGACCGGATGCTCCGAACCCCCCGAGGACAAGGTCGCGCCGCCCGAACCCGGCTCGGCCCGCTGGTGGGCGGATCGCGCCGCCGCGGAAGCCAGGCGCAGGCCGCGCGCCGGCGGACTGACCACCACCCGCATCGTCGAGGCCGCCCTGGAGATCCTGCGGGAGGACGGGCTCGAGGCGCTGACCGTACGCGCCGTAGCCGATCGGTTCCACACCGGCAATGCCTCGCTCTACCGGCACATCGCCAGCCGCGACGAGCTGATCGCACTGATCAGCGATCACGTGATGGGCGACGTCCGACTCGACCGCACCGGCCAGGGCTGGCGCACCGATACCGAGGCTCTGATGCGCGAGATACGGCGCGTCATCCTCGACCAGCCACTGCCGCCATCCGCCCGGCGGAGCACCTGGGCATACGGACCGAACACGCTGCGCGTCATCGACGCCGCGCTGGGCCTGTTCCTCGAAGCCGGGCTGACCGACGAACAGGCCGCCTGCACGACCATCACGATGATCAAATTCATCGCCGGCTCCGCCGACATCCAACGCAGCGCCGCCGGCCGCGGTCCGAGCGGAGCGACCGGTGCCGAAGGATTCGGCCGACTGCTCGACGGGCTGCCCGCCGACCAGTTCACCGCCCTGCGCACAGCCGGGCGCGCCTACATCGCGGCGTCCGCCGACGACGTCTTCGACCACGGCATGGCCGTCTTCCTCGACGGCGTGACCCACCAGCTTCCCGTCGGCGGATGAGTCACACGAACCCGACTGGAGACGCGCTCTCGCGAGCCGCCCCGTCCCGCCCCGTCCCGCCGCGCGGCTACGCTGTCGCGGCGCGAGGCGGAACGCGACCTTGACGATATGCGACCAAGGATCGCATAATTCGGCACCATCAGCGAGTGCCGATCGCATAGGGACGGGCGGATGCGGCCACGACCAGCGACCGACGCCGCTTGACGAGGAGGACGAGATACGTGGGCAAGTTGGACGGCAAGGTCGCCTTCATTACCGGCGCCGGGCGGGGGCAGGGGCGTAGTCACGCCATCAAGCTCGCCAGCGAGGGTGCGGACATCATCGCGGTCGACATCTGTGAGGACATCCCGAGCGTCAACTACGAGATGGCGAGCGCGGAGGATCTGGCGCAGACCGTCAAGGAGGTCGAGGCGCTCGGCCGCGGCATCGTCGCGGTCAAGGCAGATGTGCGGATCAAGGCGGAGCTGAAGGCCGCGCTCGACCAGGGCCTCGCCCGCTTCGGCAAGGTCGACATCGTCTGCGCCAACGCCGGCATCCTGCCGATGAATGACCACACCCTGATCGAGGGCTTCATCGACGGCATGGACGTCGACTTCGTCGGCGCCCACAACACGGTCGCCGTCGTCGCTCCGCACCTGCAGGCCGGCGCCTCGATCATCATCACCGGTTCGTGCGCGGGCCTGATGAAGAACACCACCGAGGCGATGGGCAAGACCGGCGGCGTCGGGTACTCGTTCGCGAAGCGGATCGGGTTCCAGTATGTCGAGACGCTCGCGCTGCAGCTGGCCCCGCACAACATCCGGCTGAACGCGGTCCACCCGACCAACGTCAACACCCGCCTGCTGATGAACGACGACATCTACCGCGCGTTCCGCCCGGACCTCGTCGCCGAGGGCAAGACGCCCACCCGCGAGGACGCGGAGGCAGCCTTCCCGGGGATGCAGCCGATGCCGATCCCGTACATCGAGACGGGCGACGTCTCGGCCCTGGTCACCTTCCTGGCCAGCGAGGACTCCCGCTACATCACCGGCCTCAACATCCGCATCGACGCGGGCTCGATGCTCAAGGGCGAACGCGCCATCTAGGGCCGCCCCGCGGCCGAGGACGGCCGCTCCGCCGAGCGCGCCGCCTGGCGGAAGGCGCGACGGCCTTCCCCCAGGCGGGCGCGGACGCTCAGTCGAGGCAGAACTCGTTGCCCTCGGGGTCGGCCATCACGATGTGCCCGGCCCCGAGCGGCGGAGCGGGTTCGTGGCGCCCGAGCCGGGTCGCGCCATGGTCGACGAGCCGCGCGGATTCCGCCTCCAGAGCCGCCATCCGCGCGTCGCCGGCAAGCCCGGGAGCGGCCCGCACATCGAGATGGACCCTGTTCTTGACCTGCTTGCCCTCCGGCACCCGCTGGAAGAACAGCCGCGGTCGGGCGCCGTCGGGGTCGACCAGAGCCGAGGCGTCGTTACGGCGTTCGGGTGGCACGCCCATCGCGGTCAGCGCCTGGTCCCACGAGTCGAAACCCGCGGGCGGGTCCTGCAGGCGGTAGCCGAGCGCCTCGGCCCAGAACGCGGCCAGCTTGGCCGGGTCGGCGCAGTCGAAGGTGATCTGGACGTCGCGGGCCATCTCAGCTCGCCTCCTGTCGAATTCGCTGATGGGTCTGCTCACCGGCCCGCTGGCCGGTTCCGTGCCGGGCCTGCGGGTGAGTATGCAGGTAGAGATCGCGCAGCAGGCACACCTCGGCCAGGTGATGGATCAGCTCACGGTGGATGTGCAGCACCAGCGCCGCCAGCGGAAACTCGGCATACGGCCCCTCCGCCGCGCCACACGCCCGGGCGAGGCCGGCCTCCCCGAGGGACTCGACCCCGGCCATCCACGTGGCGTACTCCGCGTCGAGCTGGGCCAGCGCCTCGGTCGCGGTCGCGGCGTACTCGAACGACCGGTAGTCGGTCGGCGCGCGGCCGAAGTGGGCGGCGTTGCGCACCGCGAGCACGCCGACGACCACGTGCCCGAGCCGCCAGGCGATCGTCGCGAACGGCGGCGGCTCCGAGGGAGCCAGCACCGCGAAGTCGATGGTCATCACGCCGGCCCCGGCCGCCACCGGCGCGGTGCCGGTGCCACGCGGGCGCACGCTCCAGCAGCCGGGCGCCGGTTCCCAGAAGTACTCGTCGTCGGTGAGCCCGTCGAGGCGATCGCGCAGCTGGTGGGTCCAGTGCCAGGCGAGCTGGTCGCGCAGCATCGAGTTCCAGGTCTGGTCGGTCATGGTTCCACCCTCCCCTCAATAGCGGACAGTTTCGTTCCGCGATCGCGGGGACAATGCGTGCATGACCGTCGAGGCGACGACCGAGCGGGTGCTGCGCCTGCTGACGCTCCTGCAGCACCGCCCGTCCTGGACCGCCGCCGCGCTCGCCACCGAGCTGGGCGTCACCGACCGGTCGGTGCGCCGCGACATCGAACGCCTGCGCGCGCTCGGCTATCCCGTCCGCGCCACGGCGGGCGTCGGCGGCGGCTACCAGCTCGGAGCGGGCACCCGGCTGCCGCCTTTGCTCCTCGACGACGAGGAAGCGATCGCGACGGCGGTGTCTCTGCGGCTGGCGGCGGGCGGCACGGTCGCCGGAGCGGGCGAGGCGGCGCTGCGGGCGCTCACGAAGCTCGACCAGGTGATGCCGCCTCGGCTGCGCGCCGAGATGCACGCGGTGCACGGCGCCACCGAGACCCTCGTCGGCCCCGGTGTCGAGATCTCGGCGGAGCTGCTGGTGACGCTCGCGCGGTCCTGCCGCGACGCGGTGCGGGTCCGGTTCCGGTACGCCGGCCGTGACAGCGCCCAGCGCGAGCGCACCGTCGAGCCGGTGCGGATGGTCGCCACCGGCCGCCGCTGGTACCTGATGGCCTGGGACGTCGAGCGCGCCGACTGGCGCACCTTCCGGCTGGACCGGATGAGCGACGCGGTGGCGACGACCTGGCGCTTCCGGCCGAGGGAGCATCCGGACCCGGTCGCCTACGTGCAGCGGTCGGTGACGGCGGCTCCGTACCGCCATCTCGCCCGGGTCCGTGTGCACGCCCGGCCGGACCAGGTGCGTGAGCTGGTGCCACCCCAGGTGGGACGCGTCGAGGACGACGACCGCGACGGGTGGTGCGTGCTCGTCCTCGGCGGGGAGGACCTGGACTGGCTGGCCGTGCACGTGGCCCGCCTCGGCTTCGACGCCGAGGTGCTGGAGCCGCCGGAGCTGCGCGCCGCCGCCGCCCGGCTCGCCCGCCGCGCCGCGGCGCTGGCCGGCACCGGCTGACAGACCAGCTGACAGGCCAACCGGCCCGCTACGGCCTGGCGTGCCAGGACTGGATGCGGTGGTGGTGGTCCGGGGCGAATCCGTGATGGACGCCCCACAGCACGGCCTGGGAGCGGCTGGCCACACCGATCTTGCGGTAGAGCGCGCGGATGTAGGACTTCACCGTGTTCGGGCTCAGGCAGGTGATCTCGGCGACCTCGGCATTGTTGCGGCCCTGGGTGATCAGTGCGAGGACCTCAGCCTCCCGTTCGGTGAGGCCCTCGTTCCGGCCCGGCCAGTCCTGGCCCGCGGTGGCGCGGGAGCGAGGCGCCGGGCTCACGACGACCTTCCCCGCGTGCACGGCCTCGAGCGCGGAGACGAGCTCACGGCCGGTGAGCGTCTTCGACAGGTACCCCCGCGCGCCCCGAGCCAGGGCGTCCTCGATCAGGTTCTGGTGGAAGATCCAGGTGTAGATGACGACCCGGCCGGTGTGCTTGTTCGCGACGACGTACCCGAGGTCGTCTCCGCCTGCCTCCGCCTGGGCGAAGGAGTCATAAAGCACGATGTCGACGTCCTGACCGACTGGACTGTTCGTATCGATCTCGACGACGCAGACACGATCCTCATAAGGCGCCAGGATGCGGGCCACCCCGGCGAGCACCACGTCGTAGTCATCGACCAGCGCCACGGTGATCGGCCCGGACACTCCGCCTGTCATAGGTAAGGGCGTATCACCTGGCATGGGCGGGAGTTACCACCCCTAGGGGGGTATCACGCCCCCTTTGTCCGGGGTTAAGTGTGATCTATGGTCGGCGACATCCCGCCTCATGGCGACCTACTGGTCTCCGAGGTGCCCGGACTGACCGCCATGTACACCCCGGCGGACCGCGTCATCGTCCCTGGTGTCGAACCGGGCGAAGCGATCGGGATACACCTGAGCGCGCTCGTGAGTCCCGGTCACACCCGACACATCCGGGATGTACCGGCGGCATCGTCCACCAACCTGCGCGAAGCCAGCTCGACCGGACCCGCGTCGGCCGGCCTCACGCCCCTCCTCGAGCTGCCCGTGCAGGCGGCAGCCGAGCCCGGCCAGACCGACTGGCCCGTCCTCCTGGTCGAGGATGACGACGGTGACGCCTTCCTCGTCGAGGAGCTCCTCGACGAGACGTCGGCCCCGGTCCAGCTGCTACGGGCCAGCAGCATCGCCGAGGCCCGCGCGATGGCCGCCGGAGCCCGCTGCGTCCTGCTCGACCTGGGCCTACCCGACAGCCACGGCCTGTCCGCGCTCGAAACCATGCGCCGCGTCGCCCCACGGGCCGCGATCGTCGTCCTGACCGGCCTCGCCGACGAACACCGCGGCGTCGAAGCACTCGCCGCCGGCGCCCAGGACTACCTCGTCAAAGGCGAGATCGACGGCAAGACCCTCGTCCGCGCCCTGCGCTACGCCATCGAACGACGCGACGCCGAGCAGGCCGCCCGCGCCCTGCACGAATCCGAACTACGCGCCGAGGAGAACTCCCGCCTCGAACGCGGCCTCCTGCCGACCCCGCTCCTTCGCGACACCCGCCTCGGCCATCTCGCCCGCTACCGGCCAGGACGCCGCCAGGCGCTACTCGGCGGCGACTTCTACGACGTCGTCGAGACCCCCGACCACGTCGTCCACGTCCTGCTCGGCGACGTCTGCGGCCACGGCCCCGACGAAGCCGCCCTCGGCGTCAGCCTCCGCATCGCCTGGCGCACCCTCGTCCTGGCCGGCATCCCCGAACCCGACCGACTCGCCTACCTGCAGGACGTCCTCGTCAGCGAACGCACCAACGACGAACTGTTCGCCACCGTCTGCACCCTCGCCGTCGCACCAGACCGCACCTCCCTCGGCATGCGCCTCGCCGGCCACCCACCACCCGCCCTCATCCACCCACACCTCGCCGCGCTGCCCGACCACGAGGTCGGCCCGGCTCTCGGGGTGCTCGACGACGTGGCCAGCGAACTGGTCACCGTCCCGCTGCCGGCCGGTTGGGAACTGCTCCTGGTCACCGACGGCCTGCTGGAGGGACGCGACGGCCCCACCGGCGAACGACTCGGCTGGGACGGCGTCCTCGCCGAGATCACCACCATCGACCCACCACCCGGCGACGACAGCCTCCCCGACGTCCTCATCGACCACATCGAACGACGCAACGGCGGACCACTCACCGACGACGTCGCGCTACTCCTCCTGAGAGGCCCGACCCCATGACGGAGGCGGCGGCCGTTCGTGCCTTCCGCGGGCATCACGGCTAGATTCATCTAGATACTTTGAGCTGGCCGGGGAGTCGAGATGACAGAATCGCGCGCGTTCGAGGACGTCCGCCTGGACATCGACGACCCGGTGGCGGTCGTCACGATCGACCGCCCCGAGAGCATGAACGCCTTCCGTGGCCGGACGCTGCGCGAGCTTCGGGAGGCGTTCTCACTCGCCGAGCACGACCGGCGGGTGGTCGGAATCGTGCTCACCGGCGCTGGCGACCGAGCCTTCTCCGCCGGCCTCGACGTCGCCGTCCTGCACGCGCAGGTCGCCCGGGACGGCGCCGCCGGCGTGGCGGGCGCGGCGGACGAGGGCTGGCGGGGGCCCTTCCCCGGCTCCCCGGCCATGGCCGACATGCAGCGGATGCTCACCTGGCCGCTGACGATCCGCAAACCGGTGATCGCCGCCGTGAACGGGGTGTGCGCCGGCGGGGCCTTCCTGCTCGCCGCGGCCTGCGACCTGCGGTTCGCCGCCGACACCGCGCGCTTCACGACGGTCTACTCCCGTCGCGGTCTCATCGCGGAACAGGGCATCAGCTGGCTGCTCCCCCGCCTCGTGGGGCCGGCCCACGCCCTCGATCTCCTGTGGTCATCCCGGACCATCCCCGCGCAGGAGGCGCTGGCCATCGGTTTCGCCCAGCGCGTCGTCGGGCCGGACCGCCTCCTGGACGAGTGCCGCGCGTACATCGCCGAGCTGGCCCGCGTCGCGTCACCGCACTCGATGATGGTGTCGAAACAGCTCGTCTACCAGCATCTTCAGCGGGCCCTCGGGGACGCCGTCGACCAGACCGACGCCCTCATGCGGACGGCCTTCGAGGGGACCGACCCCGTGGAGGGGGCGGTGTCGTTCCTGGAGCGCCGCGACCCCAGGTTCGAACGCCTCGACGTGCCCCCGCCCGTCTGAACCCGGCTCCCCGAACCCAGCTCGGGTGCCCTGGCTAACCGGACCGGGAGGCGCGGGGCTCGCGCACAGCCTCCAGGACCGACTCGACCGTCTCGGCCGGCGTGCCCGCCGGCAGGCCCAGCATGACCCGGTCGACCACGCCCTCGAAGCGGTCCCGGACCCGGTCCGCGAGCGTGTCGAGGGGCGCGACCACGACGAAGGCGTCAAGGATCTCGTCGTCGATCAGCCTGCCCATCGCCGCCCACTCCCCCCGCAGCGACAGCGCGCGCAGCTCGGGCTGCAGCTCGCCCCACCCGTGCAGGTCGAGGACCGCCCGGTAGGCGGGGGTCGACCCGTAGAAGGCGATCCGCTGGCGCATCGCGTCGGCGGCCGCCTCGACCTCGGCGGCCCCCCGCCCGGTGGCCACGAACGCCGGGCAGCAGACCTGGACGTCACCGCGGTCGCGACCGGCGCGGGTGACGCCGTCGAGCAGCGCCGGGAGGGTCGCCTCCTGGAGGTACCGGCGGGTCGTGAAGGCGTGGGTGTGCACGCCGTCCGCCACCTCGCCACACATCCGGGTCATCGCCGCGCCCACCGCCGCCACGAAGATCCTCGGATCACCGTGGGGATGCGGCTCGGGGACGAACGTCGGCGTCATCAGCTTGTGCGTGTAGAACTCGCCCTCGAAGCGCAACGGGGTTCCATCCCGCCAGCACGACCAGATCGCCCGCAGGGCGAGGACGAACTCCCGCATCCGGCCGACGGGCTTCCCCCACGGCATGCCGAACCGCTTCTCGATGTGCGGGCGCACCTGCGAGCCGAGCCCGAGGACGAACCGACCACCGGAGTACGCCTGCAGGTCCCACCCGAGCTGGGCGACCGACATCGGGTTACGCGCGAACGCCACCGCGATACAGGTCCCGATCTCGATTCGCGACGTGTGCTCGGCGGCGAGCACGAGCGGCAGGAACGGGTCGTGGTTCACCTCTCCGCACCACGCACCGTCATAGCCCCGGCGCTCCAGCGCGGCCGCCGCGGCCGGCACCTGCCCGAGCACGGACGGCAGTCCGCCATCGATCCTCATGGCACCCGACTCTAGCCAGGAGGCGCCGAACAGTTTAGATATATCTGGTTCGACGGGGCGGTGAGGGCGACGGGGGCGCCCGGTCGAGCCCGCCCCGATCCATGCCCGGTTCCCGCCGCGCCCAGGAGGGCGGATGGTCGGGTCGGGCCAGATCGGGGCGGGCGGGCGGTGCCCGGCGTTAGTCTTCGACGGGCGAGTTGCCCGTCGGCCGGTAAGGCAGCGTGGGGTTGCCGTGCTCGTCCAGCGTCGTCAGCAGGGTGCCGCGGACGCAGACCGCCGGCGTCAGCGCGTACGCCTTGCCGTTGCACCGGTAGGTCAGGCCGCCGCCGGCGGGCAGGGGCTTGTTCGGCGCCGACTTGATCTTCGCGACCATGGCCGCCGGCGTGAGGTCACCGGTGATGCCGTCGAGCGACGAGTACATGGCCATCATCGTCAGGTACACGGTCGCGCCCACCGAGTTGCTGAGGTCGATGTCGTGGCCGTAGGTCTCGGCGATCGCCTTCCACAGGTTCAGGTCCTTGTTGGAGTCGTCGCCGAGCGCCAGCGGCGAGCCCATCGACACGCCCTTGAGACGGCTTCCGATCGACTTGCGCGAGCTGTCGGTGACGCACTGGTTGAGGACGCTGATCGGGCCGGTGAAGTTCACCGCGCGCAGGCCGTCGAAGGCCGCGATGCAGAAGGCGTCGTTGCCGAGGATGTGCACCTCGGTGGGGGTGCCCGAGGCTACCCCCGCCAGCTGGGGGGTCATGTCGGCCGTGCCCGGCGGCACCTTGATCAGCTGCAGGTCGATGCCGGCGTCGGCGAACGTCTGCTTGCCGACGGCCTCGTAGAAGCCGGTGGCCTGCGGAACGTCGATGACGACGGCCGTCACCTTCTTGAGGTTGTGCTCCTTCGCGACCCCGATGGGCAGGTCGGCGAGGCCGGCGATCTGGCTGGCGAGCGCGAAGGTCGAGGTCGTGTCGAGCAGAGCGCCCGTCTCGGTGGTGCCGTAGGTGAAGACCGGGATGTTGGCGTCGTGCAGTGGCTTCCACACCTGAGCCATGGTCGTGATCTCGCCGAACACGGCCATCGAGACGTCCGCCTGGACCAGCTGGTTCGCGCAGTCGGCGGCCTTGCCCGGATCGGCCTGCGTCTGGCAGCTGACCAACTCGATCGGGTGGCCCGCGAGGCCGCCCCGATGCTCGTTCAGGTAGGCCGTGATGGCCTTGGCGGCCTCGATCTGGATGGTGTTGTCGAACGCCGGCGTCTGGCCGTCGCTGACCGTGCCGATCTTGATCGGCGTGCCGGTCGCCGCCTGCTTCGGGCCGAGCAGCGAGGCGTTCGCGCTGCCGCCGGAGCCATCGGAGCCGCCCGAACCGCCCGAGCCGCTATCCCCACACGCCGCGCCGACGAGCGCCAGCAGGGCTACAGCCGCCACCACCGCCACCCGTCGCGTTCCGGGCAGCCGGCCTAAGCCGGCGGGCCCACTGGTGTTATCCATGATTCTCCCTGGTGAGTCGACGGGCGTTGAGCCGCCCGGTAAGCGGTCGCCGAGAAGCAGGTGGCGAAAGATGTACCTCTTTTGGTCGCCTTCCCACCGGGGATCCCGCCGGGCGGCCGGCCACCGCCCACGCGGCGCCTGAGCGCCGCGGGCGGGACGCGAGCGGTCCGGCCAGGCACCTTGGGGCCCCACAGCCACTCCGGCTCCGATCTGGGCGCACCCTGCCACGCCCTCGATCGCCCGGAGTGTAAGGGATAACATGTAGACCTTTCCAACCTAGTTTTGGCGGTCCCGCCGGCCATGAACGATCATCTACCCGCGATGGACGCACGCCGGCGCACCTCTGCCACCGACCGTCACCAGCCTCGATGAGCTCGGCCCCGTCCTCGCCGCGACCCGCGGATCCGCCCCGTCACCGGATCCGCACGGGCGGCCAGGGGGTGGCCGCTCCGGGCGGGCGGAGGTACAGTCCGAGTCGGAAAGCCACACTTTTCAAGAGTTAAAGTACCGCTTCCCACCAGGTCGAGGAAGGCAATGACAGACTTGCGGCCGATCGACGCCGACAACCACTACTACGAGACCCTCGACGCGTTCACCCGCCACCTGGACCGTCAGTTCGCCCACCGCGGGGTTCAGGTCGTGCAGACCGGCAAGCGCGTCCAGATGCTCATGGGAGGCCGGGTCAACCGGTTCATCCCGAACCCGACGTTCGATCCGATCATCGTGCCGGGCTGTCTGGACCCGCTGTTTCGCGGCCAGATCCCGGACGGCGTCGACCCTCGCTCGCTGATGAAGGTCGAACCCCTCCCGGAGGAGTACCGCGACCGCGACAGGCGGGCCGACCTCGTCAAGCGGCAGGGCCTCGACGCCGTGCTGCTGTTCCCGACCCTCGGGTGCGGGGTCGAGGAGGCGCTCAGGGACGACATCGAGGCGACGATGGCCAGCCTGCATGCCTTCAACCGCTGGCTGGAGGAGGACTGGGGCTTCGACTACCGCGGCCGGATCGTCGGCGTCCCGATGCTCTCGCTAGCCGACCCGGCCGCCGCCGTCACCGAGATCGACAGCCTGCTCGAACGCGGAGGCCGGATGGTCCACGTGCGCCCAGCCCCGGTCCCGGCCGAGCACGGCACGTCGCGCTCGCTCGGCGACAAGCGCTACGACCCGGTCTGGGCCCGGCTGGCCGAGGCCGGCATCCCGGTGGCCTTCCACCTCGGCGACAGCGGCTACGAGGGCTACGTCGCGGCGCCATGGGGCGGCTCGGCGCGGTTCGAGGCGTACGGCAGCGTGAGCGTCCTGAGCCGAGTCCTGGTGGCCGACCGGGCCATCCAGGACACGATGGCCTCCCTCATCGTCGACGGCGTGTTCACCCGGCACCCCACCCTGCGCGTCGCCAGCATCGAGAACGGCTCGGACTGGGTGAAGCTGCTGGTCAAGGTGCTGCGCAAGCAGGCCAACCAGACGCCCTGGGCCTTCGCCGAGGACCCGCTGGACACCATCCGCGAGCACGTGTGGGTCACCCCCTACTACGAGGAGGACCTGCGCGCGCTCGCGGACCTGATCGGCGTCGACCGCGTCCTGTTCGGCTCCGACTGGCCACACGGCGAGGGTCTCGCCCAGCCCACCGACTTCACCAAGGAGCTCGACCTGTTCGACGAGGCCGAGATCCGCAAGATCATGCGAGACAACTGCCTCGACCTGCTCGGCTCGCCGCGCGCGTAAGCCCGCGCCCGCGGCGGACCGGACCGCCGCCGCTATCGATGGCTGGTACGGCCACTTTCATAGATGGAGTATGGCGATTTACCTGAGGCGCCATACTCCAGCCAGGGTCGCCGGGTGGAGGCCGAAGAGTCGGGAGAACCGGGACACCGCGACGGACGCCAGGAGGACGATGTTCACCCAGACAGCGGACCAGGACCTGCTCGAGACGACCACCGAGCAGTACCTCGCCGCCACCTATCCCCCTGCGCGCATACGTGAGCTGTCGCGGCGGGACTCGACGTTCGACCCGGCGCTGTGGCGGCAGGGCGCGGAGCTTGGCTGGACGACCCCGTTGGTGCCGGAGGCCGCCGGCGGTGGCTCGGTGAGCGGCAACGGCCTCGCGGACCTGCTCGCGGTCGCGTTCCAGTTCGGGCGGCATGCCGCGCCCGGCCCGCTGATCGGGACGAACGTGGTCGCCGCGGCGCTGGGCAGGTGGGGATCGAAGGAGCTGCACGGGGGGCCGCTCGCCGAGCTGCTCGACGGCGACGCCACCGCCGCCTGGGCGCACGCGCCGTGGACGGGGTCGCGCGCCGGCGCGACGGTGCGCGCCAGCCGCTCGGGCGGCGGTGTCGTCCTCGACGGGACGGTGCCCTGCGTCGAGAGCGGAGCGCCGAAGGGCTATCTCCTGGTCGCCGCCACGGCCGACGAGGACGCCGCGCGGACGCACTACCTCGTCCCGTTCGACGCACCCGGAGTAGAGACCGCCCCGCTGGGCGGCCTCGACCTCACCCGACGCCATCTCGCCATGACGTTACGCGCAGTTGTCGTACCGGCGACCTCGCGGGTGGGCGAACCCGGCAGCGCCGACGACCACGACGAGCTGCTGCTCGATCTCACCGCCGTGCTGCAGGCCGGCGAGATCGTCGGCGCGATGGAGCGCGCGTTCGCCATGACCCTGCAGTGGACGCGCGACCGGTACTCCTTCGGCCGCCCGCTCGGGTCGTACCAGGAGATCAAGCATCGGATGGCCGACCTGCGCACCCAGCTCGAGGCGAGCGCGGCCGTCGCCGAGAAGGCCGCGCGGCGCGTCGGCGAGGACGGGCGCGACGCCCGGACCTGGGCGAGCGCCGCCAAGGCGCACGTCGGGCGGGCGGGCCCGGAGGTGATCCAGGACTGCGTCCAGCTGCACGGCGGCATCGGCGTCACCTTCGAGCACGACCTGCACCTCTACCTGCGCCGGGCCACGGTCGACGCGCAGCTGTTCGGAACGCCGGCCTACTTCACCGAACGACTCGTACGGCTGACCGAGGCCACCGTGGACGGTGGGAGATGAGCGAGACCGTGATCGACGTCGACGCGTTCGCGGCGCGCGCCCGCGGCTGGCTGGCCGAGAACCTCCCGCCGGCCGATCCCGCGAAGGACACCTTCTTCCTCTACGCCGCCACCCACCCGACCGACGAGGAGGTGCTGGCGCGCGCCGCGACGTGCCGCGAGCTGCAGCGCCGGCTCTTCGACGGCGGGTTCGCCGGCATCTGCGTGCCCAGGCAGTACGGCGGGCAGGGGCTGACGCCGGCGCACCAGGCCGCGTTCAACCGGGAGATCAAGGGCTACGACTACCCGGCGGAGATCCAGGCGTCGACCTTCATCCCGTGCATGGCGATCCTGCTGGAGTTCGGGACCGAACAGCAGAAGCTGCGCCACGTCCCGGCGATGCTGCGCGGCGAGGAGATCTGGGTCCAGCTCCTGTCCGAGCCCGGCGGCGGGTCCGACGCCGCCGGCGCGGTCACCACCGCCACCCGCGACGGCAACGGCTGGGTCCTCAACGGCTCGAAGATCTGGACCACCTCCGGCTGGTGGGGCGACTGGGCGCTCTGCCTGGCCCGGACGAACTGGGACGTCGAGAAGCACCGCGGCCTGACCGTGTTCAGCCTGCCGATGTCCGCCCCCGGCCTGGCGATCCGTCAGATCGAGCTCGTGAACGGCTCGAAGGACTTCTGCCAGGAGTTCCTCACCGACGTCGTCGTCCCCGACTCCGACCGGATCGGCGAGGTCGACGCCGGCTGGAACGTCATGACGCGCTGGCTGTACCACGAGCGCACCATCTCCGGCGGCTCCCCCTACGTGACCGGTGGCGGCAACCGGCGGGGCGACGGCCCGTACGAGCCCGCCACCATGATCGAGGCCGCCCGCCGGCTCGGCACGATCGACGACAGCGGCACCCGAGCCCTCATCGGTGAGGCCCGTACGGGCGCCCTGGTCCAGCGAGCCCTCGTCGAGTCCGTCACCCGCGGGATGGCCACCGGCAGGCTTCCCCATCACGCCGCCGCGATGACCAGGCTGTTCGGTGGCACGGCGAACGCCCGCCTCGCCGCGATCGCGACCGAGCTGTACGGCGACGCCGGGGTGGTCTGGTCGCCGGACGAGGAGACGTCCGCCCAGGTCGGGCTCGGCTACCTGATCCGACAGGCCGCCTGCATCGGCGGCGGTACCACCGAGATGGCCCGCAACGTCATCGCCGAACGGCTGCTCGGCCTGCCCCGCGAGCACCGCGCCGACGCCGGCGCCTTCCGCGACGTCCCACGAGGCCCCCAGGCGAGCGGCACCCACTGACCGCGTGGCCCCGACCCGGCTTGGCTACGGCCGGTCTTGCGGATAGAAACGTCTATATCTCTTCGCCCCTCGTACGGAGGCTGCCATGGCGGCGCGACCCACCCTGGACCACGCCGGCCTCGCGCCGGTGTACCGCGACGACCCCCGCCTCGCGCCGCTCATCGGCCCAGGAGGCCCGTTCGAGGTCGAGAACATCGTGCTGGACGGCATCCCGCTGCGGGACTACGTCCGCGCGCCGCGCACCATCGTCGACGTCTTCCGGGCCGGCGCGGCGCACGAGGCGCTCGTCAACGTCGTCTACGAGGGCGAGCGGCTCACCTTCGCCGACGTGCGCGACCGGGCGCGCAGCGTGGCCCGCGAGCTGCGGTCGACGTTCGAGGTCCGCCCGGGCGACCGGGTCGGGATCGCCATGCGCAACCTGCCCGAGTTCGTGGTCGGGTTCTGGGCGGCCGCCCTGGCCGGGGCGGTCGTCGTGCCGCTGAACTCCTGGTGGGCGGGCGGCGAGCTGACGTACGCCTTACGCGACGCCGGCGTCTCGGTGCTGTTCGCCGACGACGACCGGTGCGAGCGGATCCGCTCGGCAGGCCGGCCCGAGGGCCTGGCCCTGGTCGGGGTGCGCACGGACGCCGGCGACGTCGCCTTCGACGAGCTGACGGCCGGAACGCCGCTTCCGGACGAAGAGTTCGCCCAGCTCGACCGGGACGACCCGGTGACGCTCCTCTACACGTCCGGCACCACCGGACGCCCGAAGGGAGCGCTCAACACCAACCGAGGCACGATCACCAACCTCTGGAACATGGCCTTCGCCAGCGCGCGGGAGGCCATCATCGCCGGCCGCCGCCCGGCGCCGGCCCGCCAGTCGGTGACGATCTCCACCGCGCCGCTGTTCCACATCGGCGGGGTGTCGGCCATCGTCGGGGGTCCGCTCGGCGGCGGCAAGATGGTGCTGATGCGCCGCTGGGACATCCAGCAGTGGGCGCGGCTCGCCGTCGACGAGCAGGTGACGGCGCTCGGCGGCGTCCCGGCGGTCGCCCGCCAGATCCTCGAGCATCCGGGCGTCGGCGAGCTGGGGCTGGACGTGCGGCTGTTCTCCATCGGCGGCGCCGCGGTCCCGCCCGACCTGGTGACGCTCGCGACCCAGGTGTTCGGCGCGGACGTCGCGCTGCTGAACGGCTACGGCCTCACCGAGACCACCTCCGCCGTGGTCACGAACGTCGGCGTCGAGTTCGTCGCCCACCCCGACAGCGTCGGGCGACCCAACCTGACCGCCGACGTCTTGGTCATCGATGCCGACGGCACGCCCCTCGACCCCGGCGACGTCGGCGAGATCTGCTTCCGCTCGCCGCAGGTCGCGCGCGGCTACTGGAACGACGACGACGCGACCAAGGCCTCGTTCCAGGACGGCTGGTTCCACTCGGGCGACCTCGGCTACCTCGACGCCGAGGGTTTCGTCCACGTCGTCGACCGCCTGAAGGACGTCGTCATCCGCGGCGGCGAGAACGTCTACTGCGCGGAGGTCGAGGCTGTCCTGCACGAGCACCCTGACGTGGTGGAGGCCGCGGTCGTCGGGATCGACGACCGGGCGCTGGGCGAGCGGGTCTGCGCCGTGGTGGT
Organism: Pseudofrankia saprophytica; assembly: GCF_000235425.2. NCBI lineage: Bacteria > Bacillati > Actinomycetota > Actinomycetes > Frankiales > Frankiaceae > Pseudofrankia > Pseudofrankia saprophytica. The sequence continues at coordinate 5,556,393 of NZ_KI912266.1, forward strand.
CCCGCGTCCTGGCACCCGGCCGACCCTGGCGAGCCTGCGGGAGTTCGCGGCCGGCCGCCTCGCCGCCTTCAAGTGCCCGGAAGCGCTGGTCGTCCTGGCCGAGCTTCCGACGACCGCCACCGGGAAGATCGCCAAGACCGCCCTGCGCGCCCAGGTGGCCGCCTCCGCCGCCGAACGGACCTGGTAGCCGACGCAGTCACACCGCCGACCGCCCCGAAGGACTGATCGGCGTCCTCATCCTCCTGGCCCAGGACAGCTCCCCGCAGGAAACGAACGTCAGGCTTCACCGTCCAGACAGCCCCGTGGCGACACCCTGGCCAGGAACGAAATGAGGTGCGGACATGAGCGAGACAACGATCCAGACAGCCCAGGCGACGACGGAGACCGCGGAAGCGACGCAGACCGCGGAGGCGACGGAGGCGGCCCACCGGCGCGAGACCTTCCGCATCGCCGACGCGCCGTCGCTGCACGAGAGCGGGATGATGTCGACGCCGGTCATGACCCCGGAGGCGCCCGAGCAGTTCATGGAGTGGGTGTCCGGTGGTGGCCAGGTCGTCAAGGTGCTGTTCGGTGACCCCGAGGCCGGCGGGATCAGCCTGGTGTGGTCACGGTTCGCCCCGGGCTACGTGCTCCCGCGCCATTCCCACAGCGCCGACTGCCTCTACTACGTGACCCGTGGCGAGCTGCGCATGGGCAGGACCGTGCTGGGCGAGGGCGACGGGTTCTTCCAGCCGGCGGACCGCCCGTACACCTACACGGCGGGCCCGGACGGCGTCGAGATCCTCGAGTTCCGCACCAGCAGCCCCTTCGACATGAAGATCACCGAGAGCCTGCCCGGCTGGGGACGCGTCCTGGAGGCGGTGCGCGCCAACCGCGACCAGTGGGCGGCGCAGCCGCAGGCCTGAAGCCTGCCCGGCGCCATGCCCTTCCCCGCGCGTTCCGCGACACCAAGACGACTCCGCGGCACCAAAACAGTGAGGCTCCCCGCTCGCCTCGACGGCCAGCGCGATACGGGCCGAAAGACGGCGGAGAGGGCTTACCTACCGATGAGAGGAGACCGGCGATGACCCGCGCCATGGACTGTCTGGTAAATGTCGACTTCGGCGATGTGAAGAAGCAGCCCGACTGGATGGTCCGCGTCAAGGAGGACTACTTCAAGGGCGGCGACGACTTCTTCAAGAGCCCCGAACTGCCCGAGCTGCTGGACGACATGGACGCGAACGGCGTCGAGCGGGCGATCCTCATCGCCAAGGTCGGGAAGACCGACGGGCGGGCGTTCCAGTTCGCCGAGGCCCGCCCCGACCGCTTCGCCCTCGCGATCGGCGGCTTCAACCTGCTGCGCCCCATGCCTGCGGTCCGTGCCCTGGAGTCCTACGCCCGCGACTACCCCGTCGTGTGCACCAACGTCGGCCCCAGTTTCTGGGGCGACGGCATGTACCCACCCACCGACCCGGTCTACTACCCGATCTACACGAAGTGCTGCGAGCTCGACCTGCCGCTGTGCGTCAACACCGGCATCCCCGGCCCGCCGCTGCCGGCCGAGCCCCAGAACCCGATCCACCTCGACCGGGTCTGCTACCGCTTCCCCGAGCTGAAGCTGTGCATGATCCACGGCGCCGACCCCTGGTGGGACACCGCCATCCGCCTGATGATCAAGTACCGGAACCTGCGGCTGATGACGTCGGCGTGGTCGCCGAAGCGGCTGCCGGCCTCGCTGCTGCACTTCATGTCCACCCGCGGCAAGGACCGGGTCATCTTCGCCTCCGACTACCCCGTCCTGTCCTTCAAACGCACCCTCACCGAAGCCGCCGCCCTCGACCTCACCGACGAGGTCCGCGACAACTGGCTCTACGCCAACGCCAACGCCTTCTTCTTCGGAGAGAAGTCCGGCTCATGACCGATCTGTACTGGGACCCGATCGCTCCCGAACTGCGCGACGACCCGTATCCGCTCTGGCGGCGGTTACGGGACGAGGCGCCGGTGTACCGCAACGACCAGTTCGACTTCTACGCGCTGTCCCGCTTCGAGGACATCGAGGCGGCCCACCGTGACGCCGAGACGTTCAGCTCGAGCCACGGCACCACCCTCGAGACGATGGCGCCGGAGCCCCAGGACACGGCGATGATGATCTGGCTCGACCCGCCCAAGCACACGACGCTGCGCAAACTGGTGTCGCGCGCGTTCACCGTCCGCCGGGTGACGGCGCTGGAGGAGCGCATCCGCGAGATCTGCGCGGAACTCCTCGACCCCCGGATCGGCTCCGGCGGTTTCGACTACGTCCAGGACTTCTCCGCGATCCTCCCGCCGACGGTCATCTCGATCCTGCTCGGCGTCCCCGGCAGCGAGCGCGACGAGCTGCGCCACATCGTCGACGACGTCTTCCACATGGAGGAGGGCGTCGGCATGGCGAACGAGGTGTCGCTGAACGCGCTGACCGAGCTCGGGCTGCGCCTCGGGGCGCACTTCGCCGACCGGCGCACGCATCCGCGCGACGACGTCTTCACCGATCTGGTGAACGCCGAGGTCGCCGACGAGGTGACGGGCGAGCCGCGCCGGCTCACGGACGTGGAGCTGGCCAGCTTCGCGATCCTGCTGTTCAGCGCCGGCAGCGAGACCGTGGCCCGCCACCTCGGCTGGGCCGCGAGCGTACTCGACGAGTACCCCGACCAGCGGGCCGAACTGGCACGCGACCCCGCGCTGATCCCGGGCGCGATCGAGGAGATCCTTCGCTACGAGCCGCCGTCGCCGGTGAACGCCCGCTGGACGAACCACGACGTCACCCTGCGGGACGCGACGATCCCGGCGGGATCCCGCGTCATCCTCATCACCGGCTCCGCCGGCCGCGACGAGCGGAAGTACCCGAACCCCGACGTGCTCGACGTCCACCGCAAGGTCGACCTGCACATGACCTTCGGCTACGGCATCCACTTCTGCCTCGGAGCGGCACTCGCCCGCCGCGAGGGCCGCATCGGCCTGGAGGAGACGCTGCGGCGGTGGCCGCAGTGGTCGGTCGACCGCGCCGCCACCGAGATGCTCTACACCAGCACCGTCCGCGGCCCGCTGCGCCTGCCCATCCGCGTCTGACGGCCGGGCCGCCGTAGGCCGCGATCGCGGCCTACGCTTCCGGCCTTCATCTCCCGTATTGAATACATTATCAACAAGGAGATGACGTCTCGAACAAGGAGATGGCGTCTCAGAGGAAGGAGCGCACGATGGCGGAGGACGAGTTCCGGGCGCGCTACGGGCCGTGGGTCGTGGTGGCCGGCGCTTCGATGGGGATCGGCGCCGCGCTGTCGCACGAGGCCGCCCGGCGGGGCTTACACGTGGTGCTGCTCGCCCGGGGCAAGGACCAGCTCGAGGCGACCGCGGCCGAGGTCGCCGCCCAGCACGGCGTCGAGGTACGGACGATCGCGGCCGACCTGGCGTCGCCCGACATCGGTGAGGTCGTGGCCGAGGCGACGAAGGACCTCGACGTCGGCCTCTTCGTCTACAACGCCGCGGTCGGGCCGAACAGCCGGTTCATCGACGGCGACCTCGACCTGCACCTGCTGTCCGTCGACGTCAACTGCCGCACGCCGGTGATCCTGTGTCACCACTTCGGCCGCCGGCTGGTCGAGCGCGGCCGGGGCGGCATCGTGATGATCAGCTCGATGGGCGGCACCCAGGGTGCGGTCAACTTCAGCACCTACAACGCCGGCAAGGGATTCCAGTGGATCCTCACCGAGTCCCTGTGGACCGAGCTGGCCGACCGCGGCGTGGACGCCGTCAACGTCTTCGTCGGCGCCACGTCCTCGCCCAACTACAACTCGTTCCAGGAGACGCTGGACCCCGAGCTGTGCGGCCGCGTCGACACGGACGACCCGCTCGACCGGGCCCGCTCGCGGCTGATGCGGCCCAGCAGCCCCGAAGAGGTGGCGACCGCGTCCTATGACGGTCTCGGCCGGGGACCGGTGGCCTACACCCACCCCGACGACGCGTTCGTGTCCCAGCGGTGCTTCGCGCTGCCCCGGGACGAGGCGACGCTGGTGTGGCGGGCGCTGCAGGAGACCTCCACCCGGCGCCCCGACCGGGTCGCCCGGTGAGCCGGCGCCTGCGGGTCGTCCAGTGGACGACCGGCAAGACGGGCAGCGCGGCGGTACGCGGCATGGTCGACCATCCGGTGCTCGACCTCGTCGGCTGCTACGCCCACTCCGCCGACAAGGTCGGCCGCGACGTCGGCGAGCTGTGCGGGATCGACCCGATCGGCGTCACCGCCACCGACGACGTCGACGCGCTCCTTGCCCTCGAGCCCGACTGCGTCTCCTACATGGCGTACCGGCCGAACTTCGACCATCTGGAACGGATCCTCGAGTCCGGCGCCAACGTCGTGTCGACGATGTACATGATGGCCGGCTTCGGCTACGGCGAGCAGGCCACCCACCGGCTGCGCGACGCCTGCCTGCGGGGCGGCTCGTCGCTCTACGCGTCGGGCATCTACCCCGGCCACGCGCCGATGGTCGCCCTCGCCGCGAGCGCCATGTGCAGCCGCGTCGAGCGCCTCTCGATCCTCGAGTCGCTCGACATCTCCGGCTACGCCAACGAGCAGATGTTCCGCGCCCAGGGCTTCGACCTCGACCCCGACGACCCGGCCGCCCGGGAGGCGTGCGAGGCGTCGTGCGGCTCGTTCAAGGACCAGATCCCCGTGCTCGCCAGGGCGCTCGGCGTGCGGATCGACGGCGTCGGCTTCCGCGTCGAGTTCGCCACCGCCAACCAGGACACCGATTTCGGCTACATGACCGTGAAGAAGGGTCGCATCGCCGGCTTCAAGGGCACTGTGTCGGGCGACAAGGACGGGCGCTCACTGATCGAGTGCAGCTTCGTCTGGAAACTCGGCGAGGACATGACGCCGAACTGGCCGGTCACCCACGGCTATGTGATCGAGCTCGACGGCGTGCCGGGCGTCCGGGTCCGGCTGGAGCCGCAGGGCGACCACCTCGACGGCACCGTCACCACCGCCATGCCCGCCGTCAACGCCATCCCGCTGGTGTGCGCCGCGCAGCCGGGAATCGTGAACCTGATGGACCTGCCGCTGGTCCGCGCCGCCGGCCAGTTCCGGCCATGATCGGGGACCTGCTGCGGCTCGACGGCCGCACTGTCGTCGTCGCGGGCGCCGGGGGCGGCGGCATCGGCACGGCGGTGTGCGCGGCGGCCGCCGAGCTCGGGGCCAGTGTCGTCGGCCTCGACGTCGACAAGGCCGCGCTGGCCGCGGCCGAGGCGGCCGTCCACGGCCCGTTCCGCGGCGTGGTCGTGGACGTGCGCGTGAAGGACGAGGTCGACGCCGCGTTCGCCGACGCGGTCGCGACGTTCGGCTCGGCCGACGGGCTGGTGCACGTGGTCGGCGGCCAGCGGCCCCGGCACTGGCAGCCAGCCGACGACTTCCCGCTCGCCGACCTCGACGAGGTCCTCGACCTCAACCTGCGCTCGGCGCTGCTCACCAGCCAGGCCGCCGCCCGGGCGATGACCACGGCGGGCCGGGGCGGCAGCATCGTGCACATCGCGTCGGTCGCCGCGTTCTTCGCGGCGCCGTACAGCCTCGCCTACAGCGCGGCCAAGGCCGCGCTCGTCTCCCTCACGAGGACGACCGCCGCCGAGTGGGGCCCACGCGGCATCCGCGTCAACGCCGTCGCGACCGGCACCATCCGCACCCCGCACAGCCGCGGCAACGACGCCGCCGACCAGGCCCGCGACGCCGTGCTCGCCCTGCGACGGCGCGGTACGCCGCGCGAGCTGGCCGGTGCCGTGATGTTCCTGCTCAGCGACCTCGCCGGCTTCGTCACCGGCCACACCCTCACGGTCGACGGCGGCTCCACCATCCGCCCCTCCTACCTCGGGCCGGACGACGTCCCGGTCTTCATGGAGGACGGCGACCTACGCCAAAGACTGCTCCAGGACCAGGCACGGAGGACCAGCTGATGGCCGAGTCCGGCACCGACACACGGGCGGCGTTGCTGGCGTCCGGGTCGTACTTCGAGGTCGTCGACGAGGATGTCCGCGGCGTCCGGATGCCCGTGTTCCGCCACCGCGCCCGGTCGCTGCGCGAGCTCCTCGACCGGACCGCCGGGTTCGGCGAGCGGACCTATCTCGTCGACGGCGACGTGCGGCTCAGCTTCGCCACCCACCTGGCACACGTCGACGCCCTGGCCGCCGCTCTGCGGGACAGGTTCGGGCTGCGCCAGGGTGACCGCGTCGCGATCTATGCCGCGAACCGCTGGGAGTGGGTCGTCGCCTTCTGGGCCGTCGCGACGACCGGCGCGATCCCCGCCGCCTTCAACAGCTGGTGGACGCCGGACGAGTTCGCCCACGCCTCGGCGCTGGTCGAGCCGGCGCTGGTCATCGGCGACGCGCCGCGGCTGGCCCGGGCGGCGCAGGCCGCGGGCACGCTCCCACTGCTGGACCTCGACGAGGTGCCCGGCCTCGCCCGGGCGCACCGCGGCGCGCGGCCGGCGCCGGTGACGGTCGACGAGGACGACCCGGCGGTTCTCATCTTCACCAGCGGCACCACCGGCCGGCCCAAGGCCGTCAGCACCGCGCACCGGGGGCTGTGCGGCCTGGAGCAGGTCAACAGGTTCACCGAGATGCTGGCGATGGTCGCCCTGGGCCGGCCGGTCCCGGCGTCCGTCGACGACCTGCCCGTCCGCGACGACGTCGTGCTCGTGACCTCGCCGCTGTTCCACACCTCGATGCTCTACGGCGTCGTGCTGCGCGCGGCCGCGGCCGGCACGGCGGGCGTCCTGCTGCCGGGACGCTTCGACCCCGAGCGCGTGCTCGCCACGATCGAACGGGAGCGGGTCACCAGCTGGCTCGCGCTGGGCAGCGCGGCCCCCCGGGTCTGCGCCTTCCCGGGCCGCGACCGGTTCGACACGACCAGCCTGCGCCACATGGGCGTCGGCGGCGCCCCCGTCAGCCCCGCCGTCCAGGGTTCGATCCGGGAGACCTTCCCCGGGGTGGCCCGGACCCTCAGCATCGGCTACGCGAGCACCGAGAGCGTCGCGGTCGTCGCCAACCTCAGCGGACCGGCCCTCGAACGGCACCCCGCCTCCACCGGCCGGGCGAGCGTGACCACCGAGGTCGAGCTGCGCGACCCCTACGGCGCGCCGGTGCCCGACGGCACGCTGGGCGAGGTGCACGTCCGCAGCCCCTACCTCATGCTCGGCTACTGGAACGATCCCAAGGCCTCGTCCGAGGTGCTCAAGGACGGCGGCTGGCTGGCGATGGGTGACGTCGGCCGGCTCGTCGACGGCCTGCTGTACATCGACAGCCGGGCCCGCGACCTGATCCTCGTCAGCGCCGAGAACGTCACGCCGACCGAGGTCGAGCACCGGCTGGAGGCGCACCCCGACGTGGTCGAGGCCGCCGTCTTCGCCGTCGACGACGACCTGACCGGCGACGCGGTCTGCGCAGCCGTCGTCGCCGGTCCGGACGCGAAGCTGGACGAGGGCGACCTGGCCGCCTGGTGCCGGTCCGCCCTCGCGCACTACAAGGTGCCGACCCGCTGGCACCTCGCCCACGACCCGCTCCCCCGCACGGCCACCGGCAAGCTGCTCAAGCACGTCATCCGCGCCCAGGTCACCGGGACACGACCGTCCGCCCCCCAAGGAGGGGATGACGGGAACAGGGGCCTCTGAACCGCCGGCTCACCCGAAGGGCAGCACGACGGTGCGGGTCTCCAGGTAGGCCTCGACGCCCTCGGGGCCCATCTCGCGGCCGATCCCGGACTGCTTGAACCCGCCGAACGGGCTGCGCGGCTCGACGATCGCGACCGAGTTGACCGCGCAGGTGCCGGTGCGGATCCGGCTGGCCAGCGCGACGCCGCGGTCGAGGTCGGCGGTCCACACCGAGCCCGACAGCCCGTAGTCGGAGTCGTTGGCGATCGCCACCGCCTCGTCGGTGTCGCGGTACCGGATGACCGTCACCACCGGGCCGAAGATCTCCTCGCGGGCGATCCGGCTGGCGTTGTCGACGTCGGCGAACAGCGTGGGCTCGACGTAGAAGCCGGCGTCCAGGCCGGCGGGGCGGCCGCCGCCGACGACCAGCCGGGCGCCACTCGCCTTACCGTCCGCGAGGTAGCCCTCGACGCGGTCACGCTGGCGGCCCGAGACCACCGGGCCGACGTCGGTGCCGGGGTCGCGGGGGTCGCCGACGACCAGGCCGCGCAGCTGGTCGGCGAGGGCGTCGACGATCTCGTCGTAGCGCGCCGCCGGGGCCAGGATGCGGCTCTGCGCCGCGCAGACCTGGCCGTTGTTCTGCAGGCCGGAGTCCAGCAGCTGCGGGACGACCGTGGCGAGGTCGGCGTCCTCGAGGATGATCCCGGCCGACTTGCCGCCGAGTTCGAGCGTGCACCGCTTCACGAGCTGTCCGCAGGTGGCGCCGACGGTCCGGCCGGCCGCGCTGCTGCCGGTGAACGACACCTTGTCGACGCCCGGGTGGGCGACCAGGTAGCGGCCGAGGTCCGCGCCACCGGGCAGGATGCTCACCGCGCCGGGTGGGAGGCCGGCGTCGAGAAGCACCTCGGCGAGCAGGAACGAGCTGACCGGCGCCTCGGGGGGCGGCTTGAGGATGATCGGCGCGCCCGCGGCGAGCGCGGCGCCGAGCTTCATGCAGGCGAGGAAGACCGGGACGTTCCACGGCACGATGCCGGCGGCCACGCCTACCGGGACCTTCTGGATCAGGCAGGGCCCCATCAGGCCGGCCCGCCGCTGTTCGAAGGGAAACCGCTCGGCCAGCTCGGCGTAGCCGTCGAGGACCATCGCGGGCGCGATCGCCTGCCCGAACAGGGAGAACTTCGCCGGCGAGCCCATCTCGTCGGTGATCACCCCGGCCAGCTCCTCGGCGCGGGCCTGCAGCCCGGCCGACACCCTGCGGATCACCTCGGCGCGGTCCTTGCCGGTGGTGGCCGCCCAGTCGCCGCCGTCCAGCGCCGCCCGCGCCGCGCTGACCGCCGCGTCGGCGTCCGCCGCGCCCGCCAGCGGCACGGTGGCCACCAGGCGCTGGTCGTGCGGCGAACGGACCTCGATGCGTTCGGCCGAGGCCGGGTCCTGCCAACGGCCGCCTACGAACAGCTGGTCGCGCTCGATCACGGTGGTCATGCCGTCACCTCCGGGAAAGCAGATCCATGGGAAAACCGCGCCGGTGACGTCAGGAACCCGCCGACGGGAGCAGGACGGGCTTGACCACCTTGCCGGACAGCGAGGCCTCCTCCGCGGCGTTGATCGCCTCCAGCGGGAAGGTCTCGATCAGCCGGTCGAACGGGAAGCTGCCCGCCCGCCACAGCTCGATCAGCCGGGGGATCACCACCTGCGGGTCGGCGCCGCCCTCGAGGATTCCGGACACCCGCTTGCCCAGCAGCGCGACCGGGTCGAACGTGACCGGCTCGGTCTGGATGCCCACCAGCCCGCAGTGCCCGCCCATCCGCAGCGCGCCGACCGCGTTCGTGATGACCCCGACGTTGCCGGTGGTGTCGAAGGTGTAGTCGGCGCCGCCGCCGGTCAGGCCCTGGATCTGGGCGACGAGGTCGGCGCTCGCCCCGTCCAGGACGTGGGTCGCGCCGAGCTCGGTGGCCAGCTCCAACCGATGCTGGTGCAGGTCAATCGCGATGATCGTCTCCGCGCCGGCGACCTTCGCCGCCATGACCGCCGCGAGGCCCACCGCGCCGGCGCCGAACACGGCGAGGCTGGCGCCCGCCCGGACGTTCAGGTCGACGAGCACCGAGCCCGCGCCGGTGAGGATGCCGCAGCCGAGCGGCCCCAGCTTCTCCAGTGGCAGGTCGGAGTCCACGACGACGACGCAGCGCTCCGCGGCGACGCAGTAGGTCGCGAACGACGACTGGCCGAACCAGCGCGACGCGATCTCGCCGCCGGCGGCATCCCGGACTCCGGTGGTGCCGTCCAGGCGCCGCCCGAAGAAGTTGCGGAACAGGAACAGGTCGCAGTACGGCGGCGCGCCCCGCTGGCAGCTCGGGCACTGGCCGCACGAGTCGAACGAGAGCACGACGTGGTCGCCGACCGACACCCGCGTGACGCCCGCGCCGACGGCCTCGACCACACCGGCGCCCTCGTGCCCGGTGATGATCGGCGTCGGCGTCGGCGCGCCCTCCTGCCGCGGCACGATGTCGGTGTGGCACATGCCCGCGCTCACGACGCGGACGAGCACCTCGCCCGCCCCCGGCGGATCGAGCTCGACCTCCTCCAGCACGTACGGCCCGTCCGCCTGCCGCAGCACCGCCGCAGTCGCCTTCATCCCGCGCTCTCCCAGCTCTCCGAGTGTCCAGAAAGTATGGCATAGATCTAGATGTTTCAATACGGGGGAGCCGCGTCAGCGGTGCAGGTGCGGTGGCTGGGTCAGCGGCAGGTCCAGGTGGGTCCGCAGGCCGGGCGGCGCGGCGACGACGGTGGGGATCGCGTTGACGGCCGCCATGGCCGTCCAGATCCGGCCCCAGTAGCCGATGTCGCCGTCCGGGCCGGGGTCCGTCGGCTCGTAGTTCACCCGGAACGAGGGCAGGCCGGTGAAGTACAGGGCGTATTTGGCGTTCTCGTATCCCCAGTCAGGGTCGGTGGTGTCGTCCATCCGCCAGTAGGACCGGAAGATCACCACCGGTTTGCCGCCGTTCCAGACGCGCCACTCAAGGCGCATCCCGGCGACGTGCCCCTTCCTGATCGAGCCGGCCCGCACGGTGACGTCCCGGACCGCGACCGCCGGCTCCCACCCGAAGTCGTAGTCCTCGACCTCGATGCCCAGGCCCGCGGCCAGCAGGTAGATCGACTCCTTGAAGGTCCGGCCCATGGTGTCGAACATCCGCGGCGGGTCGGCCAACAGGTCGTCGGGGTCCCGGCCGAACCCGAGGCCGTCGAACATCATCGCGGCCGAGGGATGGTTGCGGAAGTCGCCCACCTCCTGGACGACGAGCTCGTCGATGCGCGACGCCAGCCGGGCGAAGGTCAGGGGCAGCAGGTCACCGGCGAACCCGGGGTGGATCCCGGAGCCGAACAGCGACACCCCGCCCTCCTGGCAGGCCGCCTCCAGCCGCTCGCGCACGTCGGCGTCGAGCGCGTCCGGGTAGGTGAAGCCGGACGGCGTCACCAGGTTCTTGCCGCTGCGCAGGATCCGGGCGATCTCGTCGAGGTCCACGTACAGGGGCGCGTAGTTGACGCAGTCGGCGTCCAGCGCCAGCAGCGCCTCGGCGTCGCGCGTCGCGAGCACGCCGACCGGGTCGATCCCGGCCAGCTCGCCGACGTCCCTGCCGCCCTTCTCGTCCGACGTGACGTAACAGCCGACCACCTCGAAGGCCGGGTTGTCGACCATGTGCCGGACCGAGATCTGCCCGATGCTGCCCATCGCCCACTGGATGACCCGTAACGGAGGTGCGGTCGCCATGATCGATCTCCTCGTCTCTGGATGTTCCACGCGCCCGCGCGCACTCCGCCACCGGCGCCCTGGCCCGCCGTCCGCGAGTCGGAACCCGTCCGCGACGCCTCGACACGGACCACCTATAGGTCTATATGATTCTGGTGTGACGAGCGTCAAACTCCACCATGTCGTCTACTGCGTCCGGCCCGAGAACCATGAACGGGCAGCCGACTTCTGGCGCGGTCTTGGGATGACCTTCCAGGAGATGCCGCTGGCCGAGGAGGGGATCCGGGTCCTGCTCGACTGGTCGGCCGGCATCGAGATCATCTCGCCCACCGAGCCGGTGGGCACGGAGACGGCCCGCTTCTGGGCGTTCCTCGAGGAGCGCGGGGAGACCGTCTACTCGGTGGTCGTCCGCACGGCCGACATCGAAGGCCCGATCTCGATCGCCGCCCGGCACGGCGCCCAGGTCCGCTACCAGCAGCACCGGGAAACGGGTGACGCGGTCATCGACGAGGCCGACCTCGAGCCGGTGTGCGGCATGGCGGTGACCCTGCTCGCGACGAACCTGCCCGACTGACCGACCGGGCCGGTCGCCGAGCGGGTGATACGGAGGATCGATGTTCGAGGACAACCAGGTCGCGATCGTCACTGGCATCGGCCCGGGCATGGGCCGCAGCATCGCGCTGGGTTTCGCCCGCCGCGGCGTCGACGTCGTCCTCGCCGCCCGGCAGCGCGCCCGCCTCGAGGCGGTGGCCGACGAGATACGCCAGGCCGGCCGCGAACCGCTGGTGGTGCCGACCGACATCACCGACCGGCCCTCCTGCACCGCCCTCGTCGAGGCCGCGGTGGAACGCTTCGGCGGCGTCGACTTCCTGGTCCAGAACGCCCACCACGAGGGTGACTGGGCCTCCGTCGCCGACGCCGACCCCGAGAGCTGGCGGACGGTCTTCGACGTCAACCTCTACGGGACCCTGTACCTCGTCCAGGCCACGCTCCCGGCGATCCGCGCGCGCGGCGGCGGAGCGATCGTCCTGGTGAACACCGGCGCGGTGCTGTCGAACCCGCCCAGCCTCGGGGCCTACACCGCTTCCAAGGCGGCGCTCGCCGCCGTCGCCCGCACCCTGGCGGTCGAGGCCGGGCAGTGGGGCGTCCGGGTCAACGGCGTGTTCCTCGGCGGCGTGCTCGGCGACAACATCCTGCACGCGGCCGAGCACCAGTCGGCGGCCGAGGGCATCACCGTCGAGGAATGGCTCGACCGGCGGGGCGCCACGCTGCCGCTGCGGCACATACCGACACCCGACGAGTGCGCCGGCGCCGTGCTGTTCCTGTGCTCGGACCTGGCCGCCGCCGTCACCGGGCAGCACCTGAGCGTCAACGGCGGTCAGTGGACGACCTGACCGTGGGCGCCAGCCCGCCGGTCAGCCCGCGGTCCTGACCTCGCCGTTCCGGTGGACCCCGGCGTGGCCCACCGGAACGGCAAGCCTTCAGCCGATCCGGCCGTCCCAGGTGCGGGCGTCCCGCACGACGTCCCGGAACGGCTTGCGCGCGTCGAAGCTCGGCTCCCGGGGCAGCCCCAGGACCCGCTCGCCGATGCCGTTGCGCTGCACCTCGTTCGTGCCGGCGGCGATGGAGACCATCCGGCCGTTCAGGTAGGTGGTCGCGGGCGCCGTCGCCGACTCGTCCGCGCCCTGCGGCCACAGCAGCGCCTCCGCCCCGCCGACCTCGACCGTGATCCGCGCCCGGATCGGGGACAGGACGCCGGCGGCCAGCTTGCCGTACGCGGCCACCGCCGGCTGGGGCGCCGCCGAGCCGCGCAGCTGGGCGCCGATCCGCAGGCCGAGATGATATTGGGCGAAGTCGTTGATGTGGGCACGCGCGATGGCCTGCCGGGCGACCGGGTCCTCGATCCGGCCGGCGCGGCGGGCGAGCTCGACGAGGTCGGGGGCCAGGTCGCGGGGCTCCGCCCGGGCCGGGCCGAAGCTCCCGGCGCCGCGCTCGTGGACCAGCATGGTCTGCGCTACCGACCAGCCCTGGTTGATCTCGCCGATGACGTCCTCGTCGGACACGACGACGTCGTCGAGGAAGGCCTCGCAGAACCCGGACGCCCCGTTGATCTGCCGGATCGGGCGCACCGTGACGCCCGTGGCGTCGGTGGGGACGGCGAACCAGGTCAGGCCGCGGTGCTTCGGCACGTCCCAGTCCGTGCGCGCCAGGCACATCGCGTAGTCGGCCTGGTGCGCGCCCGTGCTCCAGATCTTCGACCCGTTCAGCACCCACCGGTCGCCCTCGCGGCGCGCCGTGGTCCGGATGCCGGCCAGGTCGGAACCGGCCTCGGGCTCGGAGTAGAACTGGCACCACAACCGCTCCCCCGCCAGGATCGGCGGGATGTGCCGGCTCAGGAACTCCGGCGACGCGTGCGCGAGCATCGACCGGGCGATCGCGGTGAACGTGACGTGGCCCGCGCCGCCGAAGTGCGGGGTGACGAAGTCCCGCGACTCCTCCCGGAACACCCGCTCGTGCTCGGCGCCGAGCCCTCGGCCGCCGTACTCCCGCGGGAACGAGATGCCCGCGTACCCGGCGTCGAACAGCTTGCGCTGCAGCGGCCTGGCGGCGGCGACCTGCCCGTCGGTGCGCGCCTCACCGCCGTCCTGAACCCCCACCGGCCGCCGCCGCAGGTTCGCGGCCAGCCACGCCCGCACCTCGGCCCGGAACTCGTCGAGCCCGATCACGCCACCAGTCCCCACCGCACCCGTGCCCGCGCCGCCCGTCCCCGCGCCGCCCGTCACGTCGTTCGTTCTCACGTCGCCCGCCGCCTCGTCCGTCATCGCTCGCACCCCCGCCTAGATCCCGGACAGCTGGCACAGGCGCTCCCGATGCCAGCTCGGGTCGCCGAAGAACGCCGCGTCCGTCGTCAGGCGGCGCAGGTACAGATGCTGGTCGTGCTCCCAGGTGAAGCCGATCCCGCCGAAGACCTGGAAGCAGCTCTGGGCGAGGTCGACGCCGCTGTCCCCGACGAACGCCTTCGCCATGCTCGCCGCCTCCAGCCCGTACCCGTCCGAGCCGGCCGGGCCCTCCGACGGCGCGGGCGCGTCCTGCCCGCCCGGCCCGTCCATGCCGCCTGCCTCGCCGAGGCGCCGCGCCGCGGCCGTCGTGATCGCCTTGCTCATCTCCAGCGCCAGGCTGGTGTCCGCCAGCGCGTGTTTCAGGGCCTGGAACGAGCCGATCGGGCGGCCGAACGCGATCCGGTCCTTCGCGTACTGGACGGTCATCGCCAGCTCGCGGTCCATCGCGCCGACCGACTCGGCCGTGGTCAGGACGCAGGCGAGGGCGAGCTGCCGGGCCACCAGCGCGGCCACCCCGCCGGCCGGCGCCCGCAGCTCGCCGGATGACCCGACCGCGACGCCGTCGAGCTCCAGGCGGACGAACCGGCGGGGGAGGTCCAGCGACTCCAGCGGCACCACCCGCAGGCCGGGAGCGTCCGCGGGCAGCAGGAACTGCCCGAGCCCCGCGCCGCCGTCGTACCCGTCGATCCCGGCGCCGTCGCCGGCCGCGGCGGTGACGAGATACCAGCCGCCCGGGCCGGCGTCCTCCACGAACGTCGCCTGCCCGGACAGCCGCCAGCCATCGGCGGCCTCCGTCGCCGACACCGCCCCGGCCGCGGCCGGGCGGCCGACCGGCGCGGGCCGCGACAGCGCCGCCGTCGT
>NZ_KI912266.1:5571581-5590065 GCF_000235425.2 Pseudofrankia saprophytica
CGTCCCCGCCGGGGCCGGCGGAACCGGCGGGACCGGCGCGGCGGCGAGCGCCCAGGCCGCCGAGGCCTCGCCGGACAGGAGGGCGGGCAGCACCTTCGCCGTGTGCTCGCCGCCGCCCGCGGCCGCGAGCGCGTACGCGACCACGTTCGTCCCGACGAACGGGCCGGGCTGCAGCGCGCGGCCCCGGTGGTAGGCCACGAGAGCCGCGTCCAGGACGGCGTTGTCCGAGACGCTCCCGCCGCCCAGGTCGTCGGGGACGAGCAGCGAGTACCACCCCAGCTCGCCGGCCTGGCGCCGGTAGGCGGCGGCGAAGGCGGGATCGTCGTAGGCCAGCGCCCGGACCTTCTCGAGCGGGCAGGTGCGCTCGACGAAGCGCGCGGACGCGTCCACCAGCATCCGCTGCTCGTCCGTCAGGAAATCGTCCACGGCCGGCTCCTCACCTGCGTCGTACGTGTCGTTCGTTCCCGGCCCGGCCCGACCCGGCGACCGGAGGGGGGTCACGGATGGCTGGGCGATCGACTGGCTAGGCGATCGACGCGAGCCAGGTGGTGACGAGCGCGTTGAACTCGGCCGGGCGCTCCTGGTGCAGCCAGTGACCCGCGCCCTCCCAGGTCACCACCCGCGACCGGGAGTCGGCGAAGACGGCCTGCTCGGCGGCGGCTCGCGACGGGTCGGCGTAGAAGCTCAGCACCGGGCAGCTCCGCCGGCGCAGGTACGGCTCGCTGTGCGAACGCAGCGCCATCCCGGTCACCTGCGCCGCCAGCGCCTGGCTCAGCACGTGGCCTTCCATCCCGGCGATCCGGCGCACCTGCCAGGTACGCAGGGCCGGATGCCGCGCCGGCGACTCCATGCCCCCGACGAGCTGCTGGACGAACGGCACCGGGTCCGTGTCGGCGAGCAGGTCCAGCATCGGCTGGATGCCACCGGCCACCTCGTCCGGCAGCAGGTAGGCGGGGTCGACGGCGACCACGGCGGCGACCTTCCCCGGATGGTCCACGGCCAGGGCGCTGACCACGCTGCCACCCATCGAGTGCCCGAAGGCGACCACCCTGTCGATCTCCAGCTGGTCGAGCAGCCCGGCCAGGTCGGCGGCGAACTGCGTCGTCGTGTAACCCTTCGGCGGAGCGCTGGACCGGCCGTGGCCGCGCAGGTCCACCGCGATCACCCGATGGCCGGCGAGCAGCTGCGGCAGCTGCCAGCTCCAGTCGTGGGAGTCGGCGGCGTAGCCGTGGACGAGCAGCAGCGGTAAGTCTCCGCTGCCCTCGTCGGTGAAGAACAACCGGACGTCACCCACGTCGGCGAACGGCACCGGACCCCCAGGAGAGCGTGAGCCGGCGTGGCCGTCGGCGCGGTTTGGATAGATATAAATATTTCCGCCCAGGTCGGGGACGTCAAGCGACGATCCGAAGTCACCGGACGCCCAGCCGCGGGCCGAGCGACTCAGCAGGCCTCGTTCAGAGGGCCTCGATGACCATCGCGGCGCCCATGCCGCCGCCCGCGCACATCGACACGACGCCGAGAGACCTCCCGCGCCGGCGCAGCTCGTGGACCATGGTCACGACCATCCGGGCGCCGGTGGCGGCGATCGGGTGGCCGAGGCTCGCACCGCTGCCGTTCACGTTCACGATCTCCGGGGAGATGCCGAGCTTGCGGATGGTCGCCACCGGGACCGAGCAGAACGCCTCGTTGACCTCGAACAGGTCGATGTCGGCGAGCGTCAGCCCGGCGCGGTCCAGCGCCTTCGGGATCGCCAGCGACGGGCCGAGCCCGGTCAGCGCGGGGGCGATCCCGACCGAGGCCCATGACCGGATCCGGGCCAGCGGGGCCAGCCCGTGCGCCGCCGCGTACTCGCCGCTGGCCAGCGTGACCGCGGCCGCCGCGTCGTTCAGGCCCGCGGCGTTGCCGGCGGTCACCGTCGCGTCCGGCAGCTCCGGGTGCAGCAGCCGCAGCTGGGCGAGCGTCTCGACGGTGGTGCCCCGGCGCGGGAACTCGTCGGTGTCGAACATCCGGGTGGTGCCGTCCGGCGCCGTCACCTCGACCGGCACGATCTGGTCGACGAAGTAGCCGCCGTCGATCGAGGCGATCGCCTGGGCGTGGCTGTAGGCGGCCCACTCGTCCACGTCGAGCCGGGTCAGGCTCAGCTCGCGGGCGGTGTTCTCGCCGACGGTGATCGACATGTCGAAGGCCGGGGCGTCCGGCGTCTCCGGGTGCGACGCGGACACCCACGTCACCGGCTGGCCGTCCGGCCCCCGCCTCGTGGTGGTCATCGCGCTGTTGGTCAGGCTCTCGGCGCCGCCGGCGATGACGACCCTGTCCATGCCGGCCCTGATGCTGCCGGCGCCGATCGCGACGGCGGCCAGGCCACCGGCGCAGTGCTGGTTGGTGGCGATCCCGGCGAGGTCCTCCAGGCCGAGCCGCACGGCGACGTTGCGGGCGAGTACCCCGCCGCCCTGGTAGGCCTCGGCGACCACCAGGGCGTCGACGTCCCGGGCCGGCACGCCGCTGCGCTCCAGCGCCGCGGGCACCGCGATCTCGGCGAGCTGGAACGCGTCCAGGCCGACCAGCGATCCCTTGCGGGCTCGCCCGATGGGCGTACGGGCGGTCGAGACGATGACGGCGTCGGTCACGGTGCGCTCCTCCAGGAGACGGCGGTGCGGGGGACGTGGTTCGGTCAGCGCTTCTCGTAGGCGACGCCGGAGGTCTCGACGTCCCAGGTCGCCGGGGTGACGCCCTCGGCGCGCAGCTCCCGCTTGAGGACCCTGCCGACAGGGCTGCGGGGCAGCTCGTCACGGAACTCGATGTAACGCGGCAGGACGAAGTACGGCAGCGCGTCGACGCACCACCGGAACAGCTCCTCCTCGGTGAGCGTGGAGCCGGCGACCCGGGTCGCGGTCACCTTCACGTCGTCCTCGGTGAGCTGGCTCGGGACCGCGTGCACGGCGACGTCGGCGAGCTGGCCGTGGCCCATCAGGATCCGCTCGACCTCGAAGCTCGCGATGTTCTCGCCGCGGCGGCGCAGGTAGTCGGCCAAGCGGTCGACGAAGTAGAGGTAGCCGCCCTCGTCGATCTTCCCGATGTCGCCGGTGTGGTACCACCAGTTCCGGCTGGTCTCCACCGTGACCTCGGGCCGGCCCCAGTACCCCTCGAACATGACGTGCGGCAGCTTCGGCCGGATCACGATCTCCCCGTCGGTGCCCCAGGGCAGCTCGTTGTCCTCGTCGTCGAAGATCCGCACGTCGAAGTACTCGGTGTTGATCACACCGGCGGCCCGTGGCCTGTTGCGTACCCCCGGCGGCTGCCAGGAGATCAGGCTGGCCTCCGTCACCCCGTACGCGCCGGAGAACGTGTCGATCCCGAACCGGGACCGGATCACGTCGTCGACCTCGGGCGGCAGCGGCGCCGCGCCCATCAGCCGTAGCGACGTGTTCGCCGCCGAGGCACCCGAGCGCGGCATCTCCGGCCGGTCCACGTCGTGCGCCAGCAGGTAGGCCATCGTCCCGAGCGTCGAGGTCATCGTCGCCCCGGTGCGGTTCATCTCCGGCCAGAAGTTCGACACGGAGAACCGCCGGTAGATCGCCGCCCGCCCGCCGTACACCAGCGTGCCGATCACCGCCGTGACCAGCGCGTTGTAGTGGAACATCGGCAGCGGCGTCCAGATCACGTCGTCCGCCGTCCGGCCCCAGCTGTACCCGATCTGCCTGGACAGCGCCTCGTGGTAGTTGTGGCTGAGCATGCAGCCCTTCGACAGCCCCGTCGTCCCACCCGTGTAGATGAATGTCGCCAGGTCCGAGGGACGGCGCGCGACCGGCTCCGCCAGCGGCGTGCTCGTGAGCAGGTCGTCGAGCCGATGGCCGGCCGTGCCCGGGAACACCGGCGCGTCCGCCCCCGGGAACGCCGACGCGTCGGCCGCGTCCGGGAAGGCCGACGCGTCCGCGCCACCGGCGACCACCACGTGCGCCAGCTCGTCGAGATCACCGGACACGGCCGCGGCGCGGTCCGCGAGGTCGGCGGCGGCGACCAGGACCGTCGCGCCCGAGTCGCGCAGCTGATGACGCAGGTACTCGCCCTTGTAGGCGGTGTTGATCGGCACCGCCACCGCGCCCGCCCACTGCGCCGCCCACCAGGCGACGAGCATCTCCGGCGAGTTCTCCAACAGCATCGCCACCCGGTCGCCCGGCGCGACCCCGAGCTCCCGCAGGCCCCCGCCCAGCCGTGCCGCCGCCTCGCCGACCTGGGCGGCCGTCAGCCTGGTGCCGCCGATGTCCAGGTACTCGGTGTCCGGCTCCTTCTCGATCCGCCGCACCAGCAGCTCGGTGGTCGTGTGCCGCGGGGCACTCCCCCAGACGCCGTCACTCACCCGACTCGTCCCCTCCTCGCCGACACCACCACGGTGATACATCTACATATAACAGCCTCCAGCGAGCATGCGCCCCGGTTCTTCCATCGGGGCAGTCGACGAGACAGGGGACGAACCGTGGCCGTGGGACACCAGGCGGAGCCGATCAAGCTCGGGGTGCTTCAGGACTTCACCATCCCGCCCGGGAGCTCGTACGACACCCGGCAGGACTTTCTCGACGCGCTGGCACTGGTCTTCCGCGAGGCGCGGGAGTCTGGTCTGCTCGACCGGCCGGTGGAGCTCGTCGAGCGCGACGCCGACGGGTTACCGACCGGCAGCGTGAAGTCCGTGATCGACGCCTACGGGGAGCTCGTCGACGAGGGCTGCCTCGCTGTCTTCGGCCCGCACATCTCCGAGAACACGCTCGCCCTGCGGCCGGAGATCGAGCGGCGGTTCCGGGTGCCGTCGATCAGCGTCTGCGGCGCCGACCAGTGGCTCGGGAAGTGGACGTTCGCGCTGCCGAACGGGTCGATGACCGACGAGCCGATCATCCTCGCGCACCTCGCCGCGAAGGCCGGCGCGCGCACGGTGGGGGTGCTCGCGGAGCGCTCGGTGATCGGCCAGCTGTACGCGCGCAGCTTCCGCGACGCCTGCCGGGAGCAGGGGCTGCGCATCCTCGCGGAGGAGACCATCGCGCAGACCGGCCAGGACATCGGCGACGCGGTGCGCTCGATCCACGGGTCCAAGCCCGACGCGCTCGTGCACCTCGGCTTCGGCTACGGCGTGATCCGCATCAACGAGGCGCTGGCGGCCGCCGGGTGGGACCCGCCGCGGTACATGGGGACCGCGTTCGAGGACGCGTACTTCTCGGACGAGATCTGGGACGCGTACGTCGGCTGGGTCGGGCTGGAGCAGTACGACGAGGAGAACCTGGTCGGCCAGCGGTTCCTGGACCGCTTCGAGGCCGCGTACGGCCGCCGGCCTCAGTACTACGCGCCGGGTCTGTGCCACGACGCCGGCGTGGCGCTGGCGCGTGCGTTCGCGGGCGCCGAACCGCTGTCGCCGCGGGGCGTGCGGGACGCCCTCGAACGGGTGAAGCTCGTGCCGGCGGCCTCCGGCGCCCCGGGGACGACGATCTCCTTCGGCCAGTGGACCCGCCGCGGGTGGATGGGCTCGAGCTACCTGGTCGCCCGCGCCTTCGAGCCCGACCGCAGGTCCCACCACCTCGTCGCAAGGTTCGAGCCTCGGTGAGCTCGGCGGCTGACCTGGGGTCCTGGGGTGAGCACGTGACGACCGGTCACGCGCCGGCACGGACCAGGCCACATTCGTAGGAGAAGATCACGGCCTGCACGCGGTCCCGGAGGCCGAGCTTGGCCAGGATGCGGCTGATATGGCCCTTGACGGTTCCCTCGGTGAGGAAGAGACGCCCAGCGATCTCGGCGTTGGACAACCCTCGGGCTACCAGTGCGAGCACCTCTCGCTCCCGCTCGGTGAGCACGCGGAGCTCGGCCTCGGTACGGGGCAGCGGGTCCCCGGATGTGCCGATGTGCCGTTCGATGAGCCGCCGGGTAACGGGTGGCGCGACGATGGCATCGCCTTTGGCCACTGCGCGGATCCCGGACAGCAGGTCGGCGGCGAGGGTGTCCTTGAGGAGAAACCCGCTGGCGCCGGCCCGCAGCGCCGCGTACACGTACTCGTCGAGGTCGAAGGTGGTGAGGATCAGGATGCGCGGCCCGTCCGGAACCGCCGCTCGGATGCGGCGGGTGGCCTCCAGCCCGTCGACCGCTGGCATGCGAATGTCCATCAGGATCACATCGGGTTCCGTCTCCATCGCCAGGACGGTGGCCGTCACGCCGTCCTCGGCCTCCCCGACGACGTCCATGTCGTCGGCGTTTTCGAGGATCATCCGCAGCCCGGCGCGGAGCAGGGCCTGGTCATCGACCAGGAGCACTCGAATCATGCGGACTCCCCCGGATTGAGGGGGATGCGGGCCTGCACGACATACCCGCCGTCCGGTCTTGGCCCGGACTTCACCTCGCCGCCCAGCAACACCGCGCGTTCCCGCATGCCCCGCAGGCCGTTGCCGGTCTGGTCGGAGGTCGACTCGCCGGTGCCGTTGTCGCTGGCGTCGATCCGCAACTCGTCGCTTCGGTAGGACACCACCACCTGGGCGCACGCTCCCGGCCCGGCATGCTTCATGGTGTTGGTCAGGGCCTCCTGGACGATCCGGTACGACGATACGTCCACGCTTGTGGGCAGCGGTCGCGGCGATCCGTCGATGTGCAACTGGATCGGGGTACCCGCCCGCCGTACCTGGTCCACGAGGCGGGGCAACTGCGCCAGGCCCGGCACCGGTCGCGCCGGATCGTCGAATTTCCCGTCCGAGGACAGCACCTGACGCATGTCGGCGAGCGAGGCCCGGCCGGCAGTGATGATGGTGTCCAGCGCGGCGAGGGTGTCGGCGGGCCGCTTGGCGAACGCCGCGGCGCCGCCCTGCGCCTGCATCACGATGACGGCCAGGCCATGTGCCACCACGTCGTGCAGCTCGCGGGTGATCCTGGCCCGCTCGGCGGCCACCGCGAGCGCGGCCTGCTGGTCGCGCTCGCGCTCCAGGTCCCGTGCCCTCGCGGTGAGCTCGCCGACGTAGGCGCGGCGGCTCTGGATACCCCACCCGATCGCCCAAGCCACGGCCAGCAGGGAGCCGAGGACCGGGATCCCGCCCCAGTCCGTTGGCCCGTACCCGCCAAGTTCCCCGCCGCGCCGAGGTGGATCGACGGTCGCCTCCCGCGGCGGGCCAGAAGCCACCGGCATCGCTCCCTGCCCACCGCGGCCGGCGGGCCCGTAGAGCCAGCCATCGGCCTTGCCGTCGAGGGCCACGTACGCCGACCACACCGTCGCCACCGCCAGAGCGGCACCGAGCAGTGCGAGCGACAGCTTGCGCCGCCGCGCGGCGGCGATCGTGTAAAGGACGATCAGGGCGGCCAGGTCAGCGGGCACGGGCCCGGCCGCCACCACCATCTGTACCAGGGTGGCGAGTGACGCCACGACGAGCGCCGCGACCGGCCACCGGCGCCGCACCGCCACGGCCGCGACGCAGACGCCGATCAGGACCCATCGGGCCGGCGATTCCCGCAGCCAGATCGCGTCAGCGAACAGGCCGCCGACCGCCGGCCTCGGGCGGACACCCTTGACCGCCCATGTGGCGATCAGCAGCAGGGCGGCGAGGCCGGCATCCTGAAGGCTCGGTGCGCGAAGGGCGCCACGGAGGGCGGCCGGGTGAATCCCCATACCGGGCAACACCTTAGTGCCTGGCATCCCGGCCCGGAACCCGTCGCAGGTCAGGGTGGTGAACATGACCACGGGCACGTCCGAGACGATTCCGGTACGGCGCATCCTGGCACGCATGACCAACATCTCCCGTGGTGGTGGCGGCCGCCCTCGTCATCACCGCATGCTGAATTCTCCTCTTCTTCTGTGTGCCGCTCTGATGCTGGGGCTGGCCGGTTGTGGCGCCGCCACGAGCAGCGCGCCGAAGGACAGCGCATCCACGGACGTCAACCACCGCGGCTCGACCTGGGAAAAGATCGTGCCGGCAGGCGATTGCCACTGCGCCGACGGCAGCCAGTTTGCCTTCTGGGAACGGCGGGCCGACCCGACCAAGGTCGTGCTCTTCCTTAACGGCGGCGGCGTCTGCTGGGACGCCATCATGTGTGCCCTCGCGGACGCCAACGGCGAGAACGGCGAGAACGATAACTACGACTACAACCTCAACAGCCTCCAGCGCGATGGTCCCGATACCGGAATAGGAATGTTCGATTTCAACCGGACCGACAGCCCTTTCGCCACCTACTCGTTCGTCTATGTGAGCTCATGCACCGGCGACGCGCTTCTGGGTAACGTCTCCCGGAAATACTCGCCGAAGCTGACCATCGAACACCGCGGCTACGTCGATGGCACGGCGGCCCTCAGCTACATCACCGAGCACTACCCGAACGCCACCCAGGTCGTGGTCATCGGCAAGACGGCGGGGTCGGTCGCCGCCCCCACCTACGGCGGCCTCGTCGCCGACCGGCTCCCCAAAGCCAGAGTCATCGTGTTCGGCGCACAGTCCGGTGCCTGGCCTGACAACCCCGATTTCAACACCAACATCCTCGATGCACGGTGGGCCGCCTACCACACCATGCCCACGTGGGCAGTCAACGGGCTCACCGCCAGCGACTGGGGCCCCCGTCAGCTCTGGATCCAGGCCGGCCGGCACAACCCCAACCTCGTGCTGGCCCGTTTCGACTTCGCCTACGACCCGCACGCGGCACGAGAGGTCACATCATGGATGGCCAGCAATCCACCAGACCTGCTCGCCGAGATCGACCGGAACGAGGCGGCGATCGAGGCCGCCGGAGTACCCCTGCACAGCTACACCGCACCCGGCGACGACCACGGAATCTTCGAGTTCGACAAGTTCTATGAAATCAGCGTGAATGGCATACGGCTAGTCGACTGGCTCAAGGAACTGGTCACCAGCGAACCACCCGACGACGTCCACTGCGACAAGTGCGCTCCGTAGGACACGGCCCTCGACGAGCGACCACCGACCTTCATACCACAAGCTGCCTGAGCAGCGGGCGTGGCCATTCAATTCTGAGGCAGATTCGGAACCTCAAACACGACCTGATATGCCCACGTCGGCAAATCAGATGCCACCCGGGTTGCTTTCCGTCACGTTTCGTAGCCACGAGTCGTTGACGACCCGTCGTGTCGTCACGCCAACCCCTCACACCTATTCACCGCCACCGTCGGCGCGATCCTGTGGACGCTCGCGCTGCCCGGCATCTCCTACCCCTCGAAGATCCCCGGCATGGCGCTGACCGGCCTCGGGCTCGGCCTGGTCTTCTCACCGCCTGACCTTCTCACCGATCGACACCGACGCGCTGAGCCAGGTCGCCGCGAGCGAGCGTCCGCAGGCGTCGGGCATCTGCAGACGGTCCACCAGCTGGGCGGCACGCTCGGGGTGGCCGTGATCGGTTCGGTGATCCTGGCCCGGGAGAACACGTACGCGGTACCCACGCACGTCGTCTCGGACACCGCGCACGCCATGACCGCCAACTTCTGGATCGCCGTGGCCGTGTTCGCGGCCGGCCTCCTCGCCGGTTGGGCTCTCCTACCCCGCCGCACCCAGCGGGTCGCCGAATCCGGCGACCCCGGCGAGTCCGGCGGGTCCGTGCCCGCCGTCGAGCCCATGGCCACCGGGTGGGTGGACGGCGTCGGACGGCCGTTGGACGTCACGGCAGGCCGGTGACTTCGTCTGGATGAAGCCGTTGTCCTGAGGGAAAACCTCGTGACCGCCGAGCGGGACGACGCCGACGATCCCACCGGATCATGACTGGTCTCATGATCCGGTGGGATCGTCGGCCCCAGAGCGAGGAACCGAAATTACTCAGGTCCGGGCCAGAAGATCCGCATGACGCCGGTCACCTATGCGTGGGGCACGCCGAAGCGGCATCGCACCCGCGCCGACTCGTGCTCCACCAGGCCGTACGGCCTGCCTGCCACCAGCCTCTGGCGGACCGTGGTGGACGAATGACCCCATAGGCTCGATCATCTGACACACACCGGCAGCAGTACGGCGAAGTGTGTTGGCTCAGGCTGTCTATGGACACGCCGAAATGCCACGATCCCGTTTCGGAACCAGGGCGCGGTCAAGGGCACTCCAGATTGCCCGTGGCGCGACCCAGGCGGTCACACCAGCCGGCCGCAACGAGCCGCCAGCGACCACCTCAGCCGTGTTCCCCCGATCACACCCCGTACGCCACGCCACGTCCGCGGACTTCACCTCTGTGATCGCCAAGATGTTCGTAGAGCAATTGGGTTCTTGCGCGCCAGAGCGAGAAACCGAAATTACTCAGGTCCCTCATCGGATCTGGTCATGGCTTGTGGGGCGGATCCCGGCTTCCCGCCCGCCACAGCCCATGGGTGGATGGACGTGCGCAGCGGAGCGGCGGCCCGGTTGTTTCTCTCCCGCGTCGTGGCAGGTACCGGGGATCCCGGGCGTCGCGTCAGACGTCAGGGGCGCGAAACGGCGCTGGTTGTGACGCTGACGTCGGACAGGATGAGCACCCGGCCGCACGAGCGCCGGGCGGCGCCCCGACTAAACCCGGACCGCGCTCCACGCGGGGGCGGCATTGCGATCGCCAAGACATTTCCCGGGTGATTGCGTTCTTGCGTGCCAGAGCGCCGAAGATCCCGCCCGATCATGAGCTCGACGTCCGCCCAGCCTGGCGCGAAGACTCGCCTGATTCCTCCAGGCTTGACGTATGCCGATATCGGAATATGATTGCGGTCATGGCACGAGCAGCGACGACGTCGGACGTCTTCAACGCGATCGCCGAGCCGCAGCGTCGGGAGATCCTGGTGCTGCTGCGGGCGGGTGAGCGGCCGGTGACCGAGCTGGCCCAGGAGCTGGGGATGACCCAGCCGGGGGCGTCCAAACACCTGCGGGTGCTGCGGGAGGTCGGGCTGGTGCGGGACCGCAGGGTAGGCAAGCAACGCCTGTACGGCCTTGACGCCCGCGGGCTGCGGCCGGTTCACGAGTGGGCCGGCGGGTTCGAGCGGTTCTGGAACGAGAGCTTCGACCGGCTGGACGCATACGTGCGGGACCTCAAGCAGGCAAGGCAGGAGGAGTAGCTGATGAGCGCGACGGGACGAGGAGCGCCGGCGCGGTCCGCGACGGCTGACCGTGAGATCGTGATCTCCCGGGTCATCGACGCCCCACGGGAGCTGGTGTTCGAGGCGTTCACCGAGGTGCGGCACCTGTCGCGGTGGTGGGGACCGGAGGGGTTCACCACCACCACGAGGGCGTTCGAGTTCCGCGTCGGCGGGGAGTGGGACTTCGTGATGCACGGACCGGATGGGACGGACTACCAGGAGTGGATCTCCTGGACCAGGATCGCCCCGCCGGAGCGGATCGAGATGCTGCACGGTGAGTCCCGCGGCGACCCGAACGCCTTCGAGTCGGTCCTGACGTTCGCGCCCGACGGCGCGGCGACCCGGATCGAGATGCGCACGGTGTTCCCCACCAGAGAGCTGCGCGACGAGGCGGTCGAGAAGTACCACGCGATCGAGGGCGGCCAGCAGACCCTGAACAACCTGGCTGCCTACGTCACCGAGATCATTCGGACGGGAGCCGAGGACTGATGGCCGGGAAGGTGTTCTTCAGCGTGTCGATGTCGCTGGACGGTTTCATCGCGCCCGAGTCCCCCGAGGAACTGATGGGGCAGCAGTGGATGGAGCTGCAGCAGTGGATATTCCCGCTGCGGTTCTTCCGGGAGAACCTGAAGCTCGGCGAGGGCGGCGAGGAAGGGCGCGACAACGACATCGCGCGGGAGACGTTCGAGCGCACCGGCGCGAGCGTCATGGGCAAGCGCATGTTCGACGCCGGCGAGCACGCGTGGCCGCAGGAGGCGCCGTTCCACACGCCGGTCTTCGTCGTGACGCACGAGAAGCGTGACCCCTGGGAGCGGCCGGGCGGGACCACCTTCCACTTCGTCAACGACGGCATCGAAACCGCGCTCGACCAGGCCCGCGACGCCGCCGGCGACCGGGACGTCCGCATCGCGGGCGGCGGCGCGACGATCCTGGAGTACATCAACGCCGGCCTGATCGACGAGTTCACGATCGCGCTCTCACCCGTACTGTTCGGCTCCGGAATCCGCCTGTTCGAGGGCGTGGACGCAGGCCACGTCGCCCTGGAACCGATCCACGCGGAGCCGACGCGGCGGGTGACCCACCTGACCTACACCGTCCAGAAACGGTAACTGTCGGGAGGTTCCTACGCCGGCTCGTCGTATGGGGTCGCCGTGAAGACCCGGCTTGCCACCCGCCAGCCCTCCGGGCGCTTCACCACGACGTCGCGGTAGCGGCCGGAGCTGATCCGGCCGTCGGGCCGCATGCCCACGAGGCGGAACCGGAGGATGACGCCGTCCGGCGTCTCGTCGACGTAGATGTTGGTCATGATGTGGGTCCGCGGGTGGCGCGCCTGGGTCATGAACGCCCGGATCTCGGCCAGCCCGTCGAGGACCTGGCCGGGTATCTCGAACGTGGCCTCCGGCAGGAAGATCTGGTCGAGGTCCCGCCAGTTGCGGTCGTCGATCAGGTCGCCGTAGCGGGCCGGGAGCTCGCCGAGTGCCAGCCGGTCGGCCACGTCCATCGCCGCGCCTCCTTGGTCATGGATGTCATGTGTGTCGCGCGGGTCGTTGGCGTCGCGCGAGTCGTCGGTGTCGTCGGTGTCGTGGGTGTCGGAATGCGCGTGGCCAGGCGGTCAGGCGGTCAGGCCGTCGACAGCGCGTCCCGTACTGGTCCGAGCCACAGCTGCAGGTGACGGGCGACCAGGTCCTCGGGCATCTGGGCGACCGTCGCCCAGGTGTAGACGTGCTCCACCGGCAGGCCCTCGACGCGGCGGCGTACCTCGGCCACGGCCTCGTCGACGGACAGCACGAGCAGGTTCAGCTGCACGCGGGCCCGGCCGTGCCCGCGCCGGTCGCCGAGCTCCGCCTCGGTGTGCGGTGGCCCCAGCCGACCGGCCTGCCGGTAGGAGTTCAGCTGGTACAGGTAGTGCGGCCTGATCCGCTCGTAGGCGGCTTCCGGGTCGTCGGCCACCACGATGTCCACGTCGCCGGCCAGCCGGGCCGACGCGCGGTCGTGCCCGCCCTCGGCAAGGCCCTCGAGATAGGCGGCCGCCACTCGCCGGCCGATGGTGAGCAGCGACGCGCCCATCCGCCCGGCCCGGCGCGCACCCACCGGGCCGCCGTAGCCCAGCCACATCGGCACCGGACGCTGCAACGGCCCCGGGGTGACGCCACCGTCGGTCAGCAGGGCGCGGACCCGGGTGAACACCGCGTCGAGGGTGGCGAACCGCGCCGCGATGTCGACGCCGAACAGCTCGAACTCGCCCGGCACGTACCCCGCTCCGAGGCCGAGCTCCAGCCGGCCGCCCGACACCAGGTCGACGAGTGCCGCCTCCTCCGCCAGGTGGACCGGATCGCGGATCGGCCCCAGCAGCACGGCCGTGCCGATCCTCGCCCGCGTCGTGCGGCTCGCCATGGCCGCGGCCAGCACGAGAGGCTGCGGAAGGTACCCGTCGTCGAACCCGTGGTGCTCGGTGAGCCAGATACAGTCCGCGCCGAGCCGGTCTGCCTCGGCGGCCAGGTCGAGCAGCCTCGGATAGTGCTCCCGCCAGGGGCGCCGCCACGGCTCGGGGTTGCGCGCGTCCACGAACAGCCCGACCTTCAGATCCTCCGCTACCAGGTCCTCCGGCGCAGCTCGCTCGCTCGCGCCACGGCCTCGACCGGCGTCCCGTCCATCAGTCATCACCAAACTCCGCCCTCAGCTGGGCGCCGATGGCGCTCACCCATTCCGGCGACAGCGCGATCTGCCAGGGGACGAGGATCACGCCGTCGGCGCCTGCGGCGAACGCGTCGGCCACCAGGCCAGGCACGTCCGCGGTCCGATGGAACATCACGCCAGCCAGCCGCGCGACCTTGGCCGGGTCCCGGCCAAGGGTGGCGCAGCACCGGTCGACCGCCGCGAACGCCCCGCGCAGCACGTCGGCCTCGCCGATCGGGTTGCAGGCATCGGCGTACGTCGCCGCGATCCGCAGCGACCGGGCGCCGGTCCCGCCGACCAGCACCGGGACCCGCCGGCTGACCGGTCGCGGTTCGTTGACCGCCCGGTCGACCGAGACCTGGCGGCCCTGAAGGCTCACGACCGGCTCGTCGAACATCGCGCGGCAGATCCGCACGGCGTCCTCGAGACGGTCCACCCGCGCTCGCGCCGGCGGGAACGCCATCCCGAAACGCCGGTGCTCGTCGGCATCCCAGGCCGCCCCCAGGCCGACGACGGCGCGCCCGCCGGAGACGACGTCGACGGTGGTCATCGCCTTGGCGAGCAGCGCCGGATGACGGGTCGTGACCGGGCTGACCAGCGGGCCGATCCGCACTCGCGCCGTCAGCAGCGCGAGCGCGCCGAGCAGGGTCGGAGCGTCGAACATGGGGGTGTGCCGACCGGCCGGTCCGTCCGCCGTCCGTTCGGCCGCGCCACGGTTGGCCTCGAGGTCACCGACCGGCCCCTGCATGAGGTGGTCCGGCAGCCACAACGTGTCGAAGGCGCTCTCGTCGACGGCTCTGGCGATGTCGCCGATCCGCCCGAACAACGAGCCCGGCGCGAGGTCATGCGTGTAGTTCGTCATCAGCAGGCCGAAGCGCCCGATCGACATGCGGCACCTTTCCGAACCAGGCGACTACGAGTCCGAACCAGGCAGCCACGTGCGGCGTGAACCGGCGGAGGCGCTCGGGGGCGCCGAATGTCTGGCGGCGCCCCCGAGACATGTTCACCCGCAGCATGTTCACCACGGTGATCCGCACGACGATGATCCGCACGACGGCTCGGCGCCCGTCACGCGCACGACGTCGGTGTACGGATCACAGGCTGCTAGCCGGTCGTGTAGGCCCCGCAGGACAGGGCGCTGGTGACGTCGTACTTGTCGCCGTTGAGCTGCACGACGGACGTGCACGGCGTCGAGAGGAAGTGATTGAGCGGCCAGCGGGACTCGGCCACCGCATTGTCGACGTAGTAGGAGAAGTCGCCGTTCATGGACTTGAGCAGGGTGTTGAGGTTGAGGTCCTTGCCGGCCTTGGTCGCCGCGGCGACGAACATGTCGGCGGACCAGTACCCGGCCATCGTCGGCAGGCTGATCGCGGTGCCCGGAGCGTACTTGTTGATGTCATCGGTCATCTGCTTGATCGCCGGAACGGAGACGTCCGAGCCCGGCTGCCACTGCAGAGACGTGTAGGCACCCTCCAGGCCGGGCAGCTTGGCGGCGGCCAGCCGAGGGTCGTAGCCGACGGTGTTGAGGTGCTTGCCCTTGTATCCGGCGGCGTCGAGCGCCTCGGTCAGCTTGGTGGTCGCGGTGAAGTCGGTGCCGTAGAGCACGACGTCCGGCGGGGCGCCCTTGTTCGCCGACATGATCCCGCTCACGATCGGGGTGGCGTCGCTCAGGCCGGAGTCGGGGATGGGCGTCTCCTGGTAGACGACGTCGAGGCCGACCGACTTGATCTGCCGGGCGATGGATGCCAGGCCGGTGCGGGCGGTGTCGTCGTCGTTGCCGACCAGGGCGACGGTCTTGCCGGTCGCGTTGCCGCCGAACAGGGCGTTGAGCATGACGCCGTAGGTGGTGGCGGTGGCCTTGAGGTCCTTGCCGGGCAGCAGGCATCCGGTGATGCCGAAACCGATCGAGGTGTTGCAGAAGCCGGAGTTGAACCCCCAGCCGAAGAACGGGACGGTCTGCGCGCAGAAGGTGTCGAGGTAGCTGGCGCCGCTGGTCATCACCGGCACGGCGGCGAAGATCTTCTTCTGCTCGACGAGCACCTTGGCCTGGGAGCCGTTGCGGGCCGGGTCGTTGCCGTCGTCGAGGGTGCCAACATAGTTGATCTTACGTCCGTTGATGCCGCCCTCGGCGTTGACCCGGGCGAACCGCGCCTGGGCGCCCGCCTCCGTGCCGGTCATCGAGGCGCCGGAGGGACTCGTCAGGTAGGCCAGGCCGCCGATGGTGATCTCGGTGTCGGTGATCCCCCGGGTGGGGTCGGCGGCCGTCTGGCCGCACTTCAGCGTCGACAGGTCCGGCTTGTAGCCACCGTCGCTCCACCCGGACGCGGGGCCGGCCTTCACGTCGGCGACGCTGACCGTCGGAGCACTGGTCGTCGTCGCCGTGTCGGTCTTGTCGTCCGAACAGGCCGCCATCCCAGCCATGATCGCCGAAGACGCGGCCAGTGCCGCGACGAGTCGGGTCGTTAATCGTGCCGGCAGTCTCATCAGATTCCTTCGCTATGAACGCGGCGGGCCGCCAGGCCCGCCGCGGCGGGATGAATCGCCAGACCGCCCGGCGGAGACGGCTCAGGCCCGCCGGCGGTGGTGATGGTGATGGTCACGCCGGCCCGATCCGTCCGGACCCACCGACCGGCGGAGCGTCTCGGCGCCCATAGAGTTATATATATAGATGCTTTACTCGACGGATGGAAGCGTCAGGTCGAACTGGTCGGGTGGCCTCGCCACCCGGTCAGGCTGACGAGCGGGTGCCCTGGCGGGTCTTCGGGAGGCCGAGGCGCTGTTCGGCGACGAGGTTGCGGGCGATCTCGGTGGTGCCGCCCTGGATGGTGACGACGCAGGAGTGGCGGGCGGCTCGTTCGATCTCGCCGCCGGCCGCCGCCGGGAGGGTGCCCTCGCCGGAGGGCGCGCGCAGGATGCCACCCAGGCCGACGGCGTCCTGCAGCTCACGGCTGGCGCGCTGGTAGGCGGTGGACGCGAACAGCTTCGCGATCGTGCCTGCGACCGCGGGGGACTGCCCGGAGACGTTCAGCCAGGCGGTGCGCTGGGTGAGCAGGAAGGCGGCCTCGGCGTCGGCGCGGGCGCGGGCGATCGCGGTCAGCACGGCCGGGTCGTCGGCCGGTCGCCCCTCGCCCGGCCAGTCTCCGGCCGGTCCGGCGACGCGGGCCCAGGCCGTCACGTCGGCGAGCAGGGGTTCGAGCATCGCGGTGCTGCCCATGACGCCGCGTTCCAGGCTCAGCCCGATGGCCATGACCCGCCAGCCCTCGTCCACCTCGCCGACCCGGCAGGAGTCCGGGACGATCACGTCGTCGTAGAAGACGACGTTGGTCCGCTCGTCGGCGATCGTGTGGATCGGCTGGATCGTGATGCCCGGGCTGTCCATCGGGACGAGGAACATCGTCAGGCCGCGGTGCTTGGGCACGTCGGGGTTCGTCCGGGTCAGCAGCAGGCAGTGGGCCGCGGTGTGCGCGAGGGTGGTCCACATCTTCTGACCGTTGATCCGCCAGGCGGTGCGCGCGTCGTCCACCGGGACGGCCCGGGTGCGGGCGGCCGCGACGTCGGAGCCCGAGCCCGGCTCGGAGTAGCCGAGGACCGCGGTGGCCTCGCCGGTCAGCAGCCGGGGCAGCACCTCGGCCCGTAGCGCCGGGCTACCGATCTGGTCCAGCACGCCGGCGACGATCATGGTGGTGCCGATGCCGTGGTACGGGGCGTCGGCGAGCTCCAGCTCGCGAAAGAGCGCGCCCAGCTCGTAGGGATCCCTGGCGGCGCGCCCGCCCGGGGCCGAGGCGGCGAGCCAGCCGCGCTCGGCCAGGGCCTGGTGCAGCGCGGGCACGTGCACGGTGCCGGTCCGGCGTGCCTCGCGGCGGACCTCGTCGGTCAGCCAGGACCGGACGAAGCCCCGGACCTCGGCGGCGAACGCGGCGACCGACGGGCTGTGGGCGAAGTCCGTCCCGATGGCACCGTCGTCGCCGGGCTGGGCTGACGTGCCGGCGAGCGTCGCGTGGCCGTCTACGGCGCTGGGGCTGGGGCTGTCGACGAGGGCGCGGCCCAGCTCGCGGGCCAGGGCAAGGGGGGCGCCGGCGAGCGCGGGGTAGGCGCGGGCGCGGCGGAAGAACAGCTGCGCGTCGTGCTCGACGGCGACCCCGAGACCGCCGTGGTACTGCACGGCGCGGTCCGCGGCGTGCCGGGCGGCGTCGGTGGCCACCAGGGCGGCCATCCCGGCGAGCTGGCCGCCGTCGGCCCCGGTCTCCGACCGCCGTCCGGTGTCGAGACTCCAGGCCGCCTCCCGCGCCAGCAGCGTCGCGGCGTCGACCAGTCCCGGCAGGTCCGCGAGGCCGTGCTGCACCCCCTGGAACGAGCCGATCGGCACGCCGAACTGGATGCGTTCCTTGACCCACCGGGTCGTCAGCTCCAGCGCGCCGTCGGCCAGCCCGGCGAGCCAGCCGGCCATCAGCACCAGCCACTCGGCCCGCGCCCGTTCGAACAGGGCCACCGCCGGGCCGCCGCCGAGCACCGTCGCGCCGCGCAGCTCGCGGTCCGCCACCGGCAGGTCGCCCTGGTTGGCGACGGCGGCACCGGGCGGAGCGGACCGGGCCGCGACCAGCTGCCCGTCGGCGACCGCCAGGACCAGGCCGGCGACCGCCCCCGCCGGAACCGCCACGCCGACGCCCGCGCGCACCCGCGGCGCCAGCGTCGCGATCAGCTCGCCGGCGACGACGGCGGGTAGGTCGGGATGCCCCGGCGCGGCCGTGGCGAGCAGCCGCGCGGCCGCGA
>NZ_KI912266.1:5590165-5881481 GCF_000235425.2 Pseudofrankia saprophytica
CCCGGCAGCCCGGCCGCGCACAGCTCGGCCCACAGCCCCCGGTCGTGCCCGAGCGGCTCGGCCGCCCGCGCGGCCGCCAGCCCGGGACGCCTGGCGAGCACCGCCAGGACCAGCTCCCGCGCCGCCCGGGACGCCTCGTCCATCGACAGGTCCATCCACGTCTCCCGAGGTCGGCTGCCATTCGACCGGGACGGCTGGGCCTTCTGGCCAGACACCGCCCGTCGATATGTATATATTATTCGGGTCGGCGTCCCGGCTACCGAGACCGACCCAGCGGCCCGCGCACTGGCCCCCGGCGCGGGGACCATCCGGACCGCACGCCCGGCCGCAGGCCGCGGCCACGCACCGCCCTTGCCGCCACATCGACCGGGCGCTGGATAAATCTAAAGCTTTTAGCGAGGGGACGTCACGTGAAGGTTCCGTTCACCTGGAAGCCCACCGGCTGGTTCATGATCGGCTGGTCGGCCGAGTTCCCCACCGGCCAGGCGCGCCCGTTGCGGTACCTCGGCGAGGACCTCGTCGCCTACCGGGACGACGACGGCGAGCTGCACGTCCTGGCGGCGCACTGCCGGCACCTGGGCGCGCACCTCGGCCACGGCGGCAAGGTCAACGGCGACTGCATCGAGTGCCCGTTCCACGGCTGGGGCTGGGGGCCGGACGGCCGGAACCGCTACATCCCCTACCAGGACCGGCCCAACCGCGCCGCCCAGCTGCGGGTGTGGCCCGTGCGCGAGCAGTACGACTGCGTCTTCATCTGGCATGACCCGAACGGGCAGCCGCCCCGCTGGGAGATGCCCGACATCTTCACGATCTTCCCGCAGTTCGAGACCGACCCCGCCGCCTACTACCCGCCCTACCCGGCGCTGTCCCGCAAGGCCGAACGCGAGCCGGTGCACCCGCAGATCCCGGGCGAGAACGCGGCCGACAGCATGCACTTCCAGTACGTCCACCACGCCACCGTCACCCCCGTCCTGCTCAACTGGGAGCACGACGACAGCGGATGGCTGTTCGAGACCGGCTGGCCCGACAGGCGCAAGAGCGACCCGGACGCGATGGCGCTGCGCATCCACAGCTACCTGTTCGGACTCGGCGGCGCGATCAGCGCCTTCGCCGGCGCGGACAACTACCGCCTGATCTTCGCGACCACGCCGGTCG
Source organism: Pseudofrankia saprophytica (assembly GCF_000235425.2). Taxonomy (NCBI): domain Bacteria; kingdom Bacillati; phylum Actinomycetota; class Actinomycetes; order Frankiales; family Frankiaceae; genus Pseudofrankia; species Pseudofrankia saprophytica. The sequence continues at coordinate 5,591,321 of NZ_KI912266.1, forward strand.
AGGACGGCTGCTCGGACATGTTCTACTCGATCTGGTGGCCGCGCCTGGCCGGCGACGAGTCCGACACCCCGCCGCCCGACGTCCTCGAACGCCTGGAGAAGGAGTTCCTCTCCACCCTCGACGACGACCTCGAGATCTGGCGCTACCAGGCCTACATCGAACATCCGACGATGGCCATCCAGGACGCCAAGCCCTACATGGCCTACCGCCGCTGGGCCACCCAGTTCTACGAGATCCCGCCCGGCGAGTAACCACCGTGGACGCCAGGCGTCGCGGGGGCGCGCGGGACGAGGGTGAGGGACGGGATCGCGCTGCTCGCTCCGCAGTGCAGCGCGGCGATGGTGACCTCGACGAGGTGGTCGACGTCGATGAAGTGCCCGGTGAAGTAGCCGAGCCGCTGCCACTCGGTGACCGCCCGGCTGATGTGCTCGGGGTCGTTGCCGACCAGCGAGCCGGTCGCGGAATCGCCCTCGCCGCCCAGGCAGTCCCCGATCGTGAGGCGGGTGAAGCCGATGGAGGGGTGCTCGACGCGCCAGGCCTCGACGAGCTTGTCGAGCGCCGCCTTGCTCGCCGCGTAGCCGCCGACGAACGGCCAGGGCGGGCCCCCCGACGCGCTGATCGACGACAGGTAGACGGCGGAACCGCCCGCGTCGGCCAGATGCGGCAGCGCGGCCGCCGTCACCAGCGCCGCGCCGGTGACGTTGGTCGCGAACAGCTTCCCCCAGGCGGCCGCGTCCATCTGCTCGAGCGGCATGATCGTGATGACGCCGGTGGAGTACACGAGGGCGTCGATGCCGCCGAGCGCCGCGGCCGCCTCGGCGACCGCGTCCCGGCACGACGTCTCGTCGGTGACGTCGCAGGCGATCGCGACCGCCCCGTCGCCGGCTTCCCGCGCCGCAGCCTCGAGACGGTCGCGCCGGCGGGCCAGCATGGCCACCTGCTTTCCCTGCCTCGCGAGGCCGAGCGCGATGCAGCGCCCCAGGCCGCTAGAGGCCCCGACCACGACGACGCGCTTCACGCGACGGCCTTGACGATGACCTTGACGATGGCCTTCGCCGGCCGCGTCATCGCGAGCCACCGCCCCTCGTCGATAAGACGGCCACCGGCCCGGCAGGTTCGGCCCGTTCTCCACGCCAGCCACAGAAGGTCATCGCCATGCCTCCAACCAGGAGTTATCGGGCCGTACCCGGCCCCATCTGCTGTTCTACCGCATCCGACCAGAGACATCTATATGTATCGACGGTCGGTGACGTCGGAGCCCAGCGCGCCCTCCCGGGATGGCCGCTAGCGCGCCGCGAGCATGGCGCGAGCGCTATAAATCTAGATATATTGCAGGCCGAGGGCAGAGTCCGCGGGTGGCCCGCGGGACGTCGGCGGCGGAGGTGTTTCGGATCATGACGAGTGTTGTCGACTCCGCGGCGGCGGGACGGCCGGATCTCGGTTTCCCGGTGTTCGACGCGGACAACCACCTGTACGAGACCGAGGACGCGCTGACGCGGCACCTGCCGGCGGCGCACCGGGACCTGTTCCGGTTCGTGGAGCTGAGCGGGCGCAAGAAACTGGTCGTGCGCAGCCTGCTGACCGAGTACATCCCGAACCCGACGTTCGAGGTGGTGGCGCGGCCGGGCGCGCACATGGCGTTCTACGCCAGCGACAACCCGGAGGGCAAGTCGCTGCGGGAGCTCACCGGCAAGCCGATGCGTTCCATCCCGGCGTTCCGCGAGCCGGCGGCGCGCCTGGAGCTGATGGATGAGCAGGGCATTCACGCCTGCCTGATGTTTCCGACGCTGGCCAGCCTCATCGAGGAGCGGCTGCGCGACGACCCGGACCTCACCGACGTCGCCATCCACGCGTTCAACGAGTGGCTGTACGACGAGTGGAAGTACGACTACGCCGGCCGGATCTTCACCGCCCCGGTGATCACCCCGACGACCGCCCAGGTGGGCATCCGCGAGCTGGAGACCGTCCTGGGCCGCGGGGCACGCGTCGTGCTCATGCGCCCGGCCCCGGTGACCGGATCACGGGGCCCGCGGTCGCCGTTCCTGGCGGAGTTCGACCCGTTCTGGGCCCGCGTCCAGGAGGCCGGCGTGGTCGTCGCGCTGCACGCCTCCGACAGCGGCTACCAGGACTACCTGAACACCTGGGAGGGCCGCGGCGGCGAGTTCGTCGCCTTCAAGCCCAAGACGTTCGCCTACGTCGCCGACGGCGGGCGCTCCATCCAGGACACCCTCGCCTCGGCGATCTGCCACGGCATGCTCGACCGGTTTCCCGACGTGCGCCTGATCAGCGTCGAGAACGGCGGCAGTTGGGTCGACGTACTGACGAGGAACCTCGCACTGACCTACAAGAAGATGCCGAAGGAGTTCCCGACCCACCCGCTGGAGCTGCTGCGCCGCAACGTGTGGATCAACCCGTTCTGGGAGGACTCCCTCGACGGCCTGATCGACCTGATGGGCAGCGACCGGGTCTGTTTCGGCTCCGACTTCCCGCACGCGGAGGGCCTCGCCGAGCCGCTGTCCTTCGCCACCCGGATCGCCGGCCGCCCGGCCGCCGACATCGAACGGATCATGTCGACGAACCTGGCCGAACTACTCGGCGTCCCACGCCCCACCCCGGCGGCCAGCCACGGCTGACCTCCGGTGCCCGGTCATCCGGCGGCACGCAGCAGCTCCTTGAGCGCGGGCATGTCGATCTTCCCGCTGGACATCGTCGGCACCTCGTCGTCGGCGAGCAGAACGACCCGGCGCGGAACCTTGTAGGCGGACAGGCGCTCGGCGAGCCCCCGGCGCAGCTCGTCGGCGTCGACGTGCCGTCCGGGCGGCACCCGGACCGCGGCCGCGACGATCTGCCCCCGCGCGGCGTCCTCGAGGCCGACGACGTGCGCCGTCAGCCCGGCGACCTCCCGGATCGCGGCCTCGACCTCGCTCGGCGACACGTTCGCGCCCCCGGTCTTGATCAGATCACCGCGCCGGCCCTGGAAGTAGAAGAAGCCGTCCGCGTCGACGGCGAAGAGGTCGCCGGAGTGGTACCAGCCGTCCGCGTCGAACACCTCGTGACGCTCACGCCCGTAGTAGCCCTCCATCAGGAACGGACCCCGCAGCCACAGCTCCCCCACCAGGCTCGGCCCCAGAACGGTCCCGTCCTCACCGACCACCCGCGCCTCCAGGCCCGGCGCCGGGCGGCCGAACGAGCCGCGCCGGTGCTCGGGCTGGTCGCCCTCGTCCTCGCTGACCAGGCACACGCTGCCCGCCTCGGTCATCCCGAGCATCTGGTGGCGCAGCCCGGGGTCGGCGGGCCGGACCTCCGCCGGCATGATCGAGTACAGGTTGCCGCGCCGGATCGACGACAGGTCGCGCCCGGGGAACGTCGGGTCGGCGGGCAGGCCCGCCACTGACTGGGCGTAGCCGTTGACCATCGTCGGGCGCTCGCGTTCGAGCACGTCGAGCACACCGGCCGCCGCCTGCGCGTTCGAGCACACGAGCCGGCCGCCGGCCACCAGCGTCCCGAGCAGCGCGTAGGCGAAGCCGCCGACCCAGAAGAACGGCGAGTTGGAGAACAGCACCTCGTCCGGGGTGTAGCGGCGGATCTCGTTCAGGTTCGCCTGGTGCCGGATCAGCGCCCCGTGTGTGTGGATCACACCCTTCGGAGCGCTGGTCGACCCCGACGTGTGCACGATCACGAGACGGTCGCTCGGGTGGACGGACTCCTCGGCCGCCGCGAGCAGCTCGTCACCCACCTCGGCACCTCGCCGCTCGAGCGCCGCGACGGACCAGGCCGCCCCGACGCCGCCGTCGGGGGCCTCGGGGGTCTCGGGGGCCTCAGGCTCGGGCCGGCCGGTACCGCCCGCGGCGAAGAAGACGTGCCGCAGTCTCGGCACGGACCCCACCAGCAGCGGCGGCCCGGCGCCCAGGCCGGGCTCGCCGAGGGCCGACCGCAGCGTGGCCGCGTAGTCGTGGGAGCGAAACGAGCGCGCCGCGAGCAGGATCCCGACGTCCGCGCCCCGCAGCAGCGTGCGCAGCTCCGCGCTCGTCGAGAACGTGCTCAGCGGAACGGTCACGGCGCCGATCCGCGCGGCGGCCAGCCACGCCACGACGAACTCGCCGCCGTTCGGATGCAGCAGCCCGATGTGCGTCCCGTTGCCCGCCCCCAGCGCCAGCAGGCCGCGGGCGAGCGCGCGTGACCGCCGGTCGGCGTCCGCGTACGTCAGTGCCTCGTCGTCGCAGGAGAGCAGCACCCGCTCGCCGTGCTGGGAGCACCGCTCCCGCAGCAGCGCCGGGACGGTCAGCGGCAGGTCGTCACCAGCCTCGATCGTCGTGGCGATCATGACATCGACCTCCGCATTGCCGCGACGCCAGCCAGTAGGCCCCAATAACATCTAGATATATACGACGCGGCGGTGGTGGGGCATCCTTTGCCCACGTCGTCGACCGCCCACGCCGTCGACGAGGGCGAGTCAGTGACGGACGACCCTCTATCCGGCCTTCCTGAACGAGTGGATGGCGGCGACGGTGTCGCGGGCTGTGGTGGAGTGCTGGAAGCGTGCGTCAGCCAGCGCATGTGCGACCCGGGCAACGCTGGCTTGGATCTGATGTACGCGGCGTGTGGGCGGAACATCGAGGATCGGCGCGACGGCACTCGCCGCTGCGTCCAGGGAGTCGAGGCGTACGCACGCAAGTGCCAGGTCGGCGTGCGCGATTGCTTCGGAGTTGTACGAGCGCTCGTGGGGTGCGGCTGTCTGGAACGCGTGGATGGCTTGGCGGGCCGCGCGTTCGGCGTCGGGAGCGCTGGGGAGCCATGCTGCCGTTCCGGCGACGATGCCGAGCTGTTCGGGTAGCGGGAGAGCGAGGATTCCGCCGATGTCGTCAAGGTCGTCCAGGGTCACGCTGTCGCGGAGATCGGCGGCCCTGGTGATGGCGTCGGTCGCGAGGTCAGCTCGTCCGGCAGCGGCCCAGGCACGTGCCTCTTGGACGGCTGGTAGGACTGACAGGGAGCCTCGGACAGAACGCGCTTCGTCGGTCGCCATCCGGGCGAGGCGGGCCGACTCGGTGTGGTGCCCTGTCCAGTAGGCGGTAGCGGCCTGCTCAGTGCGGGCAAAGATGCGTAGTCCGCTGTGGCCGGATCTTTCGGCGCAGAGGAGCGCGCTGCGCTGGTAGGACAACGCGGTGTCGGGCTGGCCTCGGTCGCGGGCGGTGTGGGCGAGCATCGCGCAGACGATGCCTGCGAGGAAATAGAGGTCCCGGCTCTTGGTTGGAGTGGTGGCGCCGTCGAGGAGCCGGAACGCTGCCTTACGGGCGATGACCAGATCATCCACCAGGAAGGTGAGCTGATCACCGTAGGCATGAGCGAGACGGCGCACGCCCGACCACAGGAGATCGATGACTTCGGAGGGCGCAGCATCGTCAGCACGCGACAGAGCGTGAAGCGCGTTGTCTGCGTCGTCGGGCATCGAAACTGTAGACGGTGAGAGGTCGGTGGACGGGTGCTGCCCGGATACCAGTGCGGAAAGTGCGGGCAGGGCAACGAACTCGCGTCGGTCCGTCGTCTTCTCCTCATGCAAAGCGTCGCTGACCGGGTCGATAGGGACGAACGCGCGCCTGTCCGTTGACCCGGCCTCCTCCTGCTCGTCCGAGGTCTGGGTAGAGGCTGCCAGATTGATCCCAAGCCTACGCGCGTGCCTCTCGCGATCCGCCCGCCCGCGCAACGCGATGAGGCGGTGATCCGCGCTGAGGGCATCGTCCAGCGCTCGGGCGAGGCCTTCGGATGGCACCTCCTGGCCGTTGGCGGCGCGGGAAATCTGCTGACGACTGTAGGTGATGCGGCGGCTGAGGCCGGTGTAACTCGTGGCGTGGTCGGCGACGAGCTGTTGCATGAGCGCGGAGAACTCGGCGAGTGCCCCGTCAGGCGGCGGGTGAGAGGCCACGTATCGTCCCCGGCCTTCTGATGTCTGGGCGGCGCACGCACTGGCCGGTGCGTGCGGGCCGCACTTGGGAGTTGCGCTCTGTGTCCGCGAGCTGTGCGGATTGTGTCATGGCTGTGGCGATTCGCGACAGGGCGACTCACCATCGACACTCCGCACAGCTGAGTCCTCACATGCGAGGTTCGCGGGCTGGCGGCGCCAGAGACAGGAGGGACCGCCATGACGGACAGTCCGAGCCAGCGTCAGATCACAGTGGAGACGCGGGAGCCGTTCACACCGACGTGGAATCGGATTCCGGGAATCGAGGTGGACGGAACGCGAGTGACCATCGACTCGGATGCCTACTTCTACCGCCGCAGCAAGAACCCGGTGTGGCTGCTCGTGGACTGGGACGTGGTGATCGCTCGTCTGCTGGGCTCGGCGGAGTCGGCGACGCAGGCTGTGGAACAGCAGGCGCTCGGGCTGGTGCTGGGGTACGGGCGGCGGACGTCGGACCCGGCGGAGGTACTGCGAACCGCGGAGCAGGTATACGGCTACCTGTTCGACCGTGAGCGGCTGTCTGACCCGGATCTGTCGGAGGTGACGGAGGCGGACCTTCGGATTCTGCGGGAGTCGGCGACGCTGGCGGCGCTGAACCGGGTGGAGCTGTCGGGGGAGATCACGGACATCGGGCCGTGCTGGTTCTTCCCTGCAACGGCGCGCGTCGTCTTCGACCTGGATGAGGCGGAGGGCGAGCGGATCGACGACCTGTACCACGGCGGGTTCTTCAACGAGTACCGGCGCCGTGATGCGGTCCGGGCGCATGCGGCGCTCGGGGGCAGGCTGGTGCATGCCTGCCAGTCGTCGCCGAACATGTCCGGCGGTGCGGTGCTGCCGTACGGCGCGGACCTGGAGCGGTTCCGGTCGGATCTTGCGGCGTTCAAGGCGGAGTGGATCGGTTCGATTCTGGCGCTGCCGGCGGGCGCGGCGGACTGACGGTCTCTGGGTCCGACCGGCGATGGTGGCGCACGGGTCGCATCGCCGGTCGGACTGGCGTGACGGGTACAGAGGACGGAAGGACGGACCGGTCTATGGACGAGTCGGGGTCGCTGCTGGCTGCGGTGCTGGCGGAGTTCGGCGCGGAGGGTCGGACGGTTCGGTCGCCCATCCGGGTGTGGGTGTTGTCCGGGGTGGAGCGGGTGAGCCTGCCGGGCGGCGGTCATACGATCTTCAAGTACGCGCGGGAGCCCTTCGCGGGTGAGTCCGACGTACTGGACTACCTCAACGCCCTAGGCATGCCGGTGCCGTACCTGTTGGCGAGCGTTCGCCGGGATGGCGAACTCGGGATGCTGATGGAAGATCTCGGCGACTCGGTCAGGGCCGCCACCGATGCCGATGGAGCCGCAGCAGCCGTGGTGACCCATGCGGCGCCTGCGCCGAGCTGGCTACCGGTGCTGGATGGCGCTGCGCTCGCCGCGCTGCCAGACCGCGCTCTGGAGAGCCTGACCGCGCTGCGATCACGGGACCGGTGGGTCGACACGACGGATCTCGACGTAATTCTCGGCGAACTGGGCGCGGTCGCGCAGGAGCGGGCGCGGGGGGCGGAGGTTCCGCCGTTCGGGCTGTGTCACTCGGAGTTTCATCCGACCAGCCTGCACATCGGGCCGGACGGCTGGCGGCTGCTGGACTGGGCGCGGGCGTTCATCGGTCCGGGTCTGCTGGATCTCGTGTCCTGGCAGGGGACGACCGGCCCGGCGGACCTCGACGCGCTGCGCACGTTCATGGACGACTACGTACGCGCCGGAGGAGCGGCCGAGGCGGCGATGCCGCGCGGCGGGTTGCCGGCCGAGGCGTGGGCGATGGGCTGGCACCGCCTGTGGATCATCGCCTGGTATCTCGAACAGGCAACAACATGGATCAACGACCCTTCACAGGACGACTTCGTGGCCGGGGTGATCCGGCGGCATCTGGCGGAGGCAGCGACCTGTTTCGGGCTGCGGATGCCCTCGCGGTCAACGTAGCGGCCTGGGAAACCCACGCCCGGGTCCGGATCGGGACGCGCGGACTCGGCGACAGACCCTCCAAGCACGCATTCCGCTGGACCCGGGACAGCACCACGGACCCGGGCGCAAGCCTTCTGGGTGACGTCCAGGGTCGTCGGGTCCTCGAACTCGGCTGCGGCACCGGTGACAACCTGGCGTACCTCGTCGAACGTGGCGCAGGTGGCGTCGGTATCGACCTGGCCGCAGGCCAGATCCGGCGGGCACGGGCACGCTGGCCGAAACCAGCCTTCCACTGCGTGGATGCGGCACGATATCTGTCCGGCTGCGCAGGGTTCGACGTCTGCTATTCGTGCTTCGGCGCTTTCAGCTTCTACCCGGCGGAATCTCTGCTGGACCTGGTGGGCGCGAAGCTCGCGCCGGGCGGGCTGCTGGCGGTCTCGGGAACCGTCGGCGACGGGACGGGGCCGCGCCGGGAAACCTTGGCGCTCGACGGCGGTATCACCGTGCCCGTGATCCGCTATGAGCACACGGCGCGGGAATGGCGATGCCTGCTGGCGGCTGCCGAGTTCCACAAGATCGACGTCACGATCGTCGATGAACCGCGCGGACCGGACACAGTCATTGCGACGGCCCGGCGCCTCGACCCATAGAGCCGAGAAAACTCCGACTCTCGTGCCGGTATCGGCACGGGCCGGCGGTAGGCATCCGGCGCTGGCAATACTTAAAATGCTACTCTGCGCGACCTATGCGCCATGAGTTGCCCCGGTTCCAGCTGGCCAGTTCGCAGAGAGGGCTGGACCCGACGGACACTCCGGCTGGACTTCGCCATATTTGGCACTGCGGTAGCGGTCCCAACGCTTCGCTGCATCGACGACATCAACGGTCCACGCGTCTGGGTGGTCGGCGGCGATTTCCGACCATAGCCGATGGTTTGCCCTGACGAATGTCGTGATCGCGCACGCGGGCGCCCTCGCCCAGGATGGCGTGTGCGCGGCGTAATTTTCGGCTTGATCAGGGGTGTGGCCGGCGGCGATGAGCCAGAGCGCCCAGAGGGCGGGGTCGATCCAGCCTGCGCCGCGCGTGGGCCATGCCCAATCGACGAAATAGGCGCGGTCGGCGATGAGGATGTTGTCGGGGTTGAAGTCGGTGTGCAGGAGGTGGTTGCCGGCGAAGTGGTCGAGGTCGGCGGGATCGTCCACGTAGTTGCGCCAGCGGTGTTCGGCGCGTTTGAGCGGCAGGCCAGGTGCGGGGATGGCCTGGAGCAGCCGCAGGCATTCCAGGACGATCGGGAGATCGGGGGAACCGGGAGCGTAGTCGGCCAGCCTGCCGGTGACGCACTCGAAGCCGAGCAGATCCCATCCGGCGGCGCTCAGCGTCCACAACAGGCGAGGTGCGACGGCGTGCACGTATGGGTTGATCGTCGCCTCAATCCGCTGGGTCCGCGCACGCGCGTGGTCGGTGCGCAACCCTTTGATGAAGACGCGGCTGCCTCTCTCGGCGTGAACGACGATCGCGAGCTGGGAGTTGAAGCCTGGGCCGACGGGTGTGACGTGCTGGACCGGGCCGCACTGGGCGGCGATCGCGTCCTTGAGCGCCTCGTCGAGGTTCGGCCATGCGACACGTTCGATCACCACGGCGTGACCCTACTGTCGAGTGCTCCGGAGGGGTGCCGGCGACACTGGCGGCACCCCTCCGGCTACGCCACGGCCAGGTGGTCCATGCGTCGAGCACGCCTCCAGCGGCGACCACCGCCGTTACAGTGGTCACGGTAAGGCTCGACGTCGAGTGGCAGGCACCGGAACGACCACGGATCGGCGAGCGCCTCGGCGGTGCCGCGGGCAGGCCGGTCATCTGCCGAGCGTAGGCGGAGGCCATGCGGTGAACAGAGCGACGACCATTGCGTCGGTACGCGGGGCCCTTCCGCCACACCGATATCCGCAGGCACGGCTCACCGAGTTGTTCGCCCAGCTCTGCCTGCCCGACTCGGCATCGCGCGCCGTGCTGAGCCGGCTGCACAGCAGCGCCCGGGTCGCCACCCGCCATCTGGCCCTGCCGATCGAGCGGTACGCCGAACTGGACGGGTTCACCGCGGCCAACGACGCGTTCCTGTCGGTGGCGGTGGACCTCGGTTGCGAGGCCGTGCTCGGCGCGCTCGCCGACGCCGGCCTCGAACCAGCCGACGTGGACCTGGTGATGTCGACGACCGTCACCGGGATCGCGGTGCCTTCCCTCGACGCGCACGTCGCCGCCAGGATCGGGCTGCGGCCCGACGTCAAGCGGATGCCGATGTTCGGTCTGGGGTGCCTGGCGGGCGCCGCGGGAGTGGCGCGGCTGCATGACTTCCTGCGCGGCTGGCCCACCTCCGTCGCGGTGCTGGTGTCGGTCGAGCTGTGCTCGCTGACCGTGCAGCGCCAGGACCCGACCATGGCCAACATGATCGCGTCAGGGCTGTTCGGCGACGGCGCCGCCGCGGTGGTGGCCCTCGGCGCGGACCATCCACGCGCGTCCGGCGGTCCACGGGTGGTCGACACGGTCAGCCACCTGTACCCGGACTCCGATCGCGCCATGGGCTGGGACATCGGCAGCACCGGCCTGAAGATCGTCCTCGGCGCGGAGGTGCCAGACCTGGTCCAGACGTACCTGGCCGATGACGTCAAGCAGCTCCTGTCGCGGCACGGGCTCGTGGTCGGCGACATCGCGCGCTGGATCTGTCACCCCGGCGGCCCGAAGGTCATCGAGGCCATCCAGCTGGTGCTGGGCCTCGACGAGGACGACCTGGCGATGACGTGGCGTTCGCTGAACCGGATCGGCAACCTGTCCTCGGCCTCGGTGCTGCACGTGTTCGCGGACACCCTCGACGAACGGCCGGCCAGTCCCGGCGACTGGGGCGTGCTGATGGCGATGGGCCCCGGGTTCTGCGCCGAGCTGGTGCTGCTGCGGTGGTGAGCGAGGTCTGGTACACGGTCCTGGTCGGGCTCGTCGCGCTCGAGCGGGTGGCGGAGCTCATCGTCGCCAAGCGCAATCTGGCGTGGAGCCTGTCGCGCGGCGGCCGCGAGACCGGGTTCTCGCACTACCCGTTCATGGTCGTGCTCCACACCGGCCTGTTGGCCGGCTGCCTGGTGGAGGTGTGGCTGCGCGGGGGTGACTTCCTGCCCGCGCTCGGCTGGCCGATGCTGGCGCTGGTGCTCGCCGCGCAGGCACTGCGGTGGTGGTGCATTCACACGCTCGGGCATCAGTGGAACACCCGCATCGTGGTCGTGCCGGGACTGCCCCGGGTCACCCAGGGCCCGTACCGGCTGTTCGCCCACCCGAACTACGTCGCGGTCGTCGTCGAGGGATTCGCCCTGCCCCTGGTGCACAGCGCGTGGATCACCGCCGCGGTCTTCACGGTGCTCAACGCCTGGCTGCTGACCATCCGGATCCGGGCCGAGGACGACGCGCTGCGGTCGGCCCATGCATGACGTCGTGGTCGCCGGCGGCGGACCGGCGGGGCTCGCGGTGGCGTTGGGCTGCGCGCGGGCGGGCCTGGACGTCGTGGTGTGCGAGAGGCGCCGCGGGGTCATCGACAAGGCGTGCGGGGAGGGGCTGATGCCTGGCGCGGTGCGCGCACTCGCCGCGCTCGGCGTCGACCCCCCGGGGCATGTGATCGGCGGCATCACCTACCGACAGGGCTCCACGGTCGCCCACGCCGCGTTCCGCGGCGGGTTGGGCCGCGGGGTCCGGCGCACCGCCCTGCACGACGCGCTGCGCGCCGCCGTCGACCAGCACGGCATCCCGGTGCTGCCGACTCCCGTCACCGAGATCGACCAGCGCACCGACCACGTACGGGCCGGTGCGCTGCGCGCCCGGTACCTCGTCGCCGCCGACGGCCTGCACTCCCCCATCCGCACCATGGTGGGGCTGACCGCGAACGGCCGGACGGGGACACCGCGGTGGGGGCTGCGCCGCCACTTCGCCATGCGGCCGTTCAGCGACTCGGTCGAGGTGACCTGGGCCCGGCATTCGGAGGCCTACGTCACCCCCGTCTCGACGGACACCATCGGCGTCGCGGTGCTCTCCTCGGTCCGGGGCGGCTTCGCCGACCAGCTCACCGCCTTCCCGGAACTGTCCGCCCGGTTGGCCGACGCGCGACCCGTCTCCGACGTCCGGGGCGCCGGGCCGTTGCGGCAGCGGGCCTCCGGCCGGGTAGCGGGCCGAGTGCTGCTGGTCGGCGACGCCGCCGGCTACATCGACGCGCTGACCGGCGAGGGCCTGGCGCTGGCGCTGGCCGCGGCGGCCGAACTCGTGCGATGCCTGCGCGCCGACCGGCCCGGCGACTACGAACGCGCGTGGGCCGCCACGTCGCGGCGGTCGAGGTGGCTGACCTCGGGTCTGCTGTGGACCCGAAGCCGCCCGGCACTGGCGCGGTGCATAGTGCCGGCCGCCGCGCGCGCCCCGAGACTGTTCACCTTCGCCGTGGACCAGCTCGCCCGCTGACGTCACACCAGGGGAATGGGCAGGGCGCGCTGGCCTGCGGCTACGCTGAGGACCGGCTCCGAGCTGCCACCGGGGGGCGGCGCCGGCTGGCTTTCCCAGCCGTGGCGCTGGACCTCGAGGGCGCACCCCCGGTGTCCGGCGTACCCGCTCGTGTTTCCCGGGAGTACATCGCACATGGCGTTTTCCTCGCCCGACGATCGCGCATCCGGGAACCTCGGGTCAGATCCGCGCCGCGGGTCCGACCCGCCAACGACACCCATCGTGCGTCGGACCGCCGCGACCGCAGCGACCGGCCGGCAGCTGGCGCCCTCCGCGTCGGACACGATCCTGGCCACCCGCGCCGAGGTGACGGAGGCGGTGGCGACCGACCCCGCGACGGGCGACCACTCCGGCCCGGCGACCGACCCGGCCAGCGGGGGGCGCCGCCCGGGTGGCGCCGGTGGATGGCGCGGTCTCGGAGCCCGACTCGCCGGGCTGCTCGACAGCCGTCCCCGCAAGATCGGGGCGGCGGTCGCCGTGCTGCTGGTCGTCGTGCTCCTGGCCGTGGTGCTCGTCAGTGGCGGCGGGAACGACGACCCTGCTGTCACCACCGCCGGCTCGGTGCCCGGCGCGTCGACGCAGCCCGGCGCGACCACGATCCCGAAGCCGACCGGCAAGTGGACCCTGGTGGTGGGCGACCGGCCCCTGGACGGCATGGCCGTGGCCGCCGGCGTCGAGGTGTCCCTCGTTGCCGGCACGGCCTCGTTGGACGGGATCGACCGGGTGCGGTTCTCGCTCGACGGCGACACCGTGCAGAGCGACCGGGACGCGCCGTTCACCGTGCGCCTGGACCAGCTCTCGGATGGTGATCATGTGCTGTCCGCCCGGGTGCGGTTGGACGACGACGCGGCCTCCGCGAGCGCCGAGCCCACCGGTGGCGCGGGCGGCGCGGGCGGCTCCGACAGCTCCAGCGGCTCTGGCGACCCCGACGTGATCGAGGCGAACTTCAGGGTCGGCGCGGGCAGCGGCGGGACGGTTCCCAGCCGGGCACCGACCGTCGCGGCCCCGCCGGCCGCGGTGGCCTCGGTCCCACCCGCGCCAAAACCGCTTCGCACCGTCAACGTGTCCACCAGCGGCGAGCTGACCGCCGCGCTGGCGGCCGCCAAGCCCGGCGACCTGATCCAGCTCGCCGACGGCGTCTACAAGGGAAACTTCGTCGGCGACCGGCCCGGCTCCGCCGCGGCCCCGGTCACGGTGCGCGGCTCGCGGGGCGCGGTCCTCGACGGCGGAAACGTCAAGAACGGCTACGTGTTCCACCTGGACGGCGCGAACTACTGGCGGCTCGAAGGGTTCTCCATCCGCAACGGGCAAAAGGGTCTGATGGTCGACCAGACCAACCACGCCGTGATTCATCAGCTGGCGGTCTCACAGATCGGCAACGAGGCAGTTCACCTACGTAACTTCTCCAGTGACAACCTCGTGGCGGGAGTCACCGTCAACGGCACCGGACGCGCCAACGAGGGCTTCGGCGAAGCGATCTACGTCGGCACCGCCGAATCGAACTGGAAGCAGATCACCGGCGGCCGTCCCGACAACTCCGACCGCAACCAGGTCATCGGCAACACCCTGAGCGGCTTCACCGCCGAGGGCGTCGACATCAAGGAAGGGACCACGGGCGGCGTCGTCGCCGGTAACAGCTTCGACGGGTCGGCGATCACCGGGGCCAACTACGCGGACTCGTGGATCGATCTGAAGGGCAACGGCTGGCGGATCGAGAAGAACTCCGGCGTGAACAGCCCGCTGGACGGAATCCAGACGCACGTCGTGGTCGACGGCTGGGGAACCGGAAACCTGATCACCGGCAACACCCTGGACGTTCGCGGGCCCGGTTACGGCGTCAACATCAACAAGCCCAACGACACCCACAACACTGTCTCGTGTTCCAACGTCGTCACGAACGCCAGCAGCGGTCCGTACAACGTGGCCTGCACCTGACCTAGCGGAAACGGACCTGTCGCGCGGGTCGACCACGGCCGCTCACGCCGCCCCGCGGGGCCGCCCTACAAGGCGGCGTTGCCCTCGACGGCGGCGAGTGCGTCGCGGGCGCCCTGGGTCGGCGCGACGTTGACGAGCGCCCGGTAGAGCCGGAGCAGGGCCTCCCGGTCGGTCGCGCCGGTACGTCGGCGGTCGGCGTGTACAGACTGGATCGCGGCCTCGATCTGGAACCGACCGACGGGTGACCCGAGCGCGTGGGCACGGCGCAGGTACGCCTCGCCCTCGCGGATGAGGGCCGGGTCCCAGCGCTCGGGATCCTGCTGCGCGAAGGGCACGAACACGCCGCCCGACCAGCGCGCGGGGGCCCTGGACGACGAGAGCGCGATGAGCGCCGCGAGCCCCCACGCCTCGGGCTCAGCCTTGAGCAGCGCCGCGACGGTGACGGCGAGGTAGAGCGACTCCGCCGCGAGCGACTCGTGCGGCGAGACCCGGGCGTCGGGAGAGCCGAGCGACTCCCAGTCGATCGTGTAGGCGCCGTAGATCGCCTCGAGGACGAAGCCGAGCCGTTCGGGCAGGTCCGCGCGGGTCGGCACGGCGAACGGTATGCCGGCGGCCCGGATGCGGCGCTTCGCCCGGACCAGGCGCTGCGCCATCGTCGCCGACGGCACCCGGAACGCGGCGGCGATGCTGGCCGCGTCGAAGCCGAGCACGGTGTGCAGCATGAGCGGGGTCCGCACATCCGGCGCGATCGCGGGGTGGGCGCAGGCGAACAGGAGCTCCAGTCGCTTGTCGGGAATCGCGTCCGGATCGACGGCGGCGAACGGGTCGGCCGCGACGGGCGCGACGGCCGCGCCGCTGTCGGCGTCGTCGGCCGAGGGAAGGGGCGTCGACATGCGGTGGGCGGCCGACTTCAACACGTCGCGCTGACGGTTGCGGGCCACGGTGAGCAGCCACCCTCCGGGGTTGTCGGGGATGCCGGAGGCCGGCCAGGTGCGTAGTGCCTGCTCGAAGGCGTCGGCGAGGGCGTCCTCGGCGAGCGCGATGTCACGTGTCGGCGCCGCGAGCAGGGCGAGCAGCCGACCGTACGAGGCGCGCGCCGCGCCCTCGGCGGCGGCGCGCACCTCGTCGGGGATGCTGCCGGGCAGGTCGGTCACCGCATCGACGTCCACGCGCCGTCCTGCCAGTGGGTCATGCCCGGCCGTACCTCGACAGGCCCCCATGCGACCGAGGGCGCCCGCTTCGCCCACTCCAGGGCCGCGTCCAGGTCGGCGACGTCGATCACGAACGTGCCGGCGAGCTGTTCCTTGGTGTCGGCGAACGGGCCGTCCTGAATGCGGAGCTCACCGTCGACGCTGCGCACTGTCGTGGTCGCCGACGAGTCACCGAGCACCTCGGCGGAGATCAGAAAGCCCGCCGCGTCGAGGTCGGCGGCGTACTTCTGGAAGGCGGCCTGACCGTCCTGAACAGCGGCCTCGTCGAGCTCGCCCGTCGCCATCATCTCCGGGTAGTGCAGCAAAATCGTGTAGCGCATGAGACGTCCTCTCGGATCGGTTCGACGCTGACACTGCAGTGACGAGTGAGGCAGGACCAAATCGACAGGTCACGAACGGAAGATGACCCGGTCGCCTACGCCCGGCGCTGAGCCTGACCTTCTGCGACGGACACCTGGGGTGTGGGGTCGGTGCCACTCTTGTCGGGATCCTTACTCACGGTCGGATTCCCGTGCCTGCCAGGTTTCGGGATGATGCGCAGGTGCTGAGCGTGCCGCAGGGCTGGTCGGACGTGACTCCGCAGTGGATGACGGCGGCTCTCGCCGGCTCGTGCCCCGGCGCCGCGGTCGTGGCGGTCGAGCTCGACGACCTGGTCGACGGGACGAACAGTCGAGCCCGGGTGCGGCTGCGCTACGCGTCGGGCAGCGGCCCGCGGCGGGTGTTCGTCAAGCGGGAGGGCCGGATGCTCAACCGGCTCGCGCTGACCGCTCTGGGCGCCCGGGAGGCCGAGGCCCGCCTGGCCTCCTGCGGGCCGGACCTGCCGCTGGAGCATCCTGCCTTCTACGCCGCCGCCGTCGACCGGCGCAGGCTGGCGGCGGTGACCGTGATGGAGGACGTGACGCTGCGCGGAGCGCGCGCCAATGTCGCCACCGTCCCCCTGGACGTCGACCAGGTGCGCGACGGCCTGCTCGGCCTGGCCAGGCTGCACGCGGCCTACTGGGAGGACCCGCTGCCGCGGCCGCTGGATTTCGTGCGTCCATGGCGGCTCGGGCGGGTCTGGGCGCCGATCTCCTGGGCGAGCCTGGCACGGGCGCTGCGGCGGCTGCGGGCGGGCGGGCACGGCCGGCTCATCCCCGCCGGCGTCGACGCAGGTGTCGTCGAGCGGGGATTCCGCGACTGGGCGGCGCTGGCGGCGGCGCACCCGCGGACGTTGCTGCACGGCGACCCGCACCTGGCCAACACCTACACGCTGCCCGGAGGCGTCACCGGCTTCTACGACTGGCAGCTGGTGCGGGCCGGCAACTGGTCGCACGACGTCGGCTACTTCCTGGTCTCCTGCCTGAGCACCGCCGACCGGCGTGACCACGAGCGTGATCTCCTCGGCGACTACGTGAACGAGCTCGGCGCCCGGGGGGCGCCCGGCCCGGGTCTCGACGAAGCCTGGGAGCTGTACCGCCAGACACCGGTGTTCGGGCTCGGCACCTGGCTGCACACGCTGTCCGGTGGCGGCTTCCAGCCGACCGACGCGTGCCTGGCGGTCATCGAACGTTTCGCCACCGCACTCGCCGACCACAGCGGCGCGGTCACACCACCGCGACGCCGGCCGCGCGCGACGCTCCCCCGGCCACGCACCCCTGGATCCTGTCGGCCTGTCGCGACGAGCCCGCCGACGTAGCCGCTGCCAGCCCCGCCGGGCGGGGCTGGCAGCGTGAGTTACGGGTCAGGGCGGCGAGGCCCGGGTGCTGTCGGTGGTCAGCTGGGGATGCGGGCCGGTTGGGCGAAGGCGATCAGCGCGGGGCGGTCGTCGCCGAGCACGAATCCCGCGCTGACGGCGGCGTCGGCGTTGGCCGCGTAGCGGCGTTCGTAGTCGGCGCGGGAGGGGTAGAGCTGGGCCAGCCGGGCGGTGGACAACGGTTTCGTGGATCCGAGCAGCAGGCAGATGGCGGAGAGGTTGGGTCCTGGGTCGCCGGACAGGACGTCGACCGGGACGTCGACCGGTGGGGTACGGATGCCGCCGGTCGCGATGCCGTCCGCGTTGCGTTTGACGCTGCGGAATAGCAGGAACTGGCTTATGTCGATGCGTGGCGCGGTCACCGGCGCCTGACCGGTCGTGAGCCAGGTAGTGAGCCCGTGCCAGGCAGCCTTGGCAACCAGGTGCAGCGGGCCGTTGTTGATCGGGGCGCCGCAGTCGATGCCCGCCGCCGTGGAGCCGAGCAGATGGGCGTCGGCGTGCGAGGTGCCGGCGACCTCCCAGAGGCGGAACCGGTCGCTGTCGGGCTGGCGCGCCTGCACCGAGTTGAGGATCCCGGTCAGGTCGGACTCGGTCTGGATGTCGAGCACCGGCGCGTTCTGGTCGGTGCGGAAGGTGGTCGACGCGCTGAACAGCGCCCCGGTCAGGTCGGCGCTCTGGCCGGGGCCGACCAGTGGCAGTCCCGCGGCCCCGCGGCTGTGCACGAAGAAGCCGTCGAAGGCCTGGGTCAGCGGCTGGACGCCGTTGTAGTACGTGGTCATCGCGAAGGCCGACTGGGACTCCCCCGCCGCGACCAGTCGCTGTGGGTGGAGGCCGTCGAGAGCCCCGCCGCCGCGCAGGCCACGAGCGACCTGGGTGAAGATGTCGAAGGCGAACCCGTCGCCCGGGTGGGCGAGAGTGCCGTAGCGGGCCGGATCGATCTTCTTGAGGCCCTGGCCGGCCAGATCCGAGCCCGCGCCGGGCACCGTGACCAGTACCTGGCCGCCCTCGACACCGATCCGCTGGGCTGAGACGCCGACCCAGATGTCACCACGTCGGGTGATCTCCTCGTACAGGTTCGCCCATTCGGGGTCGGCGTCGACGCCGCCGCTGACGTTGAGCCATTCGACGAGGACGTTGCCGCTGAACTTCGCCGGGTCCGCGGGGCGGCGTACCAGTACCCGGGTGTCGTACGGGGCGGTCCCGTTGGGCGCGAACGTCCAGCGGCCGTTCCCTGCGAGCGCGCCGACGGCACGGTACGAGGTGGCCGTGCCGACCGCGGCATACTCCTGCTGCACATACCCGGCCTGGTTCAGATCCACCGGGATCGCCGTCCCGATGAACGGACCGTTCCCGCCCGTCAAGGGATGCGACAGGTCAGCCGCCGGGCCGGGAACAGGCGTGACGGAAGCGGCGGCGCCCCCTGTCCCGCCGGCCGCCAGTGCCATGTCCGAGGCCCAGAAGGCCAGCAACGGCGTCAGCACCGCGACGAGCACCGCGAGCAGCGCCCGCGACACCGACCGACGTGGCCGGCCGGGTAAGAGAGCTCTCAGAGAAGTACGGATCCGCGGATGCGTGAATGCCATGTTGTTCGTTTCTCCGATCGACAGTTGTGCGCGCGGCATACTTCGAGGGAGGAGTGCCGGCACGCCGGGAATAAGACCAGGCCCCGGACGGATCAATGCTGTTCCAGAAATGGTCGCGGGCCGGCTCCCAGGATGGCCGAGCGCGCAACAACGACGCCTCGAACGCGCATCCTGGAAGGGATTTACCGACCGGTAACCTGGATGACATCCACATCATGGAAGCCCGGAACATGAAGTGTCAAGCGAATGAAGAACCTGCTTTTAATGTGGGCTTCGGGAGCTTTCCTGGTCCCGGTTTACCCGCGGTTTGCGTGAGATCGAGCCGGCAGGGCGTGGTGGGGCTGGCCGCGGCCGGGACCGTCGCCGGGCTGGCGGGGGCCGAGTCCGGCGGTGCCGGCCCGGCCCGCGCCGGCCTCCCAGCGTGGCCAGGCTGATGAGCGCGCCCAGCGCGACGAGTCCGGCCGAGACCCTCAGCCCGCGGGAGTAGCCGGCGACGAAACCGTCGACCACGCTGCCGCCGCCGTCGACGACCGCCCGCTGACGGGCCAGCAGGATCGCCCCGGTCACCGACACTCCCAGCACCCCGGAGACCTCCCGGGCCGTGCTGAGGACGGCCGACGCCATCCCCGCTCCGGCCGGGTCGACGGCGCCGAGCATGACCGACGTCAGCGGGGTCGTCAGGGCCGAGCCGGAACCGATGACCAGCAGCCCCGGCAGCAGGTCGAGATAGGAGGCGCCCGGTTCCACGCGCGCGGTCAGGTAGAGGCCGGCGGCGACCATCCCCAGGCCGGCCGCGACGGTGATCCGCGCGCCCCACGAGGCGACCAGGCGTTCGGCCACCGGCACGCACACGACCAGCGCGACGGCCAGCGGCACGAACGCGAGCCCGGCGGTGACCGGGCTGAAACCGAGGATGTGCTGCAGGTACAGGGATGTGAACAGGAAGACGCCGTTCACCCCGAGGCCCCAGAGCATCTGCGACGCCGTGCCGCCGGAGAAGGCCGGTGAACGGAACAGGCCCACGTCGAGCATTGGGTCGGTCGCCGCGGTCTCGACCGCGACAAACGCCCAGCCGGCCAGCGCCGCCACGACGAAGGCGGTGACGATGGGCGGCGAGCTGAACCCTCGGCTGGTGCTCTCGACGAGCGCCCAGGTGAGCGCGAGCAGCGCGATCCCGGAGGTCGCGAGCCCGGCGAGGTCGAGGCCCGCCCGCCGCCCGGCACGCCGGCGACCAGGCGGCACCGCCCAGAGGGCGAGCCCCGTCGTCACCGCGCAGACCGGGATGTTGACGAAGAAGATCCAGCTCCAGTGGGCGTACTGGCTGATCGCGCCGCCGACCGCCGGCCCGAGCGCGAGGGCGGCCGCGATCGCCGCCGTCAGCACACCCGCGCCGACGTCGCGGTCACGACCGTCCAGGTCCACGGCCAGGATCGCCAGCGTCGCCGGGAGCGCGCATGCCCCGCCCGCGCCCTGCGCCGCCCGGGCGGCGATCAGTCCGGCGCCGGAGGAGGCCAGGCCGCACAGCACCGACCCGACGGCGAACACGACCAGGCCGAGCACCAGGACGCGGCGCCGTCCGAACAGGTCGGCCAGCCGGCCGCCGGCCAGCAGCAGGCTGGAGAAGGCCAGGATGTAGCTGGTCGCGACCCATTCCAGGCCGGTCGTCGACAGGGACAGGTCGCGCTCGATCGACGGCAGGGCCACGTTCACGACGGTGTTGTCGAGCGCCGTGACGAACGCGACCAGGGCGACCGTGAGCAGCAGCCCGGTCCGTCGAGCCGCCCGAGCCCTCCCCGGGCTGCCCGGGCGGCCCGGACCGCCGGTCAGGTCGCCGGAAGCCCCAGCCCGGCCGCCAGCACCGGCCACGACCGGGCGAGTTCGCGATTCCAGTACGGCCATGAATGGGTGCCCGCTCCATAGAAGTCGACGGTCGGCCTCAGCCCGCTCAGCCGGGCCAGGTTCACGAACGTGGTGCTGTTGGCCAGCGTGATCGCGTCCAGGAGATCGCTTTCCCGGCCCGGGGGGTCCAGCGGACCGGGGCTGCCGTTGCCCGCCGAGACGAACAGGCCGACGTTCGTGAGCCTCCAGAGCTGGGCAGCCGGGTTGGTGTAGAGCCACTGCAGCGCCAGCAGCGCCGGGTCACCCCACATCGCCAGCGGGTTGCGGCCCTCCCGGGCGAGGATCCCCAGGATCTCGGTGCTCACCACCGGCGTCTGGGTGTTCAGAAGTCCGCTGTAGGAGGCCGCCGCGGCGAACCGTCCGGGGTGCAGGGCGGCCAGCGCCAGCGCGGCGTAACCGCCGATCGACGCGCCGGCTATCGCGGCGCGCCCGGACGCCCGGTATCCGGCGCGCAGGATCTGCGGCAGCTCGGTGGCGATGAAGGTGTCGTAGTTCCATCCCTTGTGCGGCGCGCCGAAGTTCCACCAGTTGGTCCCGAACCCGGCAGATCCGTCGCTGGGCATGACGACAAGGACATTCTTGTCGGCGGTGAGGGTCTCGACGTCGGTGTAAAGAGACCAGGACTGGTAGTCGGCCTTCTCGCAGCAGCCGTGGATCAGGTACAGCGCCGGGAACTGGGCGCCCGGACTGGACGCCCAGGCCGCCGGAAGCATCAGCCGGACGGGGGCCGCGCCGCCGAGGGCCGGCGAGCTGACCATGAGGTCGATCGTGCGGGCGTCGACGCGAGTCTCGTAGAGAACCCGAGCGCCGTCGTCGGCCGTCGCCGTGGCGAGGCCGACGACGGGCACGGTCCCGGGGTTGGGTACGCCGAGCGTGGCGGTGTCCGGCACCGTCCCGATCTTGGGGTTGTCACCGCCGTTCGCGCTCTGGTTGACCTGGGTCACCGGGGCGACCGGCGTCCCGGGAGCCGGGGACGCGGCCGGGGCCGGGGACGACCCGGCGGCCGGCGGCGTGCCGGCGAAGCCGGCGGGCACCGCGACCACCGCGACCACCGCGGCTGCCGTGGCGAGCCGCCGCCGTGTCCGTAACCGTGCGGGCATTCCTGTCTCTCCGTCCATGCAGCCGTTCCGGGAGCCGCGGCGCCAGCCGCCGACGGACCGGCGCGGGGAGGTTTTCGGGCCCTGGCCGTCGTTCTCGCAGGCCAGCCGATCAACCGATCAACCGATCAGCGGGTCGGCGGGCGAGGCGGGACCGGCCAGGACGACGCCGAGGTGGTCGGCGATGAGGCCGACGGCAGGGGGGTCGATGACCGAGGTGTGGTCGCCCGGGACCACGACGACGTCGAGGTCCGAGCAGTAGGAGTCCCAGCCGAGCGCGGTCTCGGCCCGGTCGTAGCGCGGGTCCAGCGTGACCGTCACCCGGTGGGCCGACGCGGCCCGGAAGAGCACGACTCGGCCGGCGTACGGCCGCGGCCGGTAGCGCTCGGCGATCCGCGCGTCGGCGTAGGAGGTCCGCTGGTGCTCCAGCACTCCCGGGGTCATGGCGATCGCCGAGGACGCGAGCAGCCGGCCGAGGCGCTCGACCTGCGCGTCCTCGTCGAGGGCGGCCAGCTCGTCGTAGGGCAGGTCCAGGTCGACGTGATAGGTCTCGCTCACGTAGGCGGCGAACCGGCGGAACCGCTCGACCACCAGCCCGCGGACGTCCCCGGAGGCGACCGGCAGCGGGAGGATGGAGTCGATCATGGCGACGACCTCGACGGCCTCTCCCGCGGCGACCAGTCGCTGCGCGACCTCGTAGGCGAGGACCCCACCGAACGACCAGCCGCCCAGCCGGTAGGGGCCGCCCGGGGCGATCTCCCGGATGATCTCCAGGTATCGGTCGGCCTTGGACTCGACGTCCCGCAGGTCGTCGAGCCGTTCCAGGCCGTACACCGGCGGGCCGGCGGGCAGCCGCGAGACGAGCGCGTGGTAGACGCTGGTCGGGCCGCCTGCGGGATGGAACAGGAACAGCGGCCGCTGCCGGTCGCCAGCGGCGTGCTCCCGGCCCGGCTCGACCCCGGCGGCGCGCAGCACGCGCAGCGGGTTCCCGCCGTTGCCTTCCAGCTGTTCACGCAGCAGGTTCGCCATCCGCTCCACCGTGCCGGCCGCGAGCAGCGGTCCCGCGTCCGCCACCGCGTCGGCTCCCAGCCGGTCGGCCACGGCGGCCGCGACGGCGGCGCCGGCCCGACCGGGCGGCTCGCCGGCCCGGTCGGCGGCGGCGAGGTCGTCCGTCACGCCGACCGGGGAGCGGCCCAGCGCCTCCTCCCACAGGACCACCAGCCAGCGTTCGGTCGGGTCGCGGGGTGGGATGTAACCACGGGCCCGAGCCACGGCCGCCGGGTCCCACCGAGGGGCGGCGCCGGCACCGCCGGCGTGAGCCCGCCGGGTGCCGGCATCGGAGTCCGCGGCGGCGCCCTGGGCGGCTTCGGGCAGGCCAAGCTCGGCGGCGACGTGGCGTTCGACGTCGGCCAGGCTCGCTCCCCGCAGCAGGAGGCGCACCGGCAGCACGACGTCGACGTCGCTCTCGACGGCGCCCCGCGCGCGCACGGCCATCAGCGAGTCGAGGCCGAGCTCGGTCAGCGGGACGTCCGGGTCGACCAGCTCGGCCCGGTCCGGCGGAAAGCCCATGATCTGGGCGACGCGGGTGCGCAGCCTGGCCGCCAGCATGCCGCGGGCCACCGCCGGGTCGGCCGACCGCAGCGCGGCCACGCCGGGCCAGCGGTCGTCGCCGGCGCTGTCCCCCGCGCCGTTCCCGGGGCCGGCCTCGGCCAGCAGCGGGCCGAAGTACGCGGCACCCGCGATCTCCGGCAGCAGGTGGACCGCGCGCTCGGGGGACAGCCGGGTGACGCCGGTGACGTCACGGCCGGACGCGAGGACGGCCTCCAGAGCCTCCAGGCCGTTGGCCGGCGACAGCGGCTCGAGCAGCGGGTTCGTGTTCCCCGCTGCCCTGCCCACCTGGGACCAGGCGCCCCACTGGATGCTCGTCGCCGGCCGTCCGGTGGCGCGCCGCCAGCGCGTGAACGCGTCCATCCAGGCGTTCGCCGCCGCGTACGACGCCTGCCCCGGCGAGCCCAGCAGGCCGGCGGCGGACGAGAAGACCAGCCACCAGTCCGGGTCGAGGTGCTCGGTGGCCTGGTGCAGCAGCCAGGTGCCGGTGACCTTGGGAGCCCAGACCCGCTCGAGGCTGTCGCGGTCGAGGGTCAGCACGGTCTGGTCGACCAGCATCCCGGCCGCGTGGGCGACGCCGGCCAGCCGCGTCCCGCCGGCGGTGGCCGCGGCGACGAGACGCCCGGCCGTCCCCGGTCTGGCGATGTCGCCCCTGACCACCACGACGTCCGTGCGCCCACCGGCGCGCAGCTCGGCCAGCGCGGCCTCGACCTCGGGAGACGGCTGGCGCCGGCCGCCTAGGACGAGCCGGGCCGCTCCGCCCTCGGCGAGCCGGCCGGCCAGCGCGAGTCCGAGGCCGCCGAGGCCACCGGTCACGAGGTAGGCCTCGGGACGTACGAGCTTCCGCCCGGTGGGCCGGGCCGCCGCGGGGGGCGCGAGCGACGCGCGGGCGAGGCGGCCCACCATCCGCCGGCCGCCTCGCCACGCGACCTCGTCGTCGTCGGCGCCGGCGGCCAGCTCGGCCAGCAGGTCGGGCAGCGGGTCGCCGGCCGGGTCGAGGTCGACGAGCGTCGCCCGCAGCAGGGGATGTTCGAAGGCGAGCACCCGTACCAGACCGCGCAGCGACGCCGGGCCGGGCCGACCGGCCTCGCCGGCGCCGGCCACCGCGGCGCCCCGGCTGACGAACCACAGGCGCGGCGACCGCGCGAACCCGGCCTCCGTCACGGCCCGGGCCAGCGCGGCCGCTCCGGCCACCAGGGCGGACGCCCCCGCGACCGGGGCGGTCGCGTCGGTCACCAGGGCGGACGCGTCGCCCGCGGCCACGCCAGCCGGTGCCGCCTCGTCAGGAACGAGGAGCAGTATCCCGGCGGCGTCGCCGCGCGCGGCCCGCGCGGCCAGCGCCGCCGCGAGGGCCGGCGCGTCGTCCAGCGCGAGGGTGACGACCGTGCTGTGGGCTTCCCCCAGCCGGGCCACCAGCCGGGCGGCGAGGCCCGCGTCCGGTGGCACCGGAGTCACCACGACCCAGGCGACGTCCTCGGGACGCCCCACGCCATCGCCGGCCGCGGGCGGCGCGAGTTCCGCCGGCTCCCAGCGGGACTCGAACAGCATGGATTCCAGCGCCACCGGCACGTCGTCGCGGTGCAGGCGGCGCAGGTAGATCTCGTCGGCCGCCAGCAGGACCGCGCCGTCGTCGCCGACGAGGCGGACCGCGCCGACCAGACCGGCGTCGTCGGCGCCGGCCGGCGCGAGCGTCGCGTGACAGGTCCCCTCCCGCGGCTGGGCCGCGCCCACCCACAGCCGGCCGATCCCCACCGGCAGGTAGATCGCCCGGTCGTCCCGCGCCGGCCACAGCCCCGCGGCGGCCGCGGCGAGGGTCTGGAGGCACGCGTCCAGCAGGGCCGGGTGCGCGCGCAGCAGGGGATGCCCGGTCGCCGTGTCCGGCAGGCGGACCCGGCCGCGGGCCACGCCCCGCCCGCCGGACACGCCGCACCGTGCCTCGCTCACCCCGGCGAACGCGGGGCCGTAGCGCTGCCCGACCGCCTCGAACGCCCCGTAGAGGTCGACGGGCAGACCCTCCCCGTCACCCAGCATGTTCGATCCGATCACGGGCACGCCCGTGCCCGGATCGCGCGGAAGGTCGGCGCCGGGACCGGCCCGCGTGACCGTCGCCGTCGCGCAGCGGACCCAGCGGTCCGACCCGGCCGACCTGGTGTGCACGTCGACCGTGCCGCCGGAGTCGGTCACTCGGAACGAGACCGTGATCGTCGTCTGGTCGGCCAGCGGCACGATCCGGTGGATCTCCAGGTCGCCGACCACGACGTCGGGCGAGCCGAGCACGGCGGTGGCCGCGGCCAGGGCGATCTCGGCGTGCGCCGCGCCTGGCAGCACCGGGGCGCCGTGCACCGTGTGGTCGGCGAGCCACCCCACGGCGGCGGTCCCGACGTCGGCGCTCCACAGGTACCGGCCGCCTTCGGGCAGGTCCACCCTCGCCCCGAGAAGCGGATGTCCCGCGCCCGCGCCGGCGGCCGGTCGCCGTGCGTCGGTCGGCCGGAACCAGTAGGGCCGGCGGTCCCAGGCGGTCGTCGGCGGCTCGGGGGCCCGTCGCGCCGGCGCGCGGCCCGCGGTCTCGCGGGACAGGGCGGCCCGCGCCCCGGCGTCCCCGCCGGCCAGGGCGAGCCTGGCGAGGTTGGCCCGGAACGTCACCTGGTCGTCGGTGTGCCGCCGTAACGTTCCGGCGACCGTCACGCGCGCCGCCCCGAGGGTCTGGCGCACCGCCCGAGCGCCGATCGGGTGCGGGGAGACCTCCAGGAACGTGGCGTGGCCGTCGGTGCCGGCGGCCACGAGGGCGTGGGCGAAGCGGACCGGCCGCCGGGCGTTCGCCGCCCAGTAGGCCGCGTCGAAGGCGGGAAGCTGCCGCGGATCGTCCAGGGTGGTGCCGTAGAAGGCCACGGCCGGCGACCGACCGGTGATGTCGGACAGCTCGCCGGTCAGCTCGTCGAGCAGGACGTCGACCGCGCTCGAGTGGGCGCCCCCGGGAATGGGCATCGGGAACACGTCGCGGCCCATCGCCTCGAGCCGCGCGCACAGCGCCCGCAGCTGCGTCGGGTCGCCGCCGACCGCGCGCTGCGTGGGGCTGGTGTGGACGGCGACCGCGACGTCCGGGAAGTGGGGCGCGATCGCGTCCCACTCGGCGTCGGACAGCTCGACCATGGCCAGCTCGCCGTTGTCCTCGTGCTCCAGCGACGCCAGCAGCCGGGCTCGGGTGGCCATGACCCGGGCGCCGCTGTCGAGGTCGAGCGCGCCCGACACCACCGCCGCCGACACCTCGCCCATCGAGAACCCGAGGACGGCCGCGGGCTGCAACCCACACGCGCGCCACAGCCTGGCCAGGGCGACCTGCGTCCCGAACAGCACCAGCTGGGTGGCCTCGAGCCCCTCGAACGAGGTGTCACCGGTCAGGGCGGCCCGCAGCGAGCGGCCCGTGTGCCGGCTCAGGACGGGCTCGACCCAGTCGACGGCGGCGGCGAAGTCCGGCTCGGTCGCCAGCAGCCGCCGGCCCATGCCCGCCCACTGCGAGCCCTGGCCCGAGAACACCCAGACGGTGCCCGGCGCCCCGTCGCGGGCCGGGCGTCGCGCCGGCGCGACGGGGGCGACGACGGCCGGGGTGTCGACCTCGTCCGCGAGCGCGGTCAGGGCGTCGGCCAGCTCGCCGCGGGTCCGGCCGACGACGGCGGCGCTCACCGGGGCGTCGTAGGAGTGCCGGCGGGCCAGGACCGCGGCGACGTCCACCGGCCGCGCGATCCGTCCGGCCGGCTCGTCGAGCCAGGCGGCGAGCCGGTCCGCCTGCCGCCGGAGCCTGGCCGGGTTCGCGCCGGACAGCAGGAGGGTCCTCGCCGGGTCCGCCGCCTGGGTTTCTGGTATCAGAGCGTCCGGCGTCGGGGCGTCGACGAGGGTCCGCGCGTCGGCTGGCCATTCCTGGAGGACGACGTGGGCGTTGGTCCCGCCGAAGCCGAAGCCCGACACGCCGGCCTGGGCCGGACGCCCGGCGACGCGGGGCCATGGACGGCGCTCGGTGACGACCCGCAGCCCCGCCTCGTCGAAGCGGATGTGCGGGCTCGGAGCGTCGAAGTGCAGGGTGGCCGGAATCATCCCGTGCGTCAGGCCGAGCGCGACCTTGATGAGGCCGGTGATGCCGGCCGCCGCCTCCAGGTGGCCGATGTTGGTCTTGACCGACCCGATCAGCAGCGGACGGTCGGCCTTGCGGCCGGCGCCGGCGCCGGCGACGGCGCCGAGGGCGGCCGCCTCGATCGGGTCGCCCAGCGGCGTGCCCGTCCCGTGCGCCTCGACGTAGTCGACCTCGGCCGGGTCGACGCCGGCCGCCTGGTAGGCCGCGCGCAGGACCGCCTCCTGCGCCCGCGGGTTCGGGGCGGTGATGCCGTTCGAGCGCCCGTCGGAGTTCACCGCCGAGCCGCGGATGACGGCCCAGATCCGGTCGCCGTCGCGCCGGGCGTCGGACAGCCGCTTCAGGACGGTCACGCCGCAGCCCTCACCGCGTGCTATTCCGTCGGCCGACGCCGCGAAGGCCTTGCAGCGCCCGTCCGGGGCCAGCAGCCCCGCCGAGGCGAACGCGGCGGAGACGGCCGGGGCGAGCAGCAGGTTGACCCCGCCGGCGATCGCCACCGCGCTCTCGCCCGACCGCAGGCTCGCGCAGGCCGTGTGCACCGCGACCAGCGAGGACGAACAGGCGGTGTCGAGCGCGATCGACGGCCCGCGCAGGTCCAGCGTGTAGGAGATCCGGTTGGCCGCGAGCGACATCGCCGCCCCGGTGGACGTGTGGGCCTCGACCCGGCTCAGGTCCGACGCCGTGAGGTGGGCGTACTCGACGAGGCTCACGCCGACGAACACTCCGGTGGGCGTGCCGCGCAACGACGCCGGCGCGACGCCGGCGTTCTCCAGCGCCTCCCAGACGACCTCCAGGAGAAGGCGGTGCTGGGGGTCCATCAGCTCGGCCTCGCGCGGCGCGATGCCGAAGAATCCCGGGTCGAAACCGGCGACCTCGTCGAGGAAGCCGCCGTGACGGCCGAGCCCGACCAGAGCTGACGCCGACGCCGACGCCGGGGCGACGAAACGTTCCCACCGACCCGCTGGCACCTCGCGAATGCCGTCGCCGCCCCGGGTGAGGAAGTCCCAGAACCCCTCCGGGTCGGCCGAGCCGCCGGGCAGCCGGCAGCCGATGCCGACGATGGCCACCGGCTCGGCGCTCGGGACCGCCGCGACGCGCGGTCCACCGCCACCGACGCCGCCGCCGCTGTGGGAACCGAGCGCGGCCAGCCGCGCGGCGATGGCGGCGATGGTCGGGTTCTCCCAGACGAGCGTGGCCGGGAGGGCCATGTCGAGCAGGTCCTCCAGCTCGCCGGCCAGCGCGACCGCGTCGCGGGAGGCGAGCCCCAGCTCGCCAAGCGGCTGGAACTCACCGACCGCCTCGGCTGGAACGCCCACCAGGCGGGCGACCTCGCGCGTCAGCCAGGCCCGCAGCTCCGCCTCGGTCAGTCCGCGTCGTGCCGTCACGAGGCGCTCCCCACCCGCGAGAACCCGCCGGCCAGGTAGCGCTGCCGGCTGGCGCGGCGCGCGATCTTCCCGCTTGTGGTGCGCGGGACGGAACCGGGCCGCGTGAGCACGACATCGTGGACCGCCAGGCCGTGGCGATCGGAGACGGCGCCACGGACGGCCTGCTCGACAGTGGCGGAGTCCCACCCCCCGTCGAGCGCGTGCCGGGATATCTCCGCCACCACGACGACCCGTTCGCCGTCGTCACCCGGCACGGAGAAGGCGGCGGTGCGGTGGCGGCCCAACGCCTCGTGCCCGTCCTCGACGGCCGCCTCCACATCCTGCGGGTAGTGGTTGCGGCCGCCGATGACGATCATGTCTTTCAGCCGGCCGGTGACGAACAGCTCTCCGTCGTCGAGGAAGCCCAGGTCACCGGTGCGCAGCCACGGGCCGACAGGCCGGCCGTCGGCTCGCTCGCCGGCGCCCCGGCCAGCGGCGGCCGGGCCAGCCGCGGTCGGGCCGCCCAGTTCGCGGGCGAGCCGCTGCCCGAACGTCGTCCTGGACAGCTCGGGGTTACGCCAGTACCCGTGGGCGACGTTGGGCCCATGGACCCAGATCTCCCCGACCATCCCGTCCGGGAGCACCCGCGCCGCGGCGGGATCCACGACGGCGACCAGCTGCCCGACCGGGCGGCCGCACGAGACCAGGGTGTGGGGCCCGCCCGGCGGCGCGTCGGAGCCGCCGCCCTCGGGCGCGGGCATCACCTGGCCGGCTCCGAGCCATTCCTGGTCGACCTCGAGGACCCGGGCCGCGGCCGGTCCGGAGGACCCGCAGACGTACACCGTCGCCTCCGCGAGGCCATACGACGGCCGGATGACCTCCGGGCGCAGCCCCCGGGGCCCGAACCTGCGGACGAAGCGGTCGAGGGTGGCGGCCTGGACCGGCTCCGCGCCGTTGTTCATCGCGGCGACGTCGCCCAGCCACAGGCCGGCGGCGTCCTCGGCCGAGATCCGGTTGGCGCAGAAGTCGAAGGCGAAGTTCGGGGCGGACGTGACCGCGCCCGGGCTGGATGACAGGAGCCGCAGCCACCGGACGGGCTTGGCGAGGAAGGCGTCCGGGCTCATGAACACGGCGGGGTAGCCACCACCAACACAGCCACCGACGACGAGGACCAGGCCCATGTCGTGGAACAGCGGCAGCCAGCTGACCACGGTCAGCCCAGCGCGGCCGTCGAAGTAGGCCGCTTCCGCCTGAGCCGCGTTGACGGCGATGTTGCCATGTGAGATCCGCACTCCGGCCGGCGACCGGGTGGAACCGGAGGTGTACTGCAGGTACGCCAGGTCATCCCGGCGGAGCGCGACCGGCGGCGCCTGGTTGATCCACGCGGCGAGGCCGCCGGCGCCGGCGTCCCCCGCCTCGTCCAGAGCCGGCTCGTCGTCGACGACGATGACGCCGACGGCCCGCCCCTGCCTCTCGAGGAACGTGCGCACGGCCGGCAGCGCGGCCGAAGTGGTGGCGACACCCGCCGGCTCGCAGTCGGAGAAGACGGCGTCCAGCCGCCCGGAGTGCCCAGGCAGGTCGGGCGAGAACAGCGGGACGGCGACGATGCCGGCCCGCAGCGCGCCGAGGAACGCCACCACGTAGTCGAGTCCCTGCGGGGCGACGATCGCCAGCCGGGATCCCCGCTCCTGCCGGGCGGCGATCCGGGCCGAGAACGCGCAGACCCGGCTGAACAGCTGCCCGTAGGTCAGCGAGGTGGCGGTTCCGGACCGGTCGACGGCGTAGTCGACGAAGGTGAGGGCAACACGGTCAGGCTCGTCCCGAGCGCGTGCGGCCAGCTGCTCGGGCAGCGGGACGGGCACAACGTCGTCCACGGTCACCCGAGCGCCGTTCGGAGCCACGCGAATCCCAGACATATCCGTCCTCCAAAGCCTGTCCCACTCGCCGGCCAGCCGCGAGACGGGCCGGTTCGTCGTTTCTCCGCATTCATGGAATTCTCGGGAGCGGCGACCCGTAGCCCACGCTTCGTGCGCTCAAGAAAGGAGGGAAAGCTGCCGCCCGACGGCGGCGTAAAGCGTCGATGTAGCCATCGGCGGGGTTCTGGCCGCGGAGACCTCGGCCATCTGGTGACACTCCGGGGGCCGATGCGGAAGCCGTGTCGAATTCGTTGCGCCGACAACGGTGCTCGGAGCCGGGGCCATCCATCCCAATTCCAGGACCGATCATCGGGGTCGCCGCGGATCCCGCCCAGATCTGCCCGGTCAGCCGCCGGGTGGGCGTGGCGAGCGGCACGGCGCGGTAGTCCCACGCCGCGACAAGCCGGCCGTTCCCCACAAGGGAACGGCCACCATCGCGGCGATCAACGACGAGCTTCGCCGACAGACTTTCCGTCGAGCACAAAGGCTGGAATACGGAGATCGGTTCAAGCTGGTCGAGATGACACGGTCAGGCTACCTCGCAACGAAGGTCCGATTCCGACCATTGTCCTCCTGCCGCACTTCCGCGCCGACAGCCGAGGTCGGTAACACCTTTGCTGCCGTCGCCGAGGTCGTCGGCACCTAACAGCCGCCCCTGGCCCAGTAGGCCGCCTCGTCGGCTCCTGGGCGCAGTCGCTGAAGCGACTGGATTGTGCCGGCTACCACCGGGTAACCTCTCCTGCCACCGGACCATAGATGGATAAAACAGGACTTAGAAGAGGTGCGAGATCCCACCTTGCCGGGACACCCGAACACGGACGGTAGCAGGATTGGTACTCGATGCAGACCTCGCAGCGCTCCGACGCCCACCGCAACCGTGATGCCATCCTCCGCGTGGCGGTGGAGGCCTTCAGGGGCGAGGTCCCCCGCGTCGTGCAGCTTCAGGAGATCGCGAGTCGGGCTGGCTTAGGGCGCTCGACGGTCTATCGCCACTTCGCCGACCGACACGCGCTCGGCCAGGCCGTCATCGCCGAGCATCTCGACAGACTGAGGCAGGCGGTGGCGGACACAGAGGCGTGTCACTTCCGCGAGCTGCTGGGCGTCGTGCTGTCCGAGCAGGCTTCCATGCGGCCACTGGTCGCGCTTATCCGGGAGTTGTCGACCCCCGAGCAGAAGCGATACGTGATTCAGCTGGTCGAGGCACTCGCCCCCGCCTTCCGCGCCGCACAGGCCAGAGGCGAGATCCGCGTGGACGCGCATCCGATGGACCTCATACTCCTCATGGAGATCCTGGAGACCGCGGTCGAGACGCAGTTCCTGGAGAGCGATCGCGATGGCGCTGCTCGACGGCTCACGGCGTTTCTTCTCGACGGCCTGTTCACGGACGCGGGCCCGCGGCGCGAGGACCCGGACCACGAACCGTGTGTAGTACCTCGGGATGGACAGAGGGCGCCGAGCTGAGTGACGAACCGCCGAAGCACGGGCCGACCCGGCCCGCACGGGCTGGCCGCCACCAGCACCATGAACCCGGCGGGGCGCAGGATCGTCGCGGGAACGCCCAGGTAGTGGATGTGCTGCTCGATCTGCCATTTGTCAATGGATCCCCAGCCGTGTTCCAGGAGGAGATCGGCTACGCGTACCAGGCGACCTTCGAGGGCTTCCTGCGAGCCGAAGGCGCCGCCCCTCGGTCGCTGTGACGCTATCGGTCTGGTGTCAGGACCGGTGGGGAGCCTCGCCATGCCAGTAGGCGGCGGTGGTGCCGGTCTGGCGGAGCACCACGTCGGGAGCCTGCGCGGCCAGCCAGAACTGAAGGAGGTACCGGTCGATCGTGTGCGCACCGGTCGCGACGGTGTCGGCGGCATGGGCGGCGTCCATGGCGGTGGCGCTGTACCGGACACGGTAGGTGGCCCGCAGGTCGAGGTCGAGCGGCCAGGACTTCTCGCCGGCCCACTGAACGAGCAGGACCCGGGGCGACACGGGCCTGAACGAGACCTCGACGGCCTCCTCCCAGGCGGGCTCATCCAGCGGTGCTTCCTCACGCAACTCGACCTTCAGACCGACGTCGCCGGTATGCAGCCCGGTGATCAGGAACAGGAAGCCGTCGAAGGCGGCGCCGCACAGCCCGTTGCGCTGGCCCGCGAACGCCGCGGACAGGTCTCCTTCCCAGCCACTCTCGAAGCTCTCGACGTAGAACTGGCCGTAATGGACGAATATCTCGCCGTCGAACAGCGTCCGAGCAGCCATCGGGACGTCGCCTCTCAGCTGGTTTCGTAGTAGTCCGCCATCGCGCGAGACCAACGCTCGACGGTGAAGTCCTCGAAGTCCCCGGCCGCCTCGCACTCGAGGAGGTACTCGAGCGCCTTGGTGGCCTCCTCGGAGTACGCCCGTGCTGCCCACAGGTGGGTCTTTACTTCGTCGAGGCCAGCGCCGCAGAGCAGCTGGATATCGATCGAACAGTGCGCGTCGAAGTTGGCCCCCTTGGCCCCCCAGACCGTCAGGACGTCCGCCAGCGCACCGGCGTTGAACAGCTGCACGCAGCCCACCCGCATCAGTTCGACGTCGGCGTCCCAGCCAAGCGCCGTCTCGGCGCGCACCATGTCCCGCACCTCGCCGAGATCCGTCGCGGCAGGTCGCAGTCCGTACCGCCGGACCCACGCCTCCCACGACTCCTCGTCCATCGCGCGGCACCTCCCAGTCACGTCACGATCCCGGCCGAATGGTCGCATACGCGTGATTAGCGGCTAGCGGCTAGCGGCCAGCGGCCAGCGGCGAATCGATGCGCCGTCAGGGCAGGGCGCAGGCGGCGCGCTGGCGGGCAAGGACGGCGTCGCAGGCGGCCACACCGGTGGCGCCCCGGCGGTTGGCGCTGCCGCGTGTACGACCTGGCCTCGGCGCCAGACGCCGACAGCGTCCTTCGCGGCACCGAGCCGACCCGTCGACTTCACCGCACTGCGCTGGTGACCCGTGCACCTAGACATCCGAAGCCGGCCAGGTCCTGCTCCCGGCCGGCGAATCCCGGCCCACGAAATTGGGGTTCGGCGTCCGTTGCTCTGCTTCGGCGAGGTCGGTGCCCGGCTCCTCAACTGGCCGGCGTGCGCATCGCTTCGAATGTTGCGAGCTCGTCGACAGCCACCACGAACTCTCTGGCAGATTCGCCGTAATAAAGCATCCGGAGAGTATTCCATCGCCTCCTGTTCTCGCTTTTCGAAAGAAGAACATTGAGAAAGGTTCGCTCAACCTTCATCTTCTCGACCATCGCTCGAAAGTTCCTGTCGTAGGCGTGCCCATAGTAGCGATGCATGCCATCTATAACCATTCCAAGATAGGCAATGTTCTGCGCTTCCCTCTCAGGTATGGACCGATCGAGTCCATAGATGTCGTAAAGAAACCGAGGATCTTGAGAAAGTACCAGTCCGGTCGTCTCATACAACTCGTCCAGTCTTACCTTGTTGGCCTGATCGACGGCCCGGTCAGCCGCCTTCGCGCTTTTCCACGCGTAGAACACGGCGACCCCGGCGATCCCGACCGACGTCAAACTAGCCAGTAACTCCATCGCAAAGCACTGCCAATCATCCGAGAGCTGCTGGTCGACGGTCGGTAAAGGTGCCCACCTGCCTGGAACCCTGACGACATCGTGGGGGCGCGTGCTGGGCCGGTTCTTTCCTCACGGCCTCCGCCGAACCGGACTGACCGTAGAGAAGGCCGCTGACGAGGTGCCGGTTGGCCTGCGCATTCTCCGACCGCCGCGGAAGCGCGCGATGCGGTTTCGCCGGCCAGAGGGCGTGTCGACACTTGCGGAGAAGGTTTCCGAGGCGCTCGACGCCCCTGATCGGGCCGCTCGGCGCTGTCGCATGCAGCCGAGCCAGACGATTTTGCCCGTGAGCCTTCGTGCGATCAAGCCCTCCGATCGCCGGACCGACTACCTTCAGAGTCTCATCGGCTGTCTGTGAGGTCTCCGAGTCGGACGATTTATCGTGAAAATCATCTGGCCTCGCCGGACGCGACAGTGTCGGGCGGGGTCCTGTCCGCCGCGCCAGCCTGGGACTGGTGGCCTACGGTCCTCGCGATCAACACGGGCCCTGGTCGGCAGGGAGGACTGGTCTGGCGACCGGCCCCGCCGTCGTGCGCCCGCGCGCTGCCGCGCACGGTCGCTTTGACCGCGTGCGGCCCGGTGCTCGCGTTTGCCTGCCCTGCAAACCAGACGATCTCCTGATTCGCCGGTCACGGGCTTTACCTTGACACGATGTCAGGGTGTCCACTGGGCGCAGGAGGTGGTCCCGATCAACACGACAACCGGAACCCCGCAACACACCCGCGTGGCGGGCGCCCTGGGCGCCAAGGACTCGTCAGTCCGGCTTCAGGCGGCCCTGGCGGTCGGCTCGAACCCGGACCCCGGCCTGCTGGAGACGCTCGTCGAGCGGTGCGCGGTCGAGCCGGACTTCTTCGTGCGAGACATGCTGTCCTGGGCGCT
This sequence comes from Pseudofrankia saprophytica, assembly GCF_000235425.2. Taxonomy (NCBI): domain Bacteria; kingdom Bacillati; phylum Actinomycetota; class Actinomycetes; order Frankiales; family Frankiaceae; genus Pseudofrankia; species Pseudofrankia saprophytica. The sequence goes on from NZ_KI912266.1 coordinate 5,626,674, forward strand.
TGCCCGGCTCTCGCCGGAGATCACCCTGCCCCGGATCCGCCAGGAGCTCGACTCCGAGCACGCTCAGGCCCGCGGCCAGGCGTTGCACACACTTTCCAAGATCGGTGACAGGAGGGCGTGGGACTGGATCACGCGCGACCTGCTGCGCGACACCGACGACGAGGTCGCGCGGACCGCGTGGCGCGTCGCGGTCGCCCTCGTACCCGAGGACGAGAAGAAGAACCTGGTCGACGACCTGGTCGCGCAGCTCGGCCGCGGCGGCCGCGACGTGCGGCTCAGCCTGAGCCGGGCCCTCGTCGACCTCGGCAGCGTGATCGAGCCCGCCCTGGAGAAGGCCGCGGCGAACCTCGACCCGACGGTGGCGGCGCACGCCCGTGCGACCGAGCTGCTCCTGCGGTACCCGGAGGCTGGTTTCGACGTGGCCATCGACGAGGCGAAACGAGTGGTCACGCTCGGCCCGGAACGAGCCGCCGCTGCCGCCACGGCGGCGGTGGCGGCGAGAGTCGCCGGGAGTCCCGAGACTGCCGCGACCATGGAGTCGACCGGGTCGACCGGGTCGACGGAGGCTGCGGAGATCGCGGATTGCTGATCGGTGACGTGGCCCGCCACTCTGGGGTGAGTGCCCGAATGCTTCGGCACTATGACGCCCTCGGGCTGGTGCGACCGTCTGGTCGCACGGTCAGCGGCTACCGCGAGTACTCCCCCGAGGACATCCGCAGGATCTTCCACGTGGAGAGCCTTCGATCCCTCGGGCTCTCGCTCAGGCAGGTCGGACGCGCGCTGCAGGACCCGGCCTTCGCTCCGTCCGCCCTGGTCGGCGACCTCATCCGGTGGACGGAAGACCGCCTGGAGCGGGAACAGGAGCTGCTCGAGCGGCTCCGCGCGATCGACGCGTCGGCACCCACCGGCTGGCAGGGCGTCCTGCGCATCGTCGAACTCATGCACGGGCTCGGCTCGACCAGCGCCGCGCGCAGACAGCAGACCGTCCTGGCCGGCCCGGTGGGCGAACCGGTTCCCGCCGAACTACTGGCCGGGGCGGTGCTGGCCGAGTCCGACCCCAACGTCGCGGGCGCCCTGCGCTGGGCGCTCGCCCGATCGGGCGGCGACGGCCTGGCGACGCTGGCGGCCGGCATGCACTCGCGGGACGTCGACATCCGGCGGCGCGCGGTCCTGGCGATCACCGGGATGTCCCAGGCTCCGGGTACGACCGTGGCGCTTGCGGACGCGCTCGGGGACCCGGACACGATGGTGCGCGGGTACGCCGCGCTGGCGTTGGGCGGGCGTGGCGTCGCCGCAGCCGTGCCGACACTCGTCGGCATGGTGGTCGAAGGCTTCCATGACGTCGACGCGGCGGAGGTCCTGGGAACGCTGTCCCAGGATCCCGGGTGCGCGGCCCGGATCATCACCGCGCTGGTCGACGAACTCGCCGCGCACACCGCCGACTCCGCGACGCGGATACGCCTGGCCCAGGCGCTGGTCGAGCTGCCGGGACCGGGCGCGCAGGAGGTCCTGCGCCAGCTGGCCCGCGACGACGACCCTGCTGTCGCCCTCGTCGCCTCCGCCTTCGTCGGAGTTCTCGAAGAGGGTTCTGTCGCGCCGGTCGATGCCGTGGTCCGCCCCGGCGACCCGGCATGATCGGATCACGGCTCGCCGTGGTCCTCGTCCGCACATCCCGGTCTCGGAGCTCACGGGGTTCCGGTTCCCGCCCGAGGCGATCGTCCTGGCAGTGCGCTGGTGTCTGCGGTACGCCCCGTCCTACCGGGACGTCGAGGAGCTGCTCGCTGAGCGCGGCATCGAGGTTGATCACGTGACTGTGTATCGGTGGATACAACGCTTCGCATCGCTGCTGATCGAGGGGTCCCGAGGACCTCGCCGCGGCCGACGGATAGCGAGTCACCATCGGGTGATCGCCAGGTTCGGACACTGATCGCGCCTGCCCACGATCGGCGCAGGTACCGCAGCCGCGGTACACGGATATGTCCGCATACGGATGACGACGGAAGAGGCCGTCCCAGCGAGCGTGGTGAAGACCTGAGCTCAGTCTGGAGGCACTTCCGTGGCTACTCCGATGCCTCATCCGCGACCTGGCGGATACGGGGCCCATGGTGCCGCCAGTGGCGAGATCGATGCGGACTCCGGTGCCGCACGCCCTGACGCACCCGAGCTCCCACGAGCGCCACAGCCCACCGAGCCACCACCTGGCAAGACGAGAGATCGCGAAGCGTCGTGGTTGCGGGGATCCACCCGAATGGAGGTGCCATCGGAGGGCCGGCCGTCACCGAGCGAGGAGGATTCGCCCAAGACGTCAGCAACCCCCCGGAGATCCACTCGCCGCCGCAGGTCGCGCAGGATCCTGGCGGTTGCTCTGGTTCTTCTGATCATCGTGCTCGGGGCGATGGACCGGCTGGCCGCTCACGTCGCAGCCTCCCAACTGGTCAGCCAGCTCCAGAAAAGTCAGCAGCTGCCGAACAAGCCGGCGGCCTCGGTAGGCGGCTTCCCGTTCCTGACCCAGGTGGTCACGGGTGACTACAAGGACATCGGTCTTCGCATTCGCCGGGTCGCCGTGTCCGACCTGTGCGTCAACGACATCAGCGTGCACGTCCGAGGAGTGCATCTTCCGCTGAGCACGCTGATCGGCAACAACGTCAAGACGATGCCGATCGATCATGTCATCGGCACGGTGGGACTCACCTACACCGACCTCAACGCCTACCTCGCCGACCAGCCCGGAGACATCCAGCTGAGCGCGTCTGGCGGCGGGATGCGCATCTCGGCACCGGTGGACGTACCGCTGGTCGGACAGATCAAGGCGTTCGGCGACGTGCGGGCCAGCGTCCAGAACGACCGGCTCACCCTCGCGCCCACCGCGCTCGGCGTCAACGGCCTGGGTGCCCTGAGCATCCCCGCGAGCACCGTGCGAGCCCTCAGCGTGACCATACCGCTCTCCAGCCTGCCGTTGGACCTGCGGTTGACGTCGGCCGCCGTGACGCCGTCCGGTGTCGAGATCACTGCCGAGGCCGACGACCTGAAGCTGGAGCCGACGCAGCCCTCGACGACCCGGCTCCAGGGCTGCTGAGCGCGCCACCAAACCGAGATGCGCAGAAAGCAGAAAAAACCGGGAGGTGAGCCGCGGGATGACCAGGAATAGTGGCATGACCTGGAGGCAGCTGGACGTGGACGGTCCGGCGACCCCACTGACGCGGGCGGTGAGTTCCTCAGGTGCGACGACCATTCCCGGCGAGCGGCTGTTGCCGCATGACTCGGATTCCGTCGGCCCTTATATTCTGGTCAGCCGGCTGGGTGAAGGAGGAATGGGTACCGTCTACCTCGGACGTGACCCCGGTGGCCGCGCGGTCGCGGTCAAGGTCATTCGACCAGACAGGGCGAACAGCCCAGAATATCGACACCGTTTCCGGCTGGAGGTCGAGGCGGCCCGGAGCGTCGCGCCGTTCTGCACAGCCGAGGTTCTCGACGCCGACCCGGACGCGTTCGCGCCATATCTGGTGACCGAATTCATCGAAGGCCTTCGCCTCGATCAGGCAGTAGCCGTCGGCCCGCTCAGCTCATCCACACTCACCGGGCTGGCGGTCGGCGTGGCGACCGCGTTGACCGCGATCCACCATGCCGGGCTGGTGCATCGGGACCTCAAGCCCAGCAACGTGATCCTCTCACTGACCGGTCCGAGGGTGATCGATTTCGGCATTGCCCAGGTGCTTGACGGCGCCGTCGCGAAACCAACCGACTGGGGATTCGGCTCGGCGGGCTGGATGGCACCCGAGCAGATCCACGGTCAACCCATCGGACCGGCTGCCGACGTGTTCACCTGGGGCATGCTCGTCGCCTACACGGCCACCGGCCGGCACCCGTTCGACGGCGACACCGATCTCGAGCTCGCGTACAGCATCACCAGTGCCGAACCTGATCTGACGGGTCTCCCCCGGCAGCTGGAGGATCTCGTCTCGAACGCTCTCTCGAAGGACCCGGCGGCCCGGCCCACCGCCCGCGACCTGCTCCTGCACCTGGTCCAGCTAGCCCCGGACGACCGGGCCACCGATCCCGCGATCCGGCTGCTCGGCCTCACCGGCACCATTCCACGGCTTCCGCGGAGGCGAACGCCTCGTCCGCGGCGACCGTGGCGTCCGCGGGTTCGTCCATCCGTTCTGCTCGGCGGCGGCGTGCTGCTGCTGGCCCTTGCGACTGCCTGGACGGTAGCTACGAAAAACCGCGGTCAGGCCCCAGCTCCGCCCGTCACCGCCGCCACGACCACCACCAGTCCGCGCTCCCCGGCCCCGTCGGCTCCCTCCCCGGGACCGGTCGGCTTCCGCGACGGAGGACTCCAGTTCACGGTCGAGGGCGTCGAATGCGGAGTCGAGCAGCTCGGCCCCGATTTCCTGGCTCGCCGTCCGAACGGCCAGTTCTGCCTGGTGACGATGACGGTCCGCAACGTCGGTGGATCGTCGCGCCAGCTGCAGAGCGCCAACCAGTACGCATACGACTCTTTCGGCGGCCAGCACTCGGCCGACTACCTGTCTCGTTTCTACCTTCTTGGCGAAACGGTATGGCAGCCCGTCGCCCCTGGCGCATCGGTACATGGCCGGATGGTCTTCGACATTCCTGCGGAAGCAAGACTGAAACTGCTACGACTGCACGGCAGCTCGACCGGTACGGGCGTGTCGATACCACTCTGAACAGCCATCCACGTTCACGGCAGGATCAGCCCGCGGGCGAGGCGTCCATTTCCGTGATCGCAGCGTGTCCTGCCGCGGCACGGGCACGGGCACGGGGTGCGGGGTGCGGGGTGCGGGGTGCGGGGCGGCATACCGCGGTCGTGGTACACGCGGATGACGACGGACGGCGGATGGCGCCGGGCGGCTTCGGCGGGACCGTGAGGTGCCACATTCGAGCTCGCGAAAGGCAGTCCCGTGTCCGTTCTTGCCCGGTGGTGCGCACGGCACCGCTTCGTCGTTCTCGGGGTCTGGGCCGGCGCCGCCGTCGTCCTGATCGGCCTCGTCGTAGGAATGGGGTCCAACTTCAAGACCGTCGCCGACCTGCCCAACAGCGAGTCGGCACACGCCTACACGCTGCTCGGCGCCTCCACCGACTCGCCCCAGACCGGTCGCATCGTCTGGCACACCACCGGGCAGGCCGTCGACTCGGCCGAGGTGCGCGGCGACGTCGCCCGCATGCTGACCACGATCGCGTCGCTGCCCGGAGTCGAGGCTGTCGTGAGCCCGTACGCCGCAGGCGACGCGTCGCGGCTCAACACCAGTCAGAACACGGCCTACGCCGACGTGACCGTCACCGACGACGTCGATGTCGCCCAGGTCCGGCAGACCGCCCAGTCGATCGAGAACGACCGCCTCCAGGTCGAGACCGGCGGCCAGGCGTTCGCACCCACGACGACGTCGGGCGGCATCGCCGAGGTCGTCGGCATCCTGGCGGCACTGCTGGTGCTGCTGGTGATGTTCCGCTCCGCCTGGGCCGCGGCACTTCCCATCATCACCGGCGTGGTCGGCGTCGTCACCTCACTGCTGTTCGTCATGGTCGGCTCCCACGCCGTCGACCTGTCGAGCGAGTCGATCACGATGGGGTCGCTGATCGGCCTGGGCGTCGGCATCGACTACGCGCTGTTCATCGTCGACCGGCACCGCAAGGCCCTGATGGCCGGAGCATCGGTGCACGACGCCATCGGGCAGGCCGGGAACACCTCCGGCCGAGCGGTGATCTTCGCCGGTCTGACGGTGATCGCCGCGCTGCTGGCGATGTTCGTGGTCGGCATGGGCGTCCTCACCGGCATGGGGCAGGCGGCCGCGGTGACCGTGCTGTTCACCGTGCTGGCGGCGATCACCCTGCTGCCCGCGCTGCTGTCGGTCCTCGGCCCGCGCGTGCTGTCCCGCCGGCAGCGCCGCCTCCTGTCCGACAGCAGCGACGTCACGGCGAGGAAGTCCGCGCCGGGACGCGCACGGTCTCGCCGTGGGCCCGCCCGGCGCTGGGCGGCGCTCGTCACCCGTGCTCCCGCGCCGATGGCGGTGCTCGCGCTGGTCGTGCTGGCGGCGCTCGCGGTCCCGGTGCTGTCGATGCGGGTCGGCGAGGCCGACGCCAGCAGCGACCCGGCCGGCTCGACGTCGCGTCAGTACTACGAGCTGATGAGTCCCGCGTTCGGCGGCGGCATCGACGCCACCCTGCTGCTGGTGGCCGAGACTCCCGACGGGAGTTCCGCCCAGGCGCTGGACACTCTGGTCACGCGGCTGCCGTCGGTGCCCGACGTCGCCTCGGTCGCCCTCGGCGCGACCGCCCGTGACGGCGTCCAGGTCGTCCAGGTGACGCCGTCGAGCAGCTCGGGCGCCAAGGCGACCGTCGATCTGGTGGATCACCTGCGGCGGGACGTCATCCCGGCCGCCGAGGCTGGCAGCCACCTGCAGGTGTACGTCGGCGGCCAGACGGCGACCAACATCGACATCGCGGACGCGCTGATGAGCAAGCTGCCGCTCTACCTGGCGCTGGTGGCCGGACTCGGGTTCCTGCTGCTGGTGCTCGCGTTCCGCAGCCTCCTGGTGCCGCTGGTCGGGGCTGTCAGCAACCTGGCGACGATCGTCGTCGGCCTGGGCGCGCTGACCGCGATCTTCCAGTGGGGCTGGGCCAGCAACCTGCTCGGCGTCGGGGACGGCGCGCCGATCTCCTACATCGTCCCCATCATGGTCGTCGGGGTGATGTTCGGCCTGTCGATGGACTACCAGGTGTTCCTGGTCAGCCGCATCCGCGAGGAATGGGCACACACACACGACAACACGCGCTCGATCCGCACGGGTGTCGCAGAAACCGCCAAGGTCATCGCCACCGCCGCCGTGATCATGCTGTGCGTGTTCTCCTCGTTCGGGTTCAGCGGCCAGCGGATCGTCTCCTGCATCGGCATCGGCCTTGCCCTCGCGGTCGTCGTGGACGCCTTCGTCGTGCGCATGATCCTCGTCCCGGCGCTGCTGCGGATGATCGGCGACCGGGTGTGGGCATACCCTCGGTGGGCCGACCGCCTCACGCCCCGCCTGGCGATCGAAGGCCCCGCGAACAAGATCGACATACCGTCCGACCAGATGGACGCGCCACCCGCGGACAACCTGGTCGGCGCCGCCGGCCACGCCTCGGCCGCGGCGGACCGGCGGTGACCGAGGAGCCGTGACGATCAACCGATCCGTCGCCGGAGGAACCGCCGGCGCCACCGGAGCCACCGGCTGGCGACGCCTGCTCAGCGAGAGCAGGCGTCCCACCCGGTGGGACATCGTCGTCACCGTCGCCATGCTGGTGACGATGACGATCGTGGTCGTCGTCCGCTCCGGTACCGCGACGTTCCCCAGCACGGAGCTTCTACTCCTCACCGTCGCCTCGTGGCTGCCGCTCCTGGTGCGGACCTACTGGCCCGAGCTCGTTCTCGCCGCCGTCGTGGTCGTCGAGGCCTGCCACCTCGCGGTCATGCACGACCTCGACGCCGGCCTGCCCGGAAGCACCGTCGGCGCCTACCAGCCTGTCCCGCTCGCCACGATGATCGCCGTCTACACCGTCGCGGCCCGCCGCCGCCAACGGGACGGGTGGATCGCCGGCGCCGCCGCCGCGTCCATACTCCTGGCCGCCGCGCTGCTCTTCCAGCCGCTCTCCCTGGCGGGCACGGACCTCGTCATGGTCCAGCTCGTCGTCATCGCCGCCGGCGTCGGTGTCGGGATACGCGCCCGGCACGACGCGCGGACCCGGCGGGCCCGCGAGGCCAGGGAACAGTCCCGGCAGGCGGTGCTCGACGAACGGCTGCGCATCGCCCGCGAGCTGCACGACACCCTCGCCCACAACCTGGCCCTCGTCGACGCGCAGGCCGCCGTCGCCGACTACCTGCTCGACACCGACCCCCTGACCGCGCGCCAGGCTCTGCGCGGGATCACCCAGCACACCTCGGCGGCCATCGACGACCTGCGGGCCGCCCTCGTCCTGTTGCGCCGCGACCCCGACGATGCCGAGCACACCGGGAAACGGCAACCGGCAGGCCACCCTCTGCCGGCCACCGACGACCAGTCGTTCGGCTCCCCCTCGCTGGCACCCGTGGCCGGCCTGAAGCAGCTCGGCGGCCTGCTGGGCCGGTTCCGCGACGCGGGCGCCCACGTCACGCTCGACGTCCACGGCCAGGCGGCCGCGCTCAGCCACCAGAGCGACCTGGCCGCCTACCGGATCGTCCAGGAGGCGCTGACCAACGCCACCAAGCACGCTCCCGGCGCGCCCGTCTCCGTCACCATGCGCTGGGCGCCTGGCCAGCTGAGGCTCGAGATCCACAACAGCCGCTCGGTCCGGCCAGGCCAGCAGCACCCGGTCGGCACCGGTCACGGGCTGATCGGCCTGCGTGAACGCGCCCGCGCCGCGGGCGGAACATTCGGCGCCGGCCCGACCGGCGACGGGGGCTACCTCGTCACCGCCACACTGAGCACCAGAGCACAGCGCACCACCGACCACCAGATCGTCCCCGCCGTGGGCGCCGACCGCGTGGGCACCGACCCGACCGAGACAGAGAGGCCCGCGCCGTGACAGCCCCCGTCAGGATCGTGCTCGCCGACGACCAGGAGCTGCTGCGCGCCACCTTCAGGCTGCTGCTCGACGCCGCGCCCGGAATGGAAGTGGTCGGCGAGGCCGGCACCGGCGTCGAGGCCGTCACGGTGGTGCGAGAGACGATGCCCGACGTCGTCCTCATGGACATCCGGATGCCCGAGCTCGACGGCGTCGCGGCCACCGCCCAGATCACGTCCGACGCGTCCCTCGCCGGCGTGCACATCCTGGTCCTGACCACCTTCGAGACCGACGAGCTCGTGCTGGCCGCCCTGCGCGCGGGCGCCAGCGGCTACCTCGGCAAGGGCGTCGCACCGGCCGCTCTCCTGGACGCCATCCGGACCGTCGCCACGGGCGAGTCCCTGCTGTCACCCACCGCCACCACGGCCCTGGTCAAACGGTTCCTGGCCAGCCCCACCGCCCACCTCGACGCCGCGCTCCCGGCCATGAACGAGCTCACGGCCCGCGAACGCGAGATCACCATCCTGGCGGCGCGTGGCCTGTCCAACGACGAGATCGCCGACCAGCTACACATCAGCCCCGCCACCGCCAAGACCCACGTCAACCGAGCCATGACCAAGGTGCACGCCCGCGACCGCGCCCAGCTCGTGGTGTTCGCCTACGAACACGGCCTCATGACCCCCGGTGCGTGGGCGCAGTAGTGAACCGGCCCCGGGCGACGCACGGCGGCTCTTCCACGTCAGCCGATCGTCGGCCGGCCTTGGCATGTCCCACGGCCCTTGCCCGGACGGACAGGGTCAGGAGGTGCTGCCGTCGGCGCAGACACGCTCTCGAGCCGTCGCGAACGCGGTGCCGCTGGGATTCACCTGGACGAAGGCGTAGCAGGACAACGGCTTACCCGAATAGTCGTGCAGGTCGGCTGGCGCGATGAGGCCGTCCGCGTCGTAGCTGGAGACGCCGCGCAGTGCCTTGATGAAGTCGTCACGGGTGGGGCAGGGTCCCGCCAGGTCGAGGCCACGTAGGAACAGATCGGTGTTGATGTAGGTGAACATGGCGAACTGCTGGTCGGTGTTCGTGGACTCCGGGGCGTAGCGGGTCATCGCGTCCTTGTAGCGTTGAATCGCCGGTCCGCCGGCTTCGAACGGCCGGAAGAAGACCGGCATCGACACGCCGGCGAGCGCCGGACCGATGGATGACAGCAGCCCGCGGTCGTAGCCGGTGAGCACCACGCTGACCACGGGGTTCACGCCCGCCGCGCGAGTCGCCTGCATGATCTTGGCGAAGTCGTCCGGGGCGGTGATGCCCAGCAGGGCGTCGGCACCGAAGTCCTCGATCTTGCTGGCCACCTGGTCGGGGCTGCCGCTGCCGGCCACGTAGGTGAACGCCTTGACTGTGCTGATCCCCGCGGTCTTCAGGCCCTGGAGGTACTCCCCCGTGATGCCGGAGGTCACCTCCGACTGGTCCCCGGTGACGATGGCGACCCGGGTGCCGCGAGCGGCCCGGATGTAACGGCCGACGACGACGGGGGAAGCCGAGTAGACAAAGGAGAACATGTTCTCGCGCCCAGCCCAGGACGGTTCGACGGCGACGCCGGTGACCGGCACGTCCTCCTGGGTCAGGCGGTCCATCGAGTCGCCGAGGGTGGCGCTGGCCGTCACGAGGCCGAAGACCTTCTCCTGGTCGACGAGTTCCTCGGTCGCGGTCTCGGCGACCGGCCCCGAGCCCTCGTCGTCTCGCCACTCATAGGCGATCCGCCGGCCGTGCACGCCGCCTTCCTCGTTCGCGAGACCGATCCTGGCGTCAAGACCGGCCCGAGCCGAGGACAGCGCCGAACTGGACACCCCCGAGCCTGGATAGACGAACCCAAGCGTCACCTGGCTTTTGGTGACTCCGGGCGAGTCGCAGGCCGCGGCCGCTCCGTTCCCCGCGCTCGACGAGGAGCAGCCGGTTACGGCGACGACAACGAGGACCGCGCTCGCCATTCCTAAAGGTGCCCGAGGCCTGCGTAAGCGCATGCAAATCCCGACGCTCTCCCGGCCGAAAGTAGCCACCCGGCTCCCCACTTCCGTCAGGGGAGCTTGTTGGCACGGGCGACCTCGCCGAGCCATCGCGCGGTCGGTTTGACGGTGCGGGCGAAGGTGGTCCGGTCGACGGCGATCAGTCCGAACGTCATCGCGAAGCCGGACGTCCATTCGAAGTTGTCGAGTAGCGACCAGTGGAGGTAGCCGCGCACCTCGACGCCGTCGGCGACGCAGCCGGCCAGTCCCTCGAGGGCGGCCGCGGTGTAGGCGGTGCGGGCGTCGTCGTCGGCGGTGGCCATGCCGTTCTCGGTGACCAGGATCGGCACCCGGGCGTGCTCGGCCGCGAGCCGGACCGTGTGCCCCAGTGCCTGGGGGTAGACCTCCCAGCCGGTCTGCGTCGTCGGGACGCCGTCGGGCACCGGCAGGACGCCGTCCGGTCCGACGCGTTCCCGGGTGTAGGTCTGGACGCCGACGAAGTCGTCGTCGCGGGAGACGTCGAGCCAGTCGAGCTCGGCCGCCTGGCGGGTGGCGGCCCAGCGCTGCTCGCCGCCTTCGGCGGGCTGCAGGTCGATGAGGGCGAGGGTCCAGCCGACGGCGGGGTTTCCGGGCCCGGACCTGATCGCCTCGACGGCCTTGCGGTGCGCGGCGGCCATCACCTCGACGGAGGGGACCGGCCAGCTCCCGCCCGATCCCGACTGACCCGACGGGGCTGGCTGGTCGTCGGCGGCAGCCGCCAAGCCGAGGCCGTCCTCGCGGGCGGCGGCCGGGGCCAGGCCGAGGTGGACCATCAACGAGATCACGTTCGGCTCGTTGAAGGTGCAGATCCAGGGCACCAGGTCGCCGATGTGTTCGGTGACCCGGGCGGCGTACCGGGCGAACCGGTCGACGGCGCCGGTGCCGTTCCAGCCGCCGGCCGCGGCGAACCAGCGGGGCGTCGTGAAGTGGTTGTAGGTGACGACGGGGGTGACGCCGTGTTCGAGGCAGGTGCCGACCATGCGGCGGTAGTGGTCGAGCGCGGCCCGGGAGAAGAAGCCCTCCTCGGGCTCGATCCGCGACCATTCGACCCCGAACCGGTAGGCGTTCAGCCCGAGCCCGGCGAGCAGGCCAATGTCCTCGGGATAGCGGTGGTAGTGGTCGCAGGCGTCGCCGGACGGCTCGGCGAAATGCGATCCGGGCGCCCATTCACTGGCCCACAGGTCGGCGTTGACGTTGCCGCCCTCGACCTGATGGGCGGCGGTCGCGGCACCCCAGAGAAAGCCGTCGGGGAACTGGCTCATGATCGGTGGACCTCCCGGAGTAGCGGGGAAAACGGTATTGATCTGTGTGTCAGGCCCGCGCGGCGGTGAGCCAGGCCGTCATCCGGTCCAGGCTGCGTTCGCCGGCCGCCGTGAACGGCTCGTTGAGATGCCCGTGGCGGGAGCCAGGCTCGAACTCGACCCGGACCGGGACGCTGGCCGTCGCGAGCTGCGCGGCGTAGGCCTCACCCGAGGAGCGCAGGGAGTCCGCGTCGGAGTTGAGCACATAGACCGGCGGTTGCCCGGCGACGTCGCCGCCCGCGGGAAACGCATAGGGGTCCGTCAGGGCCGCCTCGGTGCCGGTGAAGTTCAGGCTGATCTCGGGGGCCATGTCGGCGGTGAGGAACTCACCGGTCAGCGCTTCGGTCTTGGCGCGCAGATCGGCGCTCGGCTCCGGCAGCCGCGGGTGCAGAACGCTGTAGAGGAGCAGCAGGGAGGCCGGCAACGGTCCGGCACCGTCGCGAAGCCGCTTGGTCACCCCCGCGGCCAGGTTCCCGCCCGCGCTGGCCCCGCCCAGGTGGATCCCCGTCGGCTCCGCCTGAAGTTCACCGGCGTTCTTGACCGCCCACAGCCAGGCGTCGAGGAGGTCATCGGACGGCGTCGGGAAGTGAATGCCGCCGAGACACTTGCGGTACTCGACCGACAGCACCGGGATGCCCCGTGACGCCAGGGTCAGGCCGACCCAGTTCGCCTCCGGCATGGCCAGGTCCCCGGTGACGAAGCCGCCGCCGTGCGCCCAGACCAGCGCGGAGCCGGTCGCCCGGCCCGCCTCGCGGTAGAGCCGCGCCGGCATCCCTCCGGCACCGTCGACATTCACCTCCCGTACTTCGACCCGGGCCAGTTCGGGGTAGTGGGCCGTGAGGGCGGCGGTGTCCGGGCCCTGCGGCATCCGCGTCGCGATCAGCTCGGGGTCCGCCGTCTCCAGGAATCGGACGAAGTCGGCGAAGGACGCTCGGCGTCGCTCACCGCCTGCCTCAGTGGTCACGGTGCCTCCAGCGATGTGTCACGAGCCGACGGGTTCGGACGAAGTCGGCGAAGGACGCTCGGCGTCGCTCACCGCCTGCCTCAGTGGTCACGGTGCCTCCAGCGATGTGTCACGAGCCGACGGGTGTGGATGTGAGGGCCGCGAGGACGGCGGACAGGTCGCGTTCCATGGCCGGCGCCTGTTCGGGGAAATAGCCCAGCAGGGTGCGCAGGTCTGGCAGTGATGGCTCAGTGCCGGTGTCGGCGTCGCCGAACTGCGGCAGGTGCTGGCGGAGCACGGAGTGCAGCGCGGTCCAGGTCGCCTGGTCGTGGAAGAGGACCTTCAGCGGGGTGTCGAGGGTGTAGGCGGGCCGGACGGGCGTCGGGAGGTCGTACTCCCAGTGGTGCTCGCCCGCGTCGACGTGGACGGCCAGCCCGTCCGGATGGCGCGGGAGGACCACGTCGGCGGTGGTGCCGGTGGGGACGGTGACGTCCACGGTCATGCGGCCGGTGGGATCGTGCCGCCAGGCGGCGCGGACCCGTCCGTGCGGGGTGTCGTGAGTGACGGCCGCGTACGAGAGGTCGCCGCCTGGCTGTGGGGCGATCCGGATCCGGCGGTAGCCGGGCTCGGCGGGTTGCAGGCCACCGACGACGCGGTGCAGCCAGTCGGCGATGGCGCCGAGGGCGTAGTGGTTCAGCGAGGTCATGCCGGTGTCGTGCAGGGCGCCGTCCGGGGTGATCGCGTCCCACCGTTCCCAGATCGTCGTCGCGCCCTGGGTGACCGGGTAGAGGAACGAGGGACATTCGGTCTGGAGCAGCAGCTTGTAGGCCGTGTCGAGGTGGCCGGTGCGGCTCAGGGCGTGCGCGACGAGCGGCGTGCCGGCGAAGCCCGTACTGATGCGATGCTCGGCCTTGGCGACGAGCTCGGCGAGCCGGCGTCCGGCCCGCTCGACCTGGGCGGGGCGCAGGATGTCGAAGCAGATGGCCAGGGCGTAGGCGGTGACGGTGTCGTTCGCGACCAGGCCGGCGGGGGTGACCCATTCGTCGCGGAACGCCGCGCGGACGCGCTGGTGCAGCTTCGAGTAGCGGGCCGCGTCCTGCGCGCGGCCCAGAGCGTCGGCCGCGTGGGCGAGCTCGCTGGTCGTCCTGCACAGGTAGGCGCAGGCGACGAGGTAGGCGTCCGTCTTGCCGCCGGCCGGGTTGGTGGGCGGCGCGTCCGGGTCGAGCCAGTCGCCGAACTGGAAACCCGAGTTCCACAGGCCGCGCTCGTCGAGCTTGCTCTCGACGCTGTCGATGAAGGCGGTCATGGAGTCGTACTGGCGGGCGAGGATCTCCGGGTCGCCGTACTCCTGGTAGAGCGCCCAGGGCACGCTCACCGCGGCGTCGCCCCACAGCGCGGTGGGCGTGGTGATCGGCATGGACAGCGCGTCCGGAACGACGACCGGGACGTAGCCCTTCGCCCGCTGCTCGGCCGCGAGGTCGGCCAGCCATGAGCCCAGCAGGCCGCTGACGTCGTAGAGGAAGACGGCGGTGGAGCCGAAGGCGTTGAGGTCGCCGGTCCAGCCGAGGCGCTCGTCGCGCTGCGGGCAGTCCGTCGGCACCCCGACGACGTTGCCGCGCATGGACCAGACGACGTTGCGGTGCAGCTGGTTGACCAGCTCGTTCGACGTCTCGAACCAGCCGGTCCGGCGCAGGTCGCTGTGCACGACCACCGCCCGCAGCGCGTCGGCGTCCAGCTCCCCAGGCCAGCCGTCGACCTCGACGTAGCGGAAACCGTGGAACGTGAACCGCGGCTCCCACGTCTCCCCGCCGACGTCGCCGCGCGACGTGTACCGGTCGGTGGCGAGCGCGGTGCGGTTGGTGCGGAAGTCGATCTCGCCGTCGATCAGCGTCTCGGCGTGCCGCAGGGTGATCGTGGTGCCGGGCTCGCCCTGGACGGTGAGGCGGACCCAGCCGGAGAGGTTCTGGCCGAAGTCGACGACGGTCCGCCCCGCCGGGGTGGTCAGGATCGCGTCCGGCGGCAGTTCCTCGATCCGCCGGATCGGTGGCGCCTCCGGGGCGATCAGGGTGTCGAGGTCGTGCTCGACGACGTCGACCGCCGACCACGCGGAGTCGTCGAAGCCGGGTTCGCTCCAGCCGTCCGGGTGGCGCCGGGCGTCGTAGGTCTCGCCGTCGTAGATGCTGTCGGCGAGGATCGCGCCGGTGCCGGCCCGCCAGCCGTCGTCACCGCCGACGGTCTCGGCCCGGTCGCCGTAGTCGAGGTCGAGCCGCAGGAACCCGGCCGGGCGATCGGCCCACACGCCCCGTCGGCCTTCCTCCCATGTCAGCCGGCCCACCGCCCAGCCCTCGCCAAGGATGGCGCCGAGCGCGTTCGTGCCCTCCATCAGCAGGCTGGTGACGTCATGGCTGCTCACGACCAGCCGGTGCTGATATGAGGTCCACCCGGGCGCGAGCACCTCGTCGCCGACGCGGGCTCCGTTCAGGTGAGCCTCGATCAGCCCCAACGCCGTGACGTGCAGGGTGGCCGACCGCAGGCCCGGGCCGACCGTGAACTCCCGCCGCAGGTACGGCGCCGGGGCAGGGGCCGGCGCCTGCCCGGTTGGACGAGCCGGTGCGGCGATGAAGCTGCCATTCCATGGGCGGGACACGGGACCTCGATCCTTGGGACAGGAGGGCGATGGGACAGCGGGCGACGGCGGCGGTAGGCGACCCGGTTGCTCGTCAGGGCGCGGTGCCTGCCCGTCGGGGACCAGGGCAGGCGTACGTGGCGGTTCGCCGGCGAGGTCAGGCGGTGGACGCGGGGAGGGTGATCGTGCTGGCGCAGCGGATGTCGTCGCTGCTGAACCCGGCCAGCACGGTGACGTCGCCGGCCTCGATGCCGCGGGTGCCGTCGAGGCCGGTGTAGAAGAGCCGCTCGACCGGGGCTTCGAGAGTGACCGTCGTCGTTTCGCCCGCGGGCAGCGCGAGGCGCGCGAAACCGATCAGTTGGCGGACCGGGCGGACGACGGTGGCCGCCTCGTCGCGGGCGTAGAGCTGCACGACCGTCTCGCCGTCGACGGTGCCCGTGTTCGTCACGACGAGCCGGGCGTGAACGAGCCCGCCGGTCTCCTCGACCGCCGGCCCGGCGGAGTCGTCGAGGGTGACGTCGAAGGTGCTGTAGGACAGGCCGTGGCCGAAGGCGTAGAGCGGGCTGGGGTCGGTCAGGTCGTTGTAGCCGTGGCGGGTGCCGGTGGGGTGGTCGTAGCCGCTGCCGTAGTGGTGGCCGTGGTAGATCGGCAGCTGGCCCAGGTGGCGGGGGAACGTGCTGGGCAGCTTGCCGCTCGGGTTGAGCACGCCGAAGACCGCGTCCGCGATCGCGTGGCCGGCCTCCTCCCCGAGCAGCGGCGCCAGCAGCACCGCGTTCGACGCCCGCGCCACCGCGTCGAGCAGCAGCGGCCGCCCGGAGACGACGACGGTCACCAGCGGCTTCCCCGTCGCCGCCAGCAGGGTGACGAGTTCGGCCTGGTCGCCTGGCAGGGCGGGTTCGGCGGTCGACTGGCCCTCACCGGCGGTGTTGTCGCCGACCCAGCCGGTCCGCTCGCCTACCACCGCGACGACGACGTCGGCGGCGCTCACCGCTTGCTCGACGGTGGAGGCATCCAACGGACGCTCGGGGTCCGCCTCGAACCCGCCAAGCGGGACGTGTTCGACGGAAGGGTCGATCCGCCTGAGCGCGGCGAGCACTGTGGGCGCGTCCCGATGAATCCGCCGCGCCTCCCCTTCGAAAACCTTCTCCATACCCGGCATCCGGGTCTGGAAGATGTCGGTGAACACGAACGTCGCCGGATCGACCCCGGGGATCTGCCCGGTCATCACCGCACGCATTCCCAGCGGCATCTCGGCCTGGGAGACCGACGTGTAGGCGCCGAAGTGGATCCGCAGCTCGTCGGCCGCGGGACCGACCACGACGACCCGGCCGCCGCGGAGCGCGAGCGGCAGCGTCCCGTCGTTGTCGAGCAGCACCATGCCGCGCTCGGCGACGGCGCGGCGTACCGCCGCCGCCTCGCCGCGATCCGGCGCCGCGGGCACGTAGGCGGCGGCGGAACCTGGCGTCGTCATGCCGGGGATGAGCCCGGCGCGGGCCTTGGCGGCGAGAACGCGGGTGACGGCGGTGTCGATGACCTGTTCGTCGAGCCGGCCGCCGCGGACCTCCTCGACCAGGAAGGAGTAGTTCGCGTCGCCGGGAAGTTCGACGTCGAGGCCGGCGCTGACCGCCTGGACAGCCGCCCGGGCCGGCGAGTCCGCGGTGTGGAAGAACCGGGTCTGCAGGGTCACGGAGTCGTAGTCGCTGACGACGAGGCCGGTGAAGCCGAGCTGGTCGCGCAGCAGCTCGGTGAGCAGCCACCGGTCCGCGACGCATGGAACGCCGTCGATCTCGTTGTAGGAGTTCATGATGCCCGCGAGGCCGGCTTCGGCGATCGCGCGGCGGAACGGTTCCGCGTACTCGTCCACGATCGCGCGGCGCCCCAGCTGGGTGACGGCCTGGTTGAGCCCTCCTTCGGAGGCGCCATAACCCACGAAGTGCTTTCCGGTGGCAAGCACACCCGACTCGCCGTCGGCGCCCTGGACGCCGCGGACGAACGCGACCGAGAACCGCGCGACGAGTTCCGGGTCCTCGCCGTAGGTCTCGTGGACCCGGCCCCACCGAGGGTCGCGGGCGAGATCCATGACCGGGGAGAACAGCAGGTGGCCCCCGGTCGCGCGCATGTGCGCGGCGGTCACGGTGGCCGCCCGGGTCACCAGCGACGGCTCCCAGGTGGCCGCCTGCGCCCACGAGGTCGGAAACTGCGATCCGGACGCGTGCAGGAAGCCGTTGATGCCCTCGAAGTGCACGAGCGCGCCGATGCCGAACGGCGCGATCTCCCGGATGGCGGCCTGGACCTGTTCGAGGTCGGACCGCAGGCTTTCCAGGTCGTGGCCGAGGAACCAGGCCAGGGAGAGCTGCCCGACGCCGTGCGGCCGTAGCGCTGGCAACCGGCTGACGTCGAGCTCGGGGCTCAGCGCGCCCGGTTCAGGCCGTCGCGCGATGAGGTCGGTGACGGCGAACCCCGTGAGCTGGGCGACCTTCTGCTCCACCGTGAGCTGGGAAACGAGGTCCGGGACCTTGTCTGGCGTCAGCGTGCTGGTGGTCATCGCCGCGTTCCCTGTTCCTCTCGAAGGTCGCCCACCGCGGGTGGAGCCTCGCCGCCCGCTCGCGAGGCCGCGAGGTCGGCGCCCGGGTAGCGCAGGCCGATCTGGTGACGTACCGCGTCGAGCGTCCGCATCACCGACACGGACTCCGCCAGCGGCATGACGTCGCTGTCCAGGTGCCCCGCCTGAAGCCGCTCGTGGACGTGCCTGGCCTGGTGGTGCAGTCCGCCGCCGGCCCGGTTCGGCGCCGCGTCCGCGCCCGCGTCGCTGGTGTCCGGGGCGTCGAGGGCGGCGGGCAGGTGCAGGCGTTCGGCGCCGGCCGGGCCGCGGACGAGGATCTCGTCCGGGCAGTGCATGAAGGCGGGCAGCTCGATGCTGCCGGTGGTGCCGGAGATCCGGCCGGTACAGCCCAGACCCGCGCGCAGGGACGCCTTCGCGAGCGCCACCGCGCCGGTCCGGTAGCCCATCAGGATGGCGACGTGCTCGTCGACGCCGGTCTCGCCGAGCTGTCCGAACGCGCTCACCTGGTCCGGCTCGCCGAGCAGCATGCTGGCCAGGGCGACCGGGTAGACGCCGAGGTCGAGCAGCGCGCCGCCGCCCTGCGCGGGGTCGAAAAGCCGGTCACCCGGCGTCGCCGGCGGCCGGAAGCCGAAGTCTCCGTCGACCGCCAGCACGGTCCCGAGGGCGCCTGCCGCGACCAGCTCCCGGATCTTGACGTAGGCGGGCAGGAAACGGCTCCACATCGCCTCCATCAGGAACCGGCCCTCCGCGCGGGCCGTCGCGACCATCTCGGCCGCCTGCGCGGCGTCGAGGGCGAACGGCTTCTCGCACAGCACCGCCCGCCCCGCACGCAGGAACAGGAGCGTGTGGCGGTGGTGGTGCGAGGCCGGGGTCGCCACGTAGACGATGTCGACGCCGTCGTCGGCGGCCAGCTCCTCATACGAGCCGTAGCGGCGTGCGCGGGGCACGCCGAACCGTTCGCCGAAGTCGTCGGCCGTCTGCTGGCGACGGGAGCCGACGGCGACGAGCTCGGCGTCGGGCAGCCGGCCGAGCGCGTCGGCGAACCCGCGCGCGATGGCGCCGGTACCCGCGATTCCCCACCGGAACGACATGAGACCTCCCTCGATGCCGAGGCCGATGACCCCGGCGTGGTCTGGTGACCCGCTGCTGCCCGGCCGGTCCGGCCGGGCAGCAGCAGGGTGCGCGGACAGGTCAGCCGTCAGCCGGTGGTGACGAAGAAGCCCTTCTTCGCCGGGTCCCACGCGAAGATCCGCGGTGGGATGTCCCCGCTCGGCGTGTCGCGGCCGTAGGTCGCGCCATCGACCAGCGTCGGGACGTGGAAGGAGCCCAGGGCGAAGCCCGCGTCCTGGAAGGACTTGTAGGTGAGGTCCTTGCCCGCCTTCGTGGCGATGGCCTGGAACAGGGCCAGGTAGCGGCAGGCGACGCCTTCGGACGTGCCCCAGGCGGGCTGCTTGGGAGCCACGAGCGCCGGGTCGATGATCTTACCCTTGAGCTCCGGCATCGCGGCCTCGATCGTCGGCAGGCAGGTGTTGACCGCCGGGTCGGTGAAGTTCGCCGCCTGCCCGAGCGACAGCGCATTGGTGAGCACGCTCAGATCGCCACTCTTGGCGCCGAAGACGTAGGCGCCGGCGGTGTTGTTGCTCGCGAACAGCAGATGAGGTCGGTAACTGGTCTTCTGGAGCTCAGCCGGGAAGTTGGACTGCGAACCACCGACCAGCAGCACCGTGTCCACACCCGACGACTGGAACTTCTGAATGAACACGTTCAGCTGCGACGACACCGCCGCCGCGTCGGTGAGGTCGGCATCGAGGACACCGGTCTCGGTGACGGGGATGTTCTTGGCCTTGAGTGCGGGCAGGACGACCTTGTCCAGGGTCGGCTGGTCGTCCCGGTATGCGACCACCGCGAGCTTCTTGCCGGTCAGTTCACCCTTGTCGATGTACAGCTGCAGGCCCTGGCCGAGCTCGTCACCACCGCGCTGGTCGGAGAACCACGGTGCCTGGGCCTTGGCGTAGCGCTCGGCGGTGAGGTCCCCGCCGAGGACCAGCGTCTTGTGGGTCTGCACGTAGCAGTTCACGTCGTTCGCGTTGAGGCTGCCGATCACCGCGAAGACCTTCTCGTCCTCGGTCAGTTTCACGCAGGTCTCCTGCGCGCCCGTCTGCGAGATCACGTCGACCGCGCCATACACCGGAACGATCTTCCGGCCGTCGATGCCACCGTCCTTGTTGACCTTGTCGACCAGAGCCTGGAACACGGCCTCGTAGTCACCGTGGTCGACGTCGACGAACTGCTTCACCTTGGACAGGTCCGGATAGACGAAACCAATCTTGATGCTGTCCGCCGTGACACCTCGCGAGGTCGCCGGCGCCGGCGGGACGGGAAACGCGGCAGCCGAGCTGGACGCGTTACCGGCCGGCTTGCCATCGTCCTTCGACTTGACACTGCATGCCGTCACGGCAAGCGCCAGGGTTCCCGCAAGCAGTAATGCACTGTATCTACCCGCGCGTCGATGTGAATTCATGTGACAGATCTCCAGAACGTGACACGGTTAATGGACAGCTGTAGGTACGCCAGCGCCCGAGCGGGGCACCGGGTTACGTGCGTCGCGCTAGGCGGGTGCGGTGGTGCTGGTGGCGACGGCGGCGTCTTCCGCGGAGCTCGGCGTGCTGCCGCTGCGGCTGATCGCGCGTTCGTCGGTGCCGAGGTAGCTGGCGATGACCTTCGGGTCGTCGCGAACGGTCCCAGGGGTGCCCTCGGCGATGACGCGCCCGGTTTCGAGGCAGTAGACGCGGTCGCTGATGCCCATGATCAGTGGCATGTCGTGCTCGATGACGAGCATGGCCGCGTCGAGCTCGCGGCGGATCTCCTGGATGAGGGGGCCGAAGGCCTCCGTTTCTCGTTGGGCGACGCCGGCGGTCGGCTCGTCGAGGCAGAGCAGGCGGGCGTCGAGGGCGAGCAGCCCGGCGAGCTCGACGATGCGGCGGGTGCCGGTGGACAGGTCGGCGATGAACGCGTCGGCGTAGCGGCCGAGGCCGAGGAAACCGATCAGATCGTCAGCCGCCGAGCGCTGGGCGCGTTCGCGGGTGAACGTGTGCGGCAGGTGCAGGGCGGTGGACAGCAGCCCGGTGCGGCCACGCGCTTCCAGGGCGATCTGCACGGTCTGGCGGACGGTGAGCTCGGGGAAGAGGGTCGCGGCCTGGAAGGTGCGTCCAAGCCCGGCCCGGGCCCGGGTGGTGGGGCCGTCGGCAGTGACGTCGCGGCCCAGGAGCTCGACGGTGCCGGTGGCGGGGGCAAAGCCGCCGATGGCGTTCATCAGGGTGGACTTGCCGGCGCCGTTGGTGCCGATCAGGCCCACGATCTCGCCGGGCGCGACCTGGATCGAGACGCCGTCGACCGCGGTCAGACCGCCGAAACGGACCCGCACGTCGTTGGTCCGCAGCATTGGCTGGTCCGCCGGGAGCGGCTCGCGGGGGACGGTGCGGGTGAGCGCCCTGGCGGGGGCGACCTCGGGCTTGGCCGCCGGCGCGGGGCCGAGCCGCCGGTCGGCGAGGCGTAGCAGGGCGTCGCGGGCGGCGTAGCCGATCTGGACGAGGCCGCCGGGGAAGTAGAGCAGCAGGATGAGCAGGCCGAGGCTGGAGGTGAGCAACGGGACGAGGTCGTTGCCGGGGAAGATCGCCGGCAGGCCGATGACCCAGAGCGCGCCGAGCACCGGGCCGTAGATCGAGCCGAGGCCGCCGATGACGACGATGGAGACCAGGGCGAGCGAGTCGGCGGACAGGAAGTACCTGTCGGAGTACGGCACGTTCTGGACCGCGCCGGCGAGCAGGCTTCCCCCGAGGCCGGCGATCCCGCCGCCGAGCGCGAACGCCTGCAGCTTCACCCGGGTCGCGCCCACCGTGTAGGCCGCGGCGGTCGTCGCGTTGTCGCGGACCCCGATGGTGGTGCGCCCGATCCCGGAGCGGCGCAGCCGCGCGACGACGGCCAGCACGACGGCGAGCACGACCAGGACGAGGTAGTAGTAGGCGCGCTGGCTGGTGATGTCGATGCCGAAGGCGGTGTCGCGGGTGAACGAGGCCGTGTGGGCGCCGGAGTCCTGGAAGATCTCGCGACGGTAGAGGTACTGCTCGGCGGCGATCCCGAACGCGAAGGTGCTGACCGCGAGCAGCAACCCCCGTACGCGTAGCGCCCCCGCCCCGACAATGGCGGCGATCACACCTGTGAACACACTGGCCAGCGCCACCGCGGCCGGGAACGGCAGCGCGCTCAGCGCCACGGTGCTGCCCCCGGCCGAGAACTCCAGCCCGCGGTTCAGCGCCGCGGCGGTCAGCGCCCCGAGCCCGGCGAACGCCATCTGGCCGAGCGAGAGCTGACCGGCCCAGCCGGTGAGGATGGTGACCGAGGCGGCGCAGATCGCGTAGCCGAGGATCACCGTGTAGAGCAGCTGCCGCGACGCCTGCGGCACCAGCAACGGCAGCACGACCGCCAGCACGCCCAGAAGGAGGAGCGGGGCGCGTTCGAGTTGGCGGACCCACCACAGGTCGCGCAGCCGTTCGGGGATCGGGGCGGCCTTCGGGGCGAACGAGAACGACGAGGTCTCGGTGTCACGGCCGCGGCTGACGAGGAACACCGCCGCCAGGACCAGCAGGAAGATGACGAGGTCGGTCAGGCCCGGCTGGGCCAGCCAGTTGAACTGGATGAACGACTGCAACAGCCCCAGCACGACGCCAGCGAGCAGCGCGACGCGCATCGACGTCATCCGGGCGATCACCGCCGCGGCTAGCGCCCGCATCAGGGTGGTCGGGCCGAGGGTGGTGATCTGCGTGAGGGACTTGTTCTGCGCCGAGATCAGGATCAGGCAGAGCGTTCCGATCAGGCCGGCCAGCGCCCACATCGCGGTAGAGACGATCTTCGGGCTGATGCCTTGTAGCCTCGCCAGCTCGGGATTGCTCGCCGACGCTCGTACCGTGCGGCCGAGCACCGTACGGCTCAGGAACAGGCCGAGCAGGAGCGCGACGAGCGGAACCGTGACCAGCGCGCTCAGCTGCGCGCCCGTGATCCGCAGGCCGTCGACCGGCGACCACGACCCGCCCCACGGCACCGGATACGACTCCTTCGCGAAGTCCTCCAGGTCCGGAAGGCCCGTGACGATGGTGAGCGCCAGCTGCGCGACACCAATCGTCGCCACCAGCAGGATCACCCGCGGCGCCCGGAACAGCCGACGCACCACGGCGAGGTCGACCAGGGCGCCGAACAGCGTCCCGACGACGAGCGCGATGACCAGGGCGATCCAGTACGGCACGTTCCACCGCACCACGAGCAGCGCGAACAGCACGGAGCCGACGAGACCCATGTTCGCGACCGCGAAGTTGATGACCCGCGTCGAGCGGTGGACCAGCACGATGCCGATCGCGAGCAGGCCGATGACCAGGCCGCCGACACCGCCGTCGAACAGCAGCTGGGTAGTGGGCATCTGCATGGCGGGTCAGCCACCTTCCCGGCCGAGGAACACCGCACGGGCCAGGTCGTCGCGTTCGGCGAGCTCACGGGCCGGCCCGGTGAACCGGACCTGCCCCTTCTCCAGGAACACCGCCCGATCGGCGACGGCGAGGGCGATGTTCAGCGACTGCTCGACGACGACGATCGTCAGCCCGTCCGCCTTGAGCCGCTCCAGGATCACCAGCAGGTCCTGCACCACCGCCGGCGCCAGCCCGAGCGACAGCTCGTCGATCAGCAGCACCTCGGGGTCGTGCAGCAGCACCATCGCGAGCGCGAGCATCTGCTGCTGCCCACCGGACAACGAGCCGGCGAGCTGCGACTGCCGGCCGGCAAGATCCGGGAAAAGGTCCAGGACGTAGGCGAACCGGCGGTCGCGATCGGTCCGGTCACGGCGGATCCGGAAGGCCGCCATCTCCAGGTTCTCCCGGATCGTCATGTCCGGGAACACACCCTTGCCACCCGGCAACAGGTGCACGCCGTACTTCCCCCGCTGCTCCGGCGCGACATAGGTGATCGTCCGGCCGTTCAGCCGCACCACGCCCCGCGACGGCGTGCCGAGCCCGCAGATGACCTTCAGGATCGTCGACTTGCCGGCGCCGTTCGTGCCCAGCAGCGCCAGCGTCTCGCCACGGCGGACCTCGAACCCGACGTCGAACAGCACCTGCACGTGCCCGTAGGAGAAGTCGACGCCGTTGACCTGCAGCACCGGGACGTTCTCCGGGTCGGCCCGCTGCCGGTCGCGCTCGGCGAGTTCCTCGCGCAGGTCCGCGACCACCAGCGACAGGTCGTTCTTCACGAACGACGCCCCGCGGATCATCATCAGCCCGCCGACCAGCGTCGCCGGAATACCGACCACCAGCACCGCGACCCGAGGGTCATAGGCATTGCTGATCAGACCCGACAGCAGGGCACCACCGGTGGCACCGACGAAGAACATGTAGACGGCGGCCAGCGCGATCCCCAGACCGCGCAGCCGGTAGGGCACCACCGACTGCACCACCGGGCCGACCATCGCGAACGCCACCGAGGCGAACACCGCGCCGGGAATGCTCAGCAGCATGAACCCGACCCAGCCCGGCATGAACCATTGGATCGGCAGCAGCACCGCGCCCGGCAGCACGCACAGCCCGAGCAGCTTCACCGCACGCTCGGGGTCGCGGTGATAGAGCCGGTCATAGCGCGGAGCGACGACCGGCAGGGCGACGACCAGGGCGGCGCCGCCGAGGGAGCCCATCAGGCCCCGCTGGAACGTCGACATCCCGTAGTGGTCATCCGCCCAGAGATTCGCCAGGACGGTCGTGGTGAACAGGCTGAAGCCGAGCGCGGAGAACGCAATGATCGACGTCTTCACGGTGCGGATCCGCATCAGCCGGGCGAACGCGGCCTCGATCGAGATCGGCATCGCCTCGCCGTCCTCGACCACCTCGCCGAGCACCGATTTCATCTCGTGCTGGCCGCGCGGCGGCTCCGGCAGCCGGAACGCCACGACCGCGACCAGCAGGGCCGGCAGCCCGAGGATGAAGAACGGCCAGCGCCAGCCGTCATCCCCGCCCGCCAACGTCGCGATCCCCGCGACCAGCAGCGGGCTGAGCGCACCGGCGGCCCGCGCCGCGCCGTACACCGACGCCGACAGCCGGCCCCGCACCCCGATCGGATAGGCATCCGCGATCAGCGAGCCGTGCACCGTGTTGTTGCTCGACTTCGCCACCCCGACCCCGAACCGGGCCAGGAAGAAAAGGAACGCGTTCGCCGCCAGGCCGGAGGCGAGCACCATCACCGAGAAAACAACACCGGCCCAGCCGATCACCCGGCTACGCCGGAAGTGGTCCGCCATCCAGCCCATCGGCAGCGCGCCCAGCACCAGGAACGCGCCAGCCGCGGCCGAGATGAAAACGATCGCGCCGTCGGACAGCCCGAACGCGTCCCGGATGTCCGGCGCCAGCACCGACAGCGCCGCCGACTCCAGCTCGTCCAGCGCGTTCAGCAGCACCAGGACCAGGAACGTCAGCGAACCGCCCGCGGCCAGCCCCTGACGCAGCGACAGCGCCTCACCGCCAACACCTGGGAGTAACTCGTCCGCGAACAGGACCTCACGCCGTGCCTGTGCCTGCTGCTCCTGGCGGTCCGCCTCCGCGTCGATCAGGCCCGCGGCCAGCCCGGCGACCGAGGAGGCGGCGCCGGGGGCGGCATCGGTGGGGGCGCTCACGACCGCGCCCGATCGGGGGGCGCTGGCCGGAACTCGAAGATGTCGGACACCACTGGCCTACTTCCCGGGCGTTGTCAGCGAGGCGGGAGACGCGTCGCGGACGGTCGTGCTGGACAGGTAGGAGCGCCGGCCTTCGAGGACGGCCACGTCGCCCACGACCTCGAAGGCGCCGCGCAGCCGGATGTCGTCGGACGAGCCGCCCACGAGGACCTGGACCGGCCCGGGCTCCAGGAGGAAACGTCCGTCGAGACCGACGTAGCCGAGCTGGCTCATCGCCACGGCGAACTCCACGGTCGCCGCCGCGCCAGGGGCGAGGCTGATCCGGGTGAAGCCGACCAGCTCCTGGGCGGGCCGGGTGACACCGGTCGCCTGGTCGGCGAAGTAAAGCTGCACGACCTCGTCACCGGCGCGTTCACCGGAGTTCCGCACGGTCAGGCGGACGGTCACCGCCGCGTCGACATCGACGGCGGCCTCGACATCCGAGGGGCTGATCGCGAGGTCGGTGTAGTCGAACGTGGTGTAGCTCAGGCCGTGGCCGAACGCGAACAGCGGGGTCGACGGCAGATCCAGGTAGCCCTGGTGCATGTCCTGGTCGGTGCGCCGGTAGCCGGTGCCGGTCGGCTGGCCGGAGTAGACCGGCGCCTGCCCGGAATGGCGGGGAATCGAGATGGGGAGCTTCCCGCCGGGGCTGATGTCTCCGAACAGGGCCCCGGCCAGGGCCGTCGCGGCGTGCTGGCCGCCGTAGTAGCCGTACAGCAGCGCAGGCAGGTCGTCGACCACGTGGGTCAGCGCCATCGGCCGGCCGGTGAGGATGACGCCGACGCACGGGGTGCCGGTGGCGGCGACCGCCTGGACGAGCGCGACCTGGTTCGCCGGCAGGTCGAGGTTCGCGGTGTCGCTGCCCTCGCCTTCGGTGATGCCCGGCGTGAACCAGCCTCCCCGCCCGCCGAGGGCGAGGATCACCACGTCGGCGTCCCGGGCCGCCGCCACCGCCGCCGGGATGTCGGCCGGTTCCCCGTCCTGGACGCCGCACCCGGCGGTCACCGTCACCTCGGCGCCAGGGGCGGCGGCGCGGACGGCCTCGGCCAGGGACCGTGCGCCGTACATCTCGCGCAGGTAGTCGTCGACCGACGTCCCCAGCGGGCCCGAAAGCTCCTCGATCATCATTCGGACGGTGTCGTCCGAGATCGTTCCAGCCATCTGCTCGGTGCCGGGAATGTTGACCCGTTCTCCCCGGAACCGGGAGGCGAGCAGTTGCAGCGCGCCCGGATAGGTGTACGCCGGGAAGGCGACCGCGACGCCGTCCGCGTGCGGGCCGACGACCGCGACCCGCCGAAGGCCGCGGGACAGCGGAAGCAGGCCGTCGTTCTTGAGGAGGGTGACGGACCGCTGGGCGAGACGGCGGGAGAGCTCGACGCCGTCGCGAGCCGTCGCGTTGATGACGACCGGGTCCTCGGGGACGTAGGGCGTGTCGAACAGGCCAAGGGCGAACTTGTCCCGCAGCACCCGCCAGCACGCCTGGTCCAGCTGCTCCACCGGGACCGCGCCGCGACGCACCGCCTGGGCGAGGACGGGGCCGTAGCCGTCGGGAATCGGCAGCTCGACGTCCAGGCCGGCGGCCAGCGCCAGCCGGCCGGCCTCCTCGGAGTCGCGGGCGACCCGCAGCCGACGGTGCAGGTGGCCGATGGTGTCGTAGTCGGACACGACGGTCCCGGTGAACCCGAGGCGGTCGCGCAGCAGGTCGGTGAGGATGTCGCGGCTCGCGCCCGCCGGGACGCCGTCGACGGTGCTGTAGGAGTTCATCACCGACGCCAGCCCGGCCAGCTTGATGGCGGCCTCGAACGGGCGGGCGTACACCTCGTACAGCTCGCGCGGCCCGACGGCGGTCCGGGCCATGTTCTGGCCGGCCTCGGTGAGGCCGTAGCCCAGGAAGTGCTTGCCGGTGGCGATGGCGCCCTCGCGCAGGTCGGTGCCCTGCAGGCCGCGAGTGAACGCGACGCCCATCGCCGAGACCAGGTACGGGTCCTCGCCGTAGGTCTCGTGCACCCGCCCCCAGCGGCCGTCGCGGGCCACGTCCATCACGGGCGACAGGACGAAGGGGTGGCCGATCGCCCGGACCTGCCTGCGCAGGACGCCCGCCATCTCCTCGACCCCGGCCGGATCCCAGGTCGCGGCCAGGCCGATCGCCGTCGGGAACGACGTGAACCCGGGCGACACCACCCCGTTCAGCGCCTCCACATGGAAGATCGCCGGGATGCCGAGCCGGGTGCGGGCGACCAGGAACCGCTGGATCTCGTTGACGGCCTTCGCCACCCGGTCGGGCGTCTTGTGGCCCAGCATCCCGAGTGCCGCGACGTGCCCGATCCCCAGCCCGAGGGCGCGCTCCGCCTCGTCCTGGCGCAAGCCGTCGACGCCGAGAAGCCCGGTCGGCATCGTCGCGGTGACCTGCTGCGCCTTCTCCTCGACGGTCATCGCCCGCAGGAGCTCGGTCGCCCGATTCTCAGGACTCGCGGCGGCACCCAGGCTCATCCATGACTCCTTGCCAGGTTCGGCTGGCCGTCCGGAGGACCCCGTGCCCGTCATCGCGGCTCCTCCGCCCGGCCCGCCGGCAGCGCCTCGATGCGGGTGGTGGCGGGTGGACAGCCATCGGCTGTGACGGTCACCGTGATCGCGCCGGGCGCGGTCGGGCGGATGACGGCGAGCGCGCGCCCGTCGTAGGTCGTCCGGACGGTGTCGAAGAAGTTCTCCTCCGACCGCGGGTCCGCGCTGCCAAAACCCGCCAGCACACCCGGCCCGGCGACCTCCACGGCCACCCGTCGGTCGGCCGTGTTGAAAAGGTTGCCGGCGCCGTCGACCAGGCTGACGGCCACGAACGCGAGGTCGCGGTCGTCGGCCGTGATCCTGGCCCGATCGACCGCGGCCTCTAGTCGAACCTCGCCTGCGGCCGAGTTCAGGGACATCCGGCCGGTCTCGTGCCCGTCGATGTAAGCGACGGCGGTGAGTTCACCAGGCTCGTAGATGGTGTCGAACGCGGCGATAAACCGGTTCTTCTCCCCCGCCGGCGCCGTGGCGACCGAACGGCCGTTGACCAGCAGCTCGACCTCGTCCGCGGCCGAGTAGACGTCGATCCGGACCGGCCCGTCCTCGTGGCCGCCCCAGCTCCAGCTGGCCACGGAGTCACTCCACGACCACCACGTCGCCAGCCGGACCCGCTGGCCGTACCGCTCGGGACGATGGACGGCGATGAAGGGCTCGGCCCGCAGACCGAAGACGATCTCCCGGTAGTAGGAGGCGGGACGACGATGGCCGGTGATGTCGATGTCACCGCACCACGCCGCCAGCCACGGATAGGCGCCCTGATGGTCTGGCATCGCGCCGGCCGACGGCTCGGGGTCGCCCTGGTACTCGACCCGGCCGATCCCCGGCTCGCCCAGGTAGTCCCAGCCGGTCCAGGTGAAGTCCCCGATGACGTGGCTGTTGTCCTGGACGAGCCGCCAGTTGCGATCGATGTCCGACGGATGCGTCTCGGTACCGACGATCACCCGGTTGGGAAACAGCGTCCGGTCCAGCTGATATCGGGAGTCGAGATAGTTGTAGCCGGCGACATCCAGGTACGCCATGGACTCCGCGGTCCGCGTGGTGACGATCTCGGAGGTCATCAGCGTCGGCATGAACTCGCGAAAGCGAGTCATCAGATCGTTGACGTCGCCGGTCGTGTCGGTGGTTGAAGCGACGTCCGCGCTGGGCTTCTCCGCGGGCCCCGTTCCGCCACCGGCCATGACCGAGAACAGGTCCGGCCCGGCGGCCAACAGGCCGTTGACGGCGTTCGTGACGAACCGGGTGCCGTCGAGCTCACGGACCTTCTCGGCGAGCCGGCGACCGAGCACCGCCCCGGGCGCGGTGCCCACCTCCGGGATCTCGTTGCCGATGCAGTAGAAGACGACGCAGGGGTGGTTGACGTCCTTCATCACCATCGCGCGCACGTCCGACTCCCAGCTGGCAAGGAAGTCGCCGGCATAGTCGTGAGCGGACTTCGACCGCGTCCAGACGTCACTGAGCTCGTCCATCACGAGCATGCCGAGCTCGTCGCACGCGTCGAGCAACGCCCTGCTGATCGGGTTGTGAGCGCTACGGATCGCGTTGAAGCCGGCCTGCTTGAGGATCTCCACCCGGCGCCACTCGGCCCGGTCGATGGTGGCCGCGCCGAGCAAGCCGTTGTCGTGGTGGATGCAGGCACCGCGCAGCTTTACCGGTTCGCCGTTGATCCGAAGACCCCGCCGGGTATCGACGGTCAGCGAGCGGATCCCGAAAGGCGTCGCCTGTTCGTCGAGACGGTCAGAGTCGGCGGTGACGGTCGTCCGGCACGTGTAGAGGTGCGGATGCTCCACGCCCCACAGCCGAGGCCCGACCACGGTCAGGCGCTGACGCAGGACGGCTTCGTCGCCGGGAAAAATGGTGACCGGCGCGACGTCCCTGGCGACGACCTCGCCGTCGGCGTCCACGATCTCGGTGGTCACCTCGACCGTCCGCGTCACGGCCGACTCGTTCTGGATCTCGGTTGCCACCGCCACGATGGCCAGCTCGTCGTCGATGACCGGGGTCGTGACGCGCACGCCGTCGAGCGCCAGGTGCAGCAGGTCGGCGACGATGATGCTCGTGCCGCGGTAGATGCCTCCGCCGGTGTACCACCGGCTGTCGTCCTGGCTGCGCGCCTCCACGCGTACCTCGTTGTCCGCTCCGTACCGCAGCAGGTGGTCGGCGCGGATGTGGAAGGTGGAGTAGCCGCTGGCGCACTGTCCCGCCAGGTCGCCGTTGAGGTAGACCCGGGCGTGGCGGTAGACGCCCTCGAACTCGAGCGTGACCCGCCGCGCGCGGTGCTCCTCCGGCACGAAGAACGTCTTCGTGTACTCGTAGCCATCCGCCGGGAAGTAGCCGCGGTGACCCGCCTCCGGATCCGAACCGTCCCGCTCGCGGCACACCATCGCGTCGTGCGGCAGCCGGACCGGCTCCCACCCGTCGTTCACCCGGCCTAGCAGCGCCTGAAACGAGTCACGCTTCCGGCGGTACGACCAGCCGTCATTGAACGATCTGCGGATCAATCCAGCTCTCCCGGTCGTGTGACAGCCTCGGCTGCCACGACAGGTGACAGCCGCAGGCAAGGCGTCCCTGCGGCGGGCATGAGGCAGGAGGCGGTGAACCTGGTCGGATGACACGCCTCGTGCCCGACGCCACTAGCGGGTGCTAGTGACGCGGAACGTAAGCTAGCATCGGCGACTAGCACGCACAAGTCCAACGTGTTTCGGACCGACGTGACGGGAGGGCGGGCGGTGGCCGTGCCTGAGCCGACCACCAGTCGGCGGGTAACCGCCCTGGATGTGGCCCGCGAAGCGGGCGTCTCGCGGGCAACCGTCGGGTTCGTCCTGAACAACACCCCAGGCCAGACGATCCCGGAGAGCACCCGCGAACGGGTGCTACGGGCCGCCGAACGCCTCAGCTACCGGCCGAACAGCGCCGCACGCGCCCTCGCCAGCGGACGCAGCCGCATCATCCTGCTCGTGCTGCCCGACTGGCCGGTGGAGTTCCGGATGCGCGACTACCTGGACGAGGTCTCCCTCGTGCTGGACCAGGCCGGGTACTCACTGGTCACCTACACCCGCCACCCCGACCAGGCGGCCCGGCCACTCTGGGAGTCCCTCAACCCTGACCTGGTGGTCGGCACTCTCCCGTTCAGCGCACCCGACGTCGCGTCCATGCTCGCGTGCGGAGTCCGGCAGATCTATCCAGATCCCGACCGCCCGGACCTTCCCGACGTATCCCTCGCGATCAGCGCCGGACCGGAACTCCAGGTCGACCACCTCCACGAGCGCGGCCACCGCAATCTGATCTTTGCCGCCTTCGGCGAGGCGCGCACATCCTCACTGGTCCTCGCCCGACACCAGGCGGCATCCGACCGAGCACGTTCTCAGGGCCTGGCGGCACTCGGGTTGGAGCGCATCAACTACCGGGATGCCACCCCTGACGACGCGGTCCGCCGATGGCTCCACGCCGGTATCACCGGCGTGGTCGCGTTCAACGACGACGTCGCCGCCGCCGTCGTCAGCGCGGCGATACGCGCCGGCGTGCGGATGCCCGAGGATCTCGCGGTGATCGGCCACGACGACTCCCCCATCGCGACGATGTTCGTACCCGCGCTGTCCACCATCCAGATCGATACAGCCGCCCTCGGACGCGGATTCGCCGAGTTCGTACTCCACAGGGTCGAACGCCGTCCCCTGCCCGCCTCGCGCGCCTTGCCGAAAC
This sequence comes from Pseudofrankia saprophytica, assembly GCF_000235425.2. Classification (NCBI taxonomy): domain Bacteria; kingdom Bacillati; phylum Actinomycetota; class Actinomycetes; order Frankiales; family Frankiaceae; genus Pseudofrankia; species Pseudofrankia saprophytica. The sequence goes on from NZ_KI912266.1 coordinate 5,658,680, forward strand.
CCACCGTCGTGCGACGCGAGACCACCTGAACCACCGCAAGGCGCGACCGATTTCGCGACCGATGTGCGGGCTTGCCCGGGGGTACTGAAACAGGCATGTTGGTAGACCCAAGCGTCGACTAGTGCGTGCTAGCGTTGGGCTGCGTGAACGTCAATCCGATCCTGCCCGGCTTCCACCCGGACCCGTCGATCTGCCGGGTCGGCGCGGACTACTACCTCGTGACCTCGAGCTTCGAGTACTTCCCGGGGGTGCCGATCTTCCACAGCACGGACCTCATCGGCTGGGAACAGCTCGGCAACGTCCTCGACCGCCCCACCCAGCTGAACGTGGCCCCGGGCCTGGCCTCGGCCAGCACCGGGATCTTCGCGCCGACCCTGCGCCACCACGACGGCAGGTTCTGGCTCGTGACGACGAACTTCGCCGACGTCCGCAGGGGCCATCTCATCGTCCACACGACCGACCCGGCCGGCGCCTGGACCGACCCGGTGCACACCGGCGGCGCGACGGTCGGGATCGACCCCGACCTGGCCTGGGACGAGGACGGCACCTGCTATCTGACGTGGTGCTTCCCCGGCCAGATCATGTAGGCCGTCGTCGACCCCGAGAGCGGGAAGCTGCTCTCCGAGCCCCAGAAACTGTGGAGCGGCACCGGGCTCGCACACCCCGAAGGCCCGCACCTTTTCCGCCGGGACGGCTGGTGGTACCTCGTCATCGCCGAAGGCGGCACCGACCGGGGCCACGCCGTGTCGATCGCGCGCTCGCGCTCCATCACCGGTCCCTTCACCGGCAACCCCGCCAACCCGATCCTCACCCGGAGCGTCACCCTGGCGGCGGGCCGGGCCCCCGACGCGACCGAAGCCAGGCGCCTGCTGGCCGTGCGCGTCCAGGACCAGCACTGGCAGGCCACCGCGACGCTCCCCGAGGGGGACGCGTGCCTGACCGTCCGGATCGACGACGCGCACTGGGTCGCCGTCGAGCGGCGCGGGGACGTCCTCGCCGCCAGGATGGTCCTCGGCCCGCTCGACCAGACCCTCGCGACCGCCGCCGGAATCAGCGCGGACGACGCCCTGGCCGTCCGCGCCGTGGCGCACGCCGACGCCGCCACCTTCCGCGCCGGACCCGACCAGCTCGAGCTGGGCCACCTCACCGGCGGCGCGTTCCGGCCGCTCGCCACGGTCGACGGGCGCTACCTCTCGACCGAGGTCGCCGGCGGCTTCACCGGGCGCGTCGTCGGCGTCGAGGCGATCGGCACCGACGCCGTGCTGTCACGGTTCGAGTACCGGGCCCTGGAGCCGGCCATGCCCTGAGTTGGTCCGAGGTTGGTCCGGGCGGAGGCGGCCAGGTGCGGCCTCACCTCACCGCAGCCGGGCCGCCCGCGGGACCTCATCTCCTGCTCTATGTCACGCGACTGCCTGCTCGCGGCAGTAGGAGCGGTACGTCGACGACGAACGAAGCAGCGAAGTATGGGAGCCGATGTCGCCGACTCGTCCCCGTTCGACGACCACGATCTGGTCGGCCTTGCGGATGGTGGCGATGCGATGGGCGATGACGAGTGACGTCCTGTCGGCGAGGAGCCGGTCGAGGGCGCCGAGCACGAGACGCTCGCCGGTGGCGTCGAGTGCGCTCGTCGCCTCGTCCAGGACGACGATCGCCGGGTCCTTCAGCATCACCCGGGCGATGGCGAGGCGTTGTCGCTGGCCGCCGGAGAGCGTGACGCCGCGTTCGCCGAGCTCCGTGTGGATTCCGCTGTCCCAGCCTCGGACGAACTCCCAGGCGTTCGCCGCCTCCAGCGCCGAGATGATCTCCTCGTCGGTGGCCGTCGGCCTGGCCATGCGAAGGTTGCGTGCCAGCGAGCCGCTGAGCAGGACGGAGTCCTGGAAGACGACGCCCACGGCGGCGCGCACCGAGGCCTGGGTGACCTCGCGCAGATCGTGGCCGTCGATCGTCACGCGGCCGTCGGTCGGGTCGAAGAACCGAAGCAGCAGCTGGGCGACGGTGGACTTCCCCGCCCCGGACGGGCCGACGAGCGCCGTCGTCTGACCGGGTTCGATGGTCAGGTCGAACTGGTTGAGGACCAGGCGTGACTCCCTTCCCGGGTAGGCGAACGAGACCTGTTCGAAGGCGACGCCGCCGCGGGTGACGGCCAGGGCAGGTGCGTGGGGGCGGTCAGCCACCGCGGGCCGTTCGTGAAGCAGCTCCGCTGTGCGTTCGCTCGCGGTCAGTCCGGCGATGACCTCCGGCAGGGTGGTCATGACCTGCGTGAGCGCGTTCGACCCGCGCAGCCAGAAGCCCCAGACCGCGACCACGTCACCGATCTCGAGCGTGCCTGTCGCCGTGCGCCAGGCACCGATGAACAGGAGCAGGAAGGGCGCGACGAACGCGAGGTGGAAGCCGAGCGGGTCGGCGTAACGGTGCTGGAGCCGCGCGAAGGTCTCCGAGCCGATACGAATCCGTTCGGTTCCCCTGCGGACCTGGTCCAGGGCGTCGTCCTCGGCGTTGAACGCCTTGAGCAGTGCGTTCACGCCGAGCATTTCGGCGAGTGTTCCGGACGTCCTGCCCAGCTCGTCTCTGATGTCGCGGCTGTGGCGGCGAAGCCGCGGAAGGACCAGCAGCGTCCACACGACGGCCACAGCGAGCAGCCCGAGCGCGAGCAGCGCCATCCACAGGTCGACCCACGCGATGAGCCCCACCGAGATGATCAGCAGTGCGACCGCCCACCACAACACCAGGCCCTGCCAGACCGCCAGCTCCAGGCGCTCGGTGTCCTGGTTGATCAGGGCCGCGACGTCGCCGACGCGCGAGCGGTGGAAGAAGTCCATCGACAGTCGCTGCACATGCTCGTACAGGGCGCGCCGCAGGTTGTTGGCCCACCGCGCTGCTCCGCGGCGGGTCCAGGTATGCGCGAGGTAGGCGGCGACAAGGAAGGTCGCGGCGATGGCGATCGCGGCCAACGCGGGTCCCTGCCAGCCCGCGCGGACGAACTGGTGCGGATCACGTTGGATGCGGTTGAGCACGACCCGGAACACGGCAGGGGTGAGACTCTGCGAGACGGCGTCGACGAGGATGAGCAGGTAGCCGCCGACGAGGAGCCCTCCTCCGTCACCGGCGTGCTCGAACAATGTGCGCAGCGCGTGCGGTTCCCGCGCACGGCGGCTAGGTGCCATCGAGGTGTTCGGGGCGCACTGTCACGGCCTGGCACCTTGTTCGAGGAGAATCCGCGATACCCGTTCACGCAGCTCGGAGAGGGCCTCGGCGCCCGTGGTGTCCGTCTCGCGCCGAGCGAGCGAGAACCCCGTGTACATGACGCGGCGTTCCTGGACGAGCGGCGGTGTCGACTCGTGCAGCGTGCAGCTCAGGTGCACCGTGACATCGCCCGGATCGGTCGGGACGGCGACGACGGGCAGGTAGGGCCGGGTTTTGGCGATCTCCACCGGCATCAGCACCCGGTGCGAACCGGCGATGACGCGTAGCTGCCCGTTCGCGTCGCCGCTGGCCGTGACGGCGATGCCCACGACCGTGCTGGAGCACTGGTAGGCGTGCCGGCCGAAGTGGCAGTCGCGGTGGAAGCTCACGTCCGACGCGCCGGCCACGACATCTCGAGGCTTGATGAGCGCTTCCAGTGCACGGCCGTCACCCTGCTTCTGGACGAGATCATCGCTCCCGGCCAGCGTGCGACGCAGCTGGTCCCAGCGGTCGCCGCGCAGAATCGACGCGGTCGTCGGGGACCTGCCGACGAACTCCTGGAGCCGGACGCACAGACGGGTTCCGTCCGCCAGGGTCGCCCACCAGGACCGGCCGTCACCCTCGTGGTAGTCGGGCAGTGCCCGGTCCATGTCGTCTGAGACCGCCCGCATGTCAGCTGGGTCCGCCCAGCCTCGCAGATGGAGAAAACCTGCCTCGCGCAGGAAGTGCGCGACGTCCGCCGGGTCGTCGTCCGGGGTGAAGACGCGACCGAGGTCCAGGGACGCGCCATGGCGGTCAAGGAACTCGATCCCGTCGTCGACGAGCGGCCAGCCCTCGAGCAATGCCAGCCACAGCGAGTCCCAGACCGACACGTCCCGCTCGCTGCCGCCACGATAATGCAGCTCGCGCGCGGTGATCATGGCATTGAACGAACGCTGGTTCTGCACCCAGTCGGAGAACGCGTCCTCGTCGAGCGTCACGACGAGCGCGCCGTCGGCGATGCCCGGCGACACGGCCAGGCTGCCGTCAGCACCGGAAAACGACCAGGACCGGTCGCCGACCTTGATAGCGAGCGGCGGCGCGTCGAACCTCTCGATCCCTTGCGCCACCAGAGCACCGTTACGCGCGACGAGGTCGGGGAACTCGCTCGCGAGAAAGTCCTCCATCTCCATCTTGCGCACGTCGGCGTCGAACCGGGTACGGCGGTCCAGAGGTATTTGCATACGTCTCCCACTCCCCACTGTTCCCACGGATCATGAATTGCCGAATCGTCGCCATCCGCGGCGTCCCCCGCCAGGCATGGCCGGTGTCGCCCGCCAGGACGCCCCCTGTAGATCGCATCCGAGCTCAGGTCGGGAAGATGGGGCACGCCGGAGCACCGGACGCTCTGGAGGGCGGTCACGAGGGGACGTCACATCCGCGCGGGCGCGCGGGGCGGCGCAAGCAAACGGATCAGCACGCGGCCTCCCCCGCGGCCTCCCATCGACGTTCGGTCCGACTGACAGGCGGGGCCCGGCCTGCACACCTGGCACACTGGCCCAGGACCGGAGTTCCACCAAGATAGATGTATCATCTTTGATGTAAGGATGCCATGGATGGATTCGAGCTGTTCCTGTTGGGTCGCAGGCTGATGAAGCTCGGCGAGCAGTCGATCCCGGAGGTCGGCGTCCTGCGCCTGTCCGGCCCCACCCGGGCAGTCGTGTTCGACGTCTTCGAGAACCCCGGCAGCTCCATCTCGGAGATCACCGCCCGCGTCCAGTTCCCGCAGAGCCAGGTCTCGGCGTGCGTGGCGCGGCTACGCGAGGCCGGTGTCGTCGAGACGATCAGCGACCCCGAGGACCGGCGCAGGACTCTGGTCCAGCCCACGGCCGACGCGAGGGAGCGAGCGCGGCATCGTCCCGCCGCAGAGATCGACCAGGCCATCGTCACGGCGATTGGTACCAGCGACCACTCCGAGGTCCAGCGCGTCAAGGACGCGCTGGAGGCCGTCGCGAACCTGCTCCGGAGAGACGATCACGACGGCGCCTCGAACGGGCGGGCGGAACCCTGATGCCTGCCGCCGTACCGTCGCGAACCTCGCGACTCGGAGACCAGCTACCAGCACGGCCGCCCCGGACCTTGCCCCGGCCGCCAGCGCGACGCCGATTTGACTTCGCTATCACGCGCTAGTTTCGGCCGATCGGGGCACCCGGGCCGCGATGACCTCGATCCTCCGCAAGAACACGGCGGTCGCCGGCTATCGGTGGTCGCCGCTCCGCTTCGAGGGGCGACTGGCCGTATGTCGAGTGCTCGACGAGCGGAGTTCACGCGGCCGGCCCTGCTCCGGGCGGATTATTCGGCTGGTACTCGGTCGAAGGCGTGTGATGGCTTGACCGGGTCGAGGTCCACGGCGCCGGCGACTGGCTGCTACCGCCTCGTGCCCGGACCGCCACCGCTTCGAGCGGCCGGGCCGTCACCGTGGTGCGCATCGGAGAAGGTGCTCACAGTCGCAGGAAGTCGCGGCACGCATTCCTCGAGAAGATGGCGCGCCGCAGCAGGTAGGTGGTCTGATCGGCCCATCCGAGCAGGTCGAGGCCGGCCTGGATGTTTCCGGGGGGCCGTTTGATGAGGGTGTCCCGCCTGATCAGCCTGGCGAAGTCGACGGTGACGGGATCCGGGCGCGGCCGGCCGTCGGGGTAGCGGAACACGACGCCTGCGTGGTGCCGCATCAGGTTGATGAGCTCCTGGGCAAGGATTCCGTAGCCGACGGTCGTTGGGTGCACGCCGTCGAGGGAGAACAGGCCGCCGCCGGAGCGTTTCTCGCCGTCGCTGGTGAGGAACGTCGAGTCGGGTGTTGGGTCGAGCGCCGCGAGTTCCGGTGGCAGTGAGTACGGCGTCCACCAGGCGGGGCGGGACCTCGGGTCGTCGATGTAGCGGCGCGACGCCAGGCGGTCCAGGACGCCGGCCGCCTCGAAGACGTACCAGTTCAGCTTTCTCCGCCGCGCCTCCCTGACCTTGGTCACGATCGCGTCGTTGTACTGGTCGATCGCGCTGTCGATCGCGCGGGCCTGCTGCCCGGTGATGTTGGGGTCTTTTCTCGGGTCGAACTCCTGGTCAGTGATCCAGGGGCGGGTGTAGTACGGGAAGTACCGCGAGCCCGGTTCGGCCTTTTTGTCGACGCCGCGGGCGATGGGCGCGATCGTGACGTGCGGGACGGTGCACCAGATGACATGGCGGGCCTTGATCTTGGAGACCGCCTCCGCCACCAGGTCGAGCTCGCGGGCGAAGTGGGTGGGTCGCCATACCGTGAAGTCACGGTTGCGCTCGAGATCGTCGAATCCGTCATCGCTCCAGGCGACGCAGAGCTGGACCACCGCGGGCAGGGCGTTGTTGGCGCCCAGAAAGACGATCAAAGTCTCGATGCCGCCGTCGTCGCCCAGCTCCTGGGCGAGGTCGAAGAGCGTGCTGTCCGGGCGGCTGGGCGACAGGACGCGCAGCGCGGCCCGGTTGCCGTTGTCCTCGACCAGCTGGTCGAGCAGGTTGTCCTTGGGGGCGCCGATGCCCGCGGCGCAGATCTTGGGGGTTCGCTCGAGCGCGTCCCGCAGGTCCCAGCCGTACACCCCGAGGGCATGGTTGATGCCGGTCGCGCCGGGCGTCCTGGCGCCGGCGCCGCGTTCCCAGTAGTCCTCGACCTCGTCGGCGAACTGCCGCGCCCAGAACGCGGCCAGCGGTGCCTCGAACCAGTCGACCTGCCGGCCGAACTTCTCCGCCGCCTTGCGCGCGAACAGCTCGATATTGAACGGGATACCGCCGTAGCCGTCATACGTGGGATATCGGAAATGCCCGGACCAGCCAAGCTCATGGGCGATGACCGCCGAGTAGGACAGGGCCGTGTTGAACACGGCTCCGCTCTGGAAACCGTGGGTCAGCGAGTCGCCGATGGCGACTATCCGATGCTTCGGCTCCGGCTCGCCCGCCGCTGGCGGCGCCACCGAAATCCCCAGCGTGGGGTCGTCTTCCGGCTGCCGGGCCTCTTCCGTGATCAGTACATCCTCCGGCGTATGGGGGTCGCGTTTGCGCCGGGAAACAGAGTTTGCCATGATTCACCGTTCTGCTGGCCTGGACGTGCCTTTCCGCCGTGGATCTGTTCGATCCGCGCGACAGCATCGGCGTGCCCGCCCGGTTTATCGCTCGCGTTTCCTGATGTCGAGATCGCCGATCGAGCCGTCCGCGTACGTCGCTGCAGCGCCGGGTTTGTCGAAAATGTCGCGGCACCGTGCCGGAGCCTGTAGGGCGCATCTGGGCGGTGTCCCTGCCGAAAATGCCATCCGCCCTGGTCAGGCCGGCGCGGCCGTCGAGACCGAGCGTGGCGCGCCAGCGCCACCCCGCACCCCACCGCCGCCTGGGTGACACAGGTTGCCCGCGGCCTCGCGATGGATCTCCACGACGTCAGTTCGGATGCTCGCTATGAACCGCCCCACAGGACTGACCCAATCCCCTGTGCGCGAACACATTTTTCAAGATCGGTGTCTCCTGCCGCCCACCCGGACCAGTTGACAACCCAGGGGCGTCAGTGCCGACCCACTCCTTCATCGCATCGGGGCGGGGATGTGGGTGAGTATCGTCGGCCTGGATGGACATGAACATCTGCCTGTTCGGCGGCCTGCGGGTGTTCAGGGCGGGACAAGCCGTCGACCTTGGACGACCCAAGCAGCGGTTTCTGCTCGGTGTGCTGGTCCTCGAGGCGGGCCGGACTGTGCCGGCGCAACGACTCGCCGAACTGCTCTGGGGACGGGACGGCGACCGCGAGCGGGCCTCGCTGCACGCATATGTCTCCCACCTCCGCCGCGTGCTGGAGCCGCCGCGCGCCGTTGGGGCGGGGCCGTCGGTAGTCGTTCGCCAGCCGCCCGGGTACCGGCTTGTGGCCGAGCGGGCGCAGGTGGACGTCCTGCGATTCGAGGATCTACTGAGTGCCGGCCGCCGGTGCGCAGGGGCGGGCCGGGACGCCGAGGCGCTGGACGCGTTTGAGTCGGTGGCCGCGCTGTGGACCGCACCCCCGCTCCCGGAGTTCGCCGACCGACCGGTCGTCCTTGACGCCGCCACCCGGCTGCGCGGCCTGTTGGGGGTCGCGCTTGAGGGCGCGGCGGAGATTCATCTGCGGACCGGACGCGCCGACGCGGCGGTGTCGCTTCTGGAACCTGCCGTGGCAGAGTTCCCGCTGCGTGAGCGACTGCATAGCCTGCTCGCGCGCGCGTTGTACCGCATGGGCCGGCAGGCCGATGCACTCAGCGTGATCGAGCGCTCTCGCCGTGCGCTGATCGACGCCGTCGGGTTGGCACCGAGTGCGGAACTGCGGGAGCTCCAGCGACGCATCCTCGCCCAGGCAGCCGATCTGGACTGGCAGCCGACGATGGCGACGCCACCCGAACTGACAGCGGGCGCGATTGGAGCCGGCCCGCCGTCCTCGCTGCGATTGGAGCCGCTCCTGGGCCGGGACGGCGAACTCGAACTACTACGGCGTGCGGCGGCCGGCGCCGCCCGGGGGCGCGGCGGCGCGGTCACCGTGAGCGGGCCGCCTGGCATCGGCAAGACCGCTCTCGTCGAGCGGGTGACCGACCTCGTCGCCACCAGCGGCTTTGCCACCGCCTGGGCACGGTGCCCCGAGAACGGCGGCTCGCCGCCGTTCTGGGCGCTGGCGCACCTCGGCCGACAACTCCGCGACGTCGGCGCGCTCCATGTCGACATGCTGGCGGCCGACCCGGCCAGTGCTGGCGACCCCTTCGTCCTGGCCCAGGCCACCGTTGGCGCCCTACGCGGGGCGAACCGGCCGGTCCTGCTCGTCATAGATGACCTGCAGTGGGCCGATCGGGACACCCTGCGCGTGCTCGCGCATCTCATCAGAGAACTGCGCACCACCCGAACCCTCCTGCTGGCGACCACTCGCCTGCCGGAGTCGGCTACCGGCGACGAACTGGGCCGCTGCCTCGCAGAACTCGCCCGGCAGCAGATTGCGGAGGTAACGCTACGCGAGCTTGACCTCACCACAGTGACCGAATGGCTCGCCGTCCGGGCTGGATCCCCGGTACCACCGGCGATAGCCGCCCATGTGCAGTCGCGGACCGGGGGCCTTCCGCTGTTCATCCGAGAGCTCGTCGAGCTTCTCGCTGCCGAGGGCCGCCTCTCCGACCCCGCGTTGCCCGCGGGGTGGGCTGCCGTGCCGTTCGGCGTGAAGTCGATCGTCCGTAGACGCGTCGCGAAATTGCCGACAGCTCGGGCGCAGCGGCTGCTGTCCATCGCGTCGGTGCTCGGGTCGCCGTTCGACCTCGCCGTCGTGGCGGACGTGGCCGAGAGCCCACTCGAGGAAGCGTTGGTCGACCTCGCCGACATCCTGGACGCGGGGCTGGTGGTGCCCGACGACGCCGCCGGCATGTTCAGGTTCTCCCACGTCCTCGTCGCGGAGGCACTCGCGGACGAGGTGAACGTCGCCCGCCGGGCCGGGCTGCACGCCGCGGCCGCCCGGTCGGTGGCCCGACGTCACCCAGGCGACGAGCACGCCGCGCGGGTCGCTGCGCATGCTGTGGCCGGCGCCGCCGCGGGCACAGCTCCGCTTGCCGCGACGGCGGGGCGCCGGGCAGCCCGGCTGGCCCAGGCACGGGCGGCACCTGCCGAGGCGGCCCGGCACTGGGCAAGCGTGGTGGAGATGCTCGAACGCAGCCAGCCCGCGGATGGGACGGCCCGGCTGCGGGCAATGGTCGAACTGGCCCGCGCCCACCAGCAGGCCGGCGAGGTCCGTGCCGCCCAGCAGGCCGTGGTCGCCGCCGTCGAGGTGGCCCGCTCGCTCGGGGACGTCGCGGCCACGGGTACCGCCGTGGCTGTGCTCAACCATCCGAGCATCTACCCCAACCAGCCCTACGGGGTTGTCGACCTCCGGCTCGTCGCGGTGCTGGACGGCGTCCTTGCGGCGCTCCCGGCGGACGACAGCGCAGCGCGGGTGCTCGTTCTCGCGGCTTTGGCGACCGAACTGTCCCACAGCAGCGACACCGAACGCAGAGACCGCGCTACGAACGAGGCGATCGACATCGCGCGGCGCCTCGGCGATCCCGCGGTGCTGGCTGGCGCGTTGCATGCCCGTACCTTCGCGCTGAAGCGGCCTGCCGCGGTGCCGGTCCGCCGGCGGGTCGCGCTCGAACTGCTCGCCCTCGCCGAGCAGGCCGCGCTGGGTGACGATCTCGTCCTCGTCGCCCAGTTGCAGGTGACCCAGGCGGACTTCGCGCTCGGCGACTTCGACGCCGTCCAGGCGCGATTGCCGCGATGTCTCGGATTGGGCGACCGGCCCGTCGGCCAGGCGCTGCGCGGCCAGCTCGCCTTCTTCCGAGCCCTCTTCGAGCTCGCACGGGGACGTTACAGCGAGGCAGTGCGGCACGCCGAGGAGGCGTTCGAGGTGTTCCGCCGCGGCCGCGGCGACGAGGCCGGGTTCTATCGCCTCGCCCAACGCCTGACGATCGGCCATGACCTCGGCGGACTGGATGATGGTCTCATCGACGCGGTACTGGCTGGCGCCGACGTCACCGGCTTCGCGCTCGCCATCCGGCTCTACGTCGCGGTGATCCTGTTCGACCTCGGACGGCCCGACGATGCTGTCCGGCAACTGCCATACCCACAGGGGACGGTGCCGGATCGGCCTCTCGACTACGTCACCGTGTTCATCGACGTAGCCGCCGCCATCGTGGCTGCCGAGACCGGCGACGCCGTCGCTGCCGCCGTCCTGCTCGACCGGATCACGCCGTGGGCCGGCCGGTGGGCGTCGGCCGGCACAGCCGCTGGCTCGCTCGGCCTCGTCGACCTGGCCATCGCCCGGCTGCACGCGACGGTGGGCGACACGGCCCGGGCTCGCCCCGCCTTCGCGGCCGCTGTCGCCGGACACGAGAGGGTGGGCTCACCCGCCTGGCTGGCCCGCTCGCTGCTGCACCAGGGCCGGTTCCTTCGCGCGGCCGGGGACGAAGCCGCGGCCTTGGCCGCATTCACCCGAGCCGCGGCGCTCGCCGACGCGTTCGCGCTGCCGATCGTGGCCCGCCAGATCGTCACCGCGCGGAGCTGAGCAGTCCCGCCTGTCCTCGGGCCGCGCGCCGTCCTCACCGTTGTCAGGCCGGGTAGTCCCTGCCCGTCGTCAGGCCGCGGGCGGTCGCGGTGGACGTCAAGCTTCCGTCAAGGTTCCGTCCCAGCCCGGGCTCACATCCTTGCACCATGCGAACCAATACCCGTCCGGCCGCGTCCACTCCCAACCTCAGCAGCTATCTCCGGGTCCACCAGGCGCTAAGGGCGAGCGCCGCCCGGCTGGCCGCGGCCGCCTCCTCAGCGACGGCGGACGCCGACACCGCCAGGGCGCTCGCCCGCTGGTTCCACGGCTTCGCCGAGGAGATCCGACTCCACCATCACATCGAGGACACCCTGCTGTTCCCGGCCCTGGCGGCCCGCGTCGCAACCTACGGCGACTACGCGCCCGCGCTGGAAAACGACCACGCGGAACTCGATGCGATCCTGAACCAGCTCCGCGCGGCCCTCGTCAGCGGCGACCACGGACGCTCCGCCGCCCTGGCCGAGGACCTGTCAGACCACCTCGACCGTCACCTGGGGTTCGAGGATGACGAGATCGCCCCGCTGTTCGCCCGCCATTTCACTGGCGCCGAGTTCGACGAGCTGAACGCGAAAGCCGTACGGATGACGCCCATGAGGCAGCTTCCGTTCACCGCCCCCTGGCTGTTGTCACACCTCGACGAGGCGGAAAAGGCCGAGCTGCTCGCGTCGGTCCCGCGGGCCATGCACCTGCTGTGGATCCTCACTCGTCGCCGCTACGCCCGGCTCGCCGCGGCCACCTTCACCCCGCGTTGATCCTTTCGCGCTGATCCTTCACGGAACACGACACCGCAGCGAAGACCCCACCGGAGGACATGCAATGACCGCGACCACGATGACCCCCTCTCCGACCCAGCTGGCCGCTGCCCGTGCGCGCAACGAGGCGGTCTGGAGGACGTCGAGCGCGTTGCTCTACGCCGGGCGTATCGACGAGTTCATCGCCTGCTGGCACGACGAGGCCCGCTATGAGGTGGCCTATCCCGTTGGGAGCTTCCCGGCGCTCGTCGAGGGCCGAGCGGCACTGGCGCAGCTGTTCAAGGGTTTCGGCGCCGCCACCGAGCGAATCGACGTGCATGACGTCCGCTTCTACCAGACCGACGACCCCGAGGTGGCCTTCGTCGAGGAGCGTATGGTCGCGGAACTGGTCGGCGGTGGGCGGTATGAGAACAAGCTCGCCATCCGGGTAACCTTCCGCGATGGCCTGCTCGCCCAGATGTTCGAATACTACGGTCAGCGGGCGCACGGGGAACTCCTGCGCCGCCTGGGCCTGACGGCCTGACCGTCGCCCCTTGTGGGCGGCGTCGAGACAGGCGAACTGTGGCGGGGTCGGGGCGCTACGTCAGAGACCGCCACCCTGGCGACTCGCTGGCTTTCAGGAGGTCGGCTTGTACGACGTCCGTGGATTGCGGCGTGAACGGAGGCGCCGTCGCTGCGGCCTCCGCGCCTTCCGGTGGATTCTCCGATGTGTCGCCGGACGGCGGGAGGGCGAGGTGTTCCGGTTCCGTGGATTCTGGCGGGAAGGGTGGTCCTGTCGCTATCTTCCCCTTGTCGGTCGGTGGGTTCTCCGCCAGTTGCTCGTCCACTTCGCGTCGACGCTCTCCCGTCATTGCCACGGCCTGCGTGGGTGAGATGTCGGGGGTTACTTTCGCAGCCGAACCTTCCCCGCTCGGGACGGCCGCTGCGATGACCGCCGCGGCAACGAGTCCGATTTTCTTCAATGCGGGCGTCGAGCCGTCGGCCCGGTCCGAGTTCCCGGCCGGAGTTTCGGTCTCGGTCGGGAGCCCGGTTGTTTCGGGCCCGAACGTGCCGTCGAGACTGGCAGCCTTGTCGTGGGTGCTTGCGGGCAATGCTGCCTCCCCGGCTTCGTGATCGATCGGGGTTGAATGCTCCGCATTGACACCTGAGCCCGGTTCGATGGCCTGCCCCGGTGTATCGGCCTGCGTCGGATTCACGAGTGCCGATTCCACCGGGCTCGGTTCCGCCGGAACCCCGGCAGGTGCCTCGACAAGGTCCGGCAGGGGCTCCGCGGAGCCGTCGAGGGCGCTGGCCTTGGCAAGCGCGCCCTCCAGGGCGGGCGCGCCGGTCTCGACCGCGGCGCTCGACGCCTCCGTGGCGGCCTCCCCAGCGGTCTCCGCGACCGTGCCGACCGCTTCGGCGGCCTTCCCGGCCGCGCCGCCGACCTCCTCGGTAACGGAACTGACCACGTCGGCGACCGCCTTGATGGTCTCGGAGATTCCTTGAACGGGAAGCTCAGACATGCGTGCCCTCCAGAGATCCGGCTTCGACGAGGTTGGCTGCCTGTTTGACGAGGTCGTCCAGGACGGTGCCCGAGCAGGCCTGGTGCATGGCTCGGTCGAGGCAGGCGGCGGTGTGGCCGCCGGTCAGGGCCACGACCGCCTGACACAGTCGGCTGGTCGCCAGGTTCCCCGTGACGACCTGGTCCTGCCCGTCGGCGAACGAGCGGTGGACGAGCATGGCGTCGTGCTGGGCGCCCAGGGTGAGCCCGTCGAGGACGAGCCCGCGGCGGCGCCACAGGTCGGTGTCCGCGTGCGGCGGGGCGTCTCTCCCCAGCTTTCGGCAGCCTTCGACGAGGGCGCGCCGGACGTCGAGCCAGCGGTACATGCCGGCGGTGAACCGGCGGCCGTCGGCCGGTGCGAGCGGCGTCCCGTCGAGCTGGGCGAGCAGGAGCGCGAGCAGCCGATCGGCAAGGTCGTCGGGGTCTACCGCCCCGGCCAGCTGGGTGTTCCGGGCGGCGATCGCGCGCTCCACGCAGTAGTCGAGCGCGCAGCGCCGGATCTCCGGATCGGCCTCGCTCAGCAGGCCGGCCAGGGCCGGCCGGAGAAGTGGCGGCGGTGCCCCGCGCAGGTCTCCCAGGCCGGTGACGAGGTGCATCGTCACGGCCTCGACCCAGACCACCAGGAGGGGTTCACGGGCCAGCCGGTCGGCGACGACCATGTGAACCAGCCGGCAGGGGCTGGCGGCGCAGGTCGGCGGGCACAGGCGCGATCGCGGCCCGGCCAGCGGAACTCCGTCGTAGGACGCCAGCCGCGGCGACTCCCGATTCCCACCTGGGGTCATCCGGACGAGCAGCGGCCGGTCCATGCCGTCGACGGTGACCGCGGCGACGCCCGGGGGCAGCGCGACGACGAGTTCGGACTGCTCCTCGGTGAGGTTCATCGTCGCGCCCACGACCTGCCGGTCGTCGGCGGCCGGCAGGCGGTGCATCACCTTCAGCGCGGTGTTCTTGACGACGTCGGGCAGGATCTTCGCCGGGATCTGCTCCACGACGATGACGCCCTCGCCGTAGGCGCGGATCTCGGCGAGCAGGGCGGCGAACATCTCCACCGCCGCCGCGGCCGGGCCGTCGGCGACGTTGCGCAGCAGCCGGTGCGCCTCCTCGACGACGAGCAGGTGCCGTAGCCCGTCGGCGCCCCCGCGGCCATGGCGAACCCGAAGGTGCTCGACGATCCGGATCAGCACGGCGCCGAGCAGGAACGCCTTGTCCTGGTCGTTGGTGATGTCCTCCAGCTCGAACACCACGTTGCGGGTCAGCAGCGCGCCGATGTCGATCGGATGCCCGCCCTCGAAGAACCGCCCCGGGGTGCCCTCGCGCAGGCTGCCGATCCGCACGTCGACGAACCCGCGGACGTCGGCGGTCACCTCCGCCCCGTAGCCGATGTTCTGGATCACCGTGCTGGCGGTGCGCTGAAGGTCGCCCAGCGTCGGGTATCGCCGCCGGGTCGGCACGTCCGGGTCGGCGTCCGGCCCGCGGCGCCACAGCTTGGGTCTCGTCGGTGGTTCGGGCCGGTCCAGGACGAGGTTCCAGCCGTGCTCGCTGTAGCAGGCGGTCAGTGCGCGGGCCAGTACCTGTGGAAACGGCTCGTGGGCCTCGAACGCGGCGAGGAACAGCGCTCGGACCAGGTCGAGGTGGCTCTGCAACGGGAAACCCGGCTCGGGTTCGAGCGGGTTCAACGATGGCGGGCGGACGCCGGTCAGCCCTGGCCGGATGACGACGACCTCGCCGTGACCGGCGAGCCGGCCGGCCATCCGGGCGTACTCGGCCTTCGCCGGTTCGAGCACCAGCCAGGGGATCGGCTCCGGCGCGAGACTCACCGACTCCAGCAGCGAGCGCACGGTCTGCGACTTGCCCGCGCCCGTGGCGCCGCAGACGAAGGCATGCCGGTTCAGCGTCGCCCGGGACACCATCAGCGGCCCGCTCGGCGCCCAGCCGGCGTCCAGCACGTCACCCAGCAGCACCGGCGTCCCGCCGCCGGGTTCGGCGCTCCTGGTGGGTCCCCCGTTCTCTTCGGGGGTCACGTCGAACGTGTGGGGCAGGACCAGGTTGATGCCCGGGAGTTCCCGGCGGGGCAGCCGAGCGATCGCCATGACGAGTTCCGCGCTCGCGGCGAAGGGGGCACGCGGGCCATCGTCGTCGACCGCCCCGGTGTCAGCTCGCGGGCCGTGGGCCGGACCGGACCGGACGCCTTCCGCGGCGGTGGGGCCGGTGGCGAACGACCAGGACGGGGCGCTGGCGACCGGTCCGCACGGGGCGAGGGCGTAGGGCAGGCCGTCCAGGTCACTCGATCCGCACATCAGCGCGGCGACCATCCGGGCCGAGGCCGCGGACGTGGCGCCGACCTGGATGTCCACGTCCCACATGCCGACTGAGTGGGCCCGGCTCAGTTCCCGGTACCGCGACTCGGCACGTTCGAGGTCCACCTTCGCCGAGGCCAGGTTCTCCCGCTGCCGCAGCAGCGGGATCCGCGCGGTCAGGTGGGCCAGCTCGAGGTCGACGTCCGTCGCCGGCCGAGGCTGGGCCACCACCAGCCACGCGTACGCCGTGTCGAGGTGGGCCGCGTAGTCGTCGAAGCCTCCCCGGCGTACGGGGTTGGTTCCCCGCGCCTCGGGCGCCCAGAGTGCCTCGGGGCGCCCGGCGCACCGCAGCCAGCAGGGGAAGGCGTCCAGATCCGCGGCGACGTCCAGCGTGCTGACCGGCCGAGCGAGACTGCCCGGCGGGTAGAGGACCCGGCGCGGGCCGTCGCCGTCCTGGCCCGCGACCGCCTCCTGAACGTCGGCCGGCGGGAAGAACGGCCGCCCGCCGAGCAGGAACCGCATCCGGCGCTCACCCCGCGGTCGGATCCAGCCGACCATGATCGCGGGCGAGGCGGCACCGCTGGCCGCGCCCGCGGTCTCGCCGGGGCCGGCACGGCTGGTCAGCTCGGCGTGCGCGCCGATGAGCGCGGCGAAGACCTGGGCGCCGGCCAGCTCGGTGTCCGCGGAGCCCGCGCGCGGCCTGGGCACCGACACGACCTGGAAGAGCTCGAACCCGTCGAACACCTAACCCCCCGGCTCGGTGACCTGACGACCGCGGGACACCCGATATCCGTGATCCCCGGTGCGGGCCCGTTCGGAGACGGCCGCCGGACGCGCCGACCGTGGGACCGCGGACGTGTTGCGCAGGGACGCCAGACCGGGGTTGCAGTCGCCGGATCGGGTCAGGCGGTTGCCTTCCACCGTGTCGATCAGGAAGAACGCGGTCCCGGGCAGGCTCTGGATCCGGGTTGGCTCGACGGCGAACTCGTAGACGCGCTGGACGGTCGCGCCGTGGCTGACGCTGTCCGCCACAGCGAGGTTGTGGGTGGTCTGCCAGCTGCGCGACCAGTTGTGCGACGACGACTCGGTGCCCGCCGCGTGGGTGTACGACCAGCCCTCCTGTCCGCCGACGCTCTCGGCGGACCCCTTGGTCAGTGAGCGGCCGACCTGCACCGTGAGCTGTGAGAACACGAACTTGTAACCACGTCCGATGAACCGCGCGGCGGCCTCGGCCTCCCGCGCGTTGCCGAGCTGCATGACGACGGTGGCGCTGCCCGGCGAACCGATCAGCTTCTCGACCTCGTCGTCCAGGCCGTGGTGGAGGTAGACCAGCCGTGCCTTCGCCCGGGTCGCATAGCGGGCGAGCTCGCGCAGCGCCGCGCGGCCGAGATGGTCCACCCCGGCAACGACGAGGACCATTCCCGTCGGAGTCGGCCGCCGTTGCCGGAGATGGTGCAGAACGACCTGAAAGGTGACCCGGTCGGTAAGGTCCTTCCCGGCGCTCGACGTCATCCGCGCCGAGGTCTCCACGATCCGCAGGCCTGGCCCCGGTGACCACCAGTGGTCACCGTCGGGCGTCGTCGTCTCCGCCTCGTTCTCGGCCGTGACCGGCCCGATCGGCGGGCCGGCAAGTAGCTGCACCGAGGCGCGGACGTGTCGCACCTCGTCCCGCGCCCGGTCGCTGCGGGTGAACCGGTCCATCGCCGCGACGAGGCCGGTGATCTCCTCGGTGGTGAGCAGGGCCGCGATGCCCTCGTCGTCGGCGCTCTCGAGAACGCGCAACCCGGCGGCGATGCGCGGGAAGGTGAATGATCCGCCCAGCCGGTCGACTACCGTCCGCACGATGTCTGCGTCCAGGGTGCGCATCGCCGGGTCCGCGCCTTCGCCGCGGACCGAGTGCACCGCCTCGGCCAGCAGGTCCGCCACCTCGTCCGCGCCGAGCGCGTCAAGCGACATCAGCCGCGGCAGGTCCGCGGGCAGCTCCCAGCGGCGAACCTGATGGTCCTCCTGCGCCGCCAGGTCGGCCAGCCCGTGCGCGACACCCCACTCGCTCAGGTCGAGCACGACGATGCCAGCGCCGCCCGCCAGCGCCGATGACCCGAACGTGGCCAGTAGGCTCGCCCAGCCGGCCTCCGTGCCACCCACCACGTCGAGCCGCTCGCAGGGCGAACGCAACAGGATCGGATCGAACAGCGTCGCCGCCGCACGTCGTCGGCGCTCGGCCTCCTCGTGACCGTCGAACGCCTTCTTCCACTTCGCCCACGTGTTCCGGTACGACACCTGCGCGTTGAAGACCTCGACCCGCCATTTCTCCCGCCGCGCTTCGAGCTTGGATTTCAGGCGCCTCTCGATCCAGGAAAACCGCACGAGGCAAAGAAGACCGAAAGGGGCGATCATGAGTAGGAATTCGGCGGCGAGAACAGGGTAGCTGTAGCCTTGGTCTTCTATCTCGGACTTGCGCCAGCTCGGCACCAGAAACGTTATGGTCACACCGACGAGGGCCAGGGCGGCGAACGCGGCGAGGATGCCGGTCAGAAAGCCGAACAGCCCGAACACCCCGAGGGCGACATCACGCTTCTTCAGCTGCGCGCGCACCTCTTTCTCGTTGAACGACGGCTCCACGAGCCTGGGTTCACGGCCGCGGTGCGGGTTAGGCCTGCGGCCAGGATCCAGGTAGGCCCAGCCCAGCCGCCAGGAGGGACTGGAAACGAAGAGTGCGCGGGCTAGCTCGGGAGTCGGAACCTCAGGACCAACCGTCATCCAACCCCCACGACGTCGTCGACCCGCTCGCAATCGGCCGCAACCACATCAATTGTCCCCCGAAAAAGAGCGGCGCGGGGCCCGCATGGCGCATGTGGTCCAGTCATCCACGCGACACTTCGAGAGGGGTTGGGTGGCGCTGTTGCACAGGCCGATGTCGTGGTCCATCTGGGTGCTCGAGGCATGATCGAGTGGTGTCTCGAGGCCGCGCTCGTCCGTCGGTGCCGGTGTCGGAGTTCGCCGGGTACCGGTTCCCGGCCGAGGTGATCGTTCTCGGCGTGCGCTGGTATCTGCGGTTCACGCTGTCAGATCGGGACGTCGAGGAGCTGCTGGCCGAGCGCGGCATCGAGGTCGATCACGTCACGATCTGCCGGTGGGTCCGCCGGTTCACGCCGCTGCTGGTCGACGCCGCCAGGCCGTGTCGCCACAGCCCTGGTGCCAGGTGGTTCGCCGAAGAAACGTATGTCAAGATCACGGGTCGGTCGTGCTTCCTGTACCGGGCGATCGACCAGTTCGGGCAGGTCATCGACGTGCCGGCATCCGAGAAACGGGACCTGGCCGCCGCGCGCCGGTTCTTCGCCCGGGCTTTGTCGCACGGTCGCCGCCCAGTGGAGGTGACCACCGACCGGGCCCCGGCCTACCCGCAGGTCCTGGACGAGCAGCTGCCCGCCGCGCCCCATCTCGACGTCCGGTATGCGAACAACAAGGTCGAAGCTGATCACGGCCGGCTGAAAGCCCGGCTGCGGCCGATGCACGGGCTCAAACGCCTGCGCTCCGCCAGACGGTCAGCACCGGACACGCCCTGATCCAGAACATCCGCCGCGGCCACTACGAACTCGCCACCGACGCCGAGCCACAGCTGCGGCTATCGCTCGCGTTCACTGAACTCGCCGCGATGGTCTGATCCTCGCGCCTGTCAGGGCCTTCGCGCGCCCCCGGCCCTCCGAATGCAACAGGCCCACCGCGTTCCGTTGGGTCCCGGGCATGACGTGGGCGCAGGTGTTCATGATCAGCTGGATTGTCGAGTAGCCGAGCAGCTCCATCACGGTGCGGGCTGGAACGCCTTCGGTGAAACCGGTAGGCGGCAATGTTCTGATCCAACCGTGGTCGGCTCGGCGCCGGTTGCTCTGCCCTGGGCTTGGCGGTTTTTCCTGAGCGAAATGTGGGTGGCGTCTGCCAGGTACGGAGCGCGGCTAGCGTGGTCCGCCTGACTGTGAGGACCACGCCTCGGCAAGGAGCACGATGACTACCACCGCCGATGCGATCGGCACCGCGCCGCACCCGCTCGAGCCGCTCAGCGGTGACGAGGTGCGCGCGGCAACCGCGATCCTGACGACCTCCGACCTGTTCGTCGAGGGCTCCCGGTTCGCCTACGTCGAGCTCGCCGAGCCGCCGAAGGCTCAGGTCGTCGCCTGGACGGCCGGAACGCCGTGGGACCGGCAGGCCGCGATGGTGCTGCGCAACCCGAAGACGCGGACCACCTACGAGGCCGTCGTCTCGCTCACCCGCGGCCATGTTGTCTCCTGGCGCGCTGTCGACGGGATGCAGGCGCCGATGATGACCGAGGAGTTCATGGCCTGCGAGGCGGTCGTGCGCGCGGACCCGCGCTGGCGGGAGGCAGTTCGCAAGCGTGGGGTCACCGACTTCGAACTCTGCATGATCGACCCGTGGGCCAGCGGCTACACCGGACCCGAGGACGACCCGGCTCTGCGCCGCATCATCCGCCCGCTCACCTTCGTCCGCTCGTCCCAGTTCGACAACGGCTACGCGCGCCCGGTCGAGGGACTGATCGTCACGGTCGACCTCGACACGATGGAGGTCGTCGAGGTCGCTGACCATGGCGTCGTCCCACTGCCGCCGCTGGGCGGCAACTACGAGCCCGACCTCATGGTCCAGGCGGGCAACGTCACGGGTTTCACCGAGCAACGTCCGCCGATGAAGCCGATCGAGATCATCCAGCCGGACGGGCCGAGCTTCACGGTCGGGGGTCACTACGTCGAGTGGGCGAACTGGCGGCTGCGGATCGGTTTCACGCCCCGCGAGGGTCTGGTGCTGCACGACGTCTGCTATGTCGACAGAGGTGAGGTACGTCCCGTTCTGTACCGGGCCTCGCTGGCCGAGATGTACGTCCCGTATGGCGACCCGGCGCCGACGCATTGGAACAAGAACGTGTTCGACGAGGGCGAGTACGGCCTGGGCTGGCTGGCGAACTCGCTCACCCTCGGCTGCGACTGCCTCGGCGAGATCTTCTACTTCGATGGCGTCGTCAATGACCAGGACGGCCAGCCGGTCACGATCGACAACGCGGTCTGCATGCACGAGGAGGACGCGTCGGTCGGCTGGAAGCACACCGACTTCCGCACCCTGCGCGGCGAGGTCCGCCGCAACCGCCGCCTCGTCGTCTCCTTTTACGCCACCGTCGGCAACTACGAGTACGGCTTCTACTGGAATCTCTATCTCGACGGCTCGATCGAGCTGGAAATCAAGCTGACGGGAATCCTCTCGACCGGTGCCTGCGAGGTCGGTGCGACGCCGGAGTACGGCACCCTGATCGCGCCCGGGCTGCACGCGCCGAACCACGAGCACTACTTCAGCATTCGGTTGGACATGCGGGTCGACGGCGACCGGAACACCGTCTACGAGGTCGACTCGGTCTCGGCCGGCCCGATGAGCCCCGCGAACCCCCACGGCAACGCCTGGCGGACGGTGAAGACTCCGATTACCTCCGAGGCCATGAGCGGCAGGGACGGCAACCCGCTGAACGGCCGCGCGTGGCTGATCGCCAGTGCGGACCGGACGTCCAAGCTGGGCGCCCCGACGGCGTACAAGCTCGAGCCCGGCGCCTACACCGCGCCGCTGTGGGTCGACGGTTCCCAGCAGGCCCAGCGTGGCGGCTTCGCGACGAAGCAGTTGTGGGTGACCGCGTATGACCCGGCTGAGCGCTACGCCTGCGGCGACTACGTCGCCCAGAACATCAGCGGCGACGGCGTGGCCAGGTACGTCCAGGCCGACCGTCCGCTGGCGGACACGGACGTCGTCCTCTGGTACACGGCCGGCGCCCACCACGTCGTCCGACCGGAGGACTGGCCGGTCATGCCGGTCACGAAGATCGGCTTCCACCTGAAGCCGTTCGGTTTCTTCGACGGCAACCCGATGCTCGACGTCCCGCCCGAGCCCGCCGCCTGCCACACCGGCTGCGCCCACTGCGCCGCCGGCGGCGAGTGCAACTGCCACTGAACGTAGAAATGACAGCCGACCGCGGCCACCGGCGCGGTCACGGACAGCGTGCAGGCCTCGAGCACGGCCAGGCCAGCGCGGCAGAGATCGTCGTCGAGCGGGCCGGCCGGTATCAGCTGGCGGGGCGCTGTTGCACGGGCTGGTGCAGTGGTCCACTTCGGTGGTCGAGGCATGATCGAGTGGTGTCTCGCTGCCCTGGTCCGCCGGTACCAGTGCCGGAGTTCGCCGGGTTCCGGTTCCCGCAGGAGGTGATCGTTCTGGCGGTGCGGTGGTACCTGCGGTTCTCTCTGTCCTACCGCGATGTCGAGGAGCTGCTCGCCGAGCGCTGCATCGACGTCGACCACGTCACGATCTGCCGATGGGTCTGCCGCTTCACCCCGCTGCTGATCGACGCCGCCCGGCCGTGTCGCCACAGCCCCGGCGACAGATGGTTCGCGGACGAAACGTACGTCAAGATCGCCGGCAAGTGGCCGATCATGGCCGGTCGAAAGCCCGGCTGCGGCCGATGCGAGGGCTCAAACGGCTGCGCTCCGCCCAGATCATCAGCTCCGGCCACGCCTTCGTCCAGAACCTTCGCCGCGGCCACTACGAACTCGCCACCGACACCGAACCCCACCGCCGCCTCGCGGCAGCGTTCACCGAGCTCGCTCTGGCGCCGTGACCAGGGCACGGAACCGCATCTGCCATGCCGTGTCTCGGCCGGGCGCAACAACGCCGTCGGTGACGGTGGTGGCTTTCGGATCGGGCCGGGCCGGCTCGATCAGCGTCTCGTGGGCCGAGGGCGGCATGCCCGGCATCCCTCTGTCGGATCCGAACCGCCCTGGGCAGGCCACCGAACATCTTGCAGCATGCCAGGTGGTGCGCCGGCGGAGCGCCGAAAGTGCTGGACCCGGATCGGAGCCGCGTTTGGCCTTTCTAACAAGGCAGGTGACCTCGGGGCTGTCCTCCGGCGAGGGTTGGCCCCTTACCTCGGCGCGCTTCTCACCGGCGCGAGCAGCTCTGACCGAAGACACCGCTGGGGGCCTCCTTCTTTGACAGGACGGTGATATGGGACCCTAGATGGGTGGTGACCGAAGCGGACTCGCCCGCTGGCCCGCAAACTGGCGGCGGCGTAGATTTTCTCGTGTCCTACATAGAAACCGACGAGGAGTGGGCGACCTGGATATCCAGTCGGCTGGAGGAAGCCGGGTACAGCGTTCGGGTTGAGGCATGGGACCTCTCCGTCGGGATGCACCGGACCGGGGAGCAGCATCGCGCCCTGATAGAAGCAAAGCGGATCATAGCGGTTGCCTCGCCTGCCTATTTTGCGTCAAAGCGTAAGGCGGTGGAATGGCTATCCGCACTGGCGGAGGACCCGTTGGGTGATCTCCGCAAACTCCTGCCGATGCGGGTAGAAGACTTCCTCTTGCCGGGATTGCTTTCCGAACGGGTCACTACCGACCTGTTCGGCGTTGATGAAGCAACCGCCTATGAACGGCTGCTGGCGGCCGTGCGCGGCGCGAAGAGACCTGAACATGTCCTGGCGTTCCCAGGCAGGCCAGGTACTGGTACTGGCCAGAAGGCGCTGTACTTCCCCGGTCAGTTTCAGGGACGGGGGGCGGCATGGCCGCCGGGCAGGTCACCATTTCCCGGTCTCGCTGCCTTCGACGCCAGCCTGGCGGCAGTGTTCAAAGGCCGAGACGCGGAGATCAGATGGCTCGTAGACACCTTGACCAGCCCGGCTGGGGACAGAGCTGGGCTGCTGGCAGTGGTTGGCCCGTCCGGGTGCGGCAAGTCGTCTCTTGTCGCAGCCGGGCTTGTCCCGGCGATGACGGACGATCCCTACCACTGGCTGGTGGCACCTCCCTTCGCCCCCGGTGACCGGCCACTGGTCGCGTTGGCAGAGGTGCTCGCCGATCTAGCCCGCGATCACGGGTTGAATTGGGAAAGCAGCCAGCTGACCAGCCAGCTCGCCAAGCCGGATGCGATCGTGGAGGTTACGCGAGCACTTCTCGCGGCAGCTCGGACCGCGCCGCGGCTGCTGGTCATCATCGACCAAGCGGAGGAGCTGCTGGTTCGAGCCAGCCCAGACAGCAGGAAGGAATTTCTCGCCGTGCTCGCCGCGGCAAGTGCCGGACCTGTGCGGGTGGTCGCTACCCTGCGCTCGGAGTATCTTGGACGGCTCGTCGAGGAGACCACACAGGTAGGGCTACCAATACGTACCGAGGCAATCCTCCCATTGCGCCAAGAAATGCTTCGTCTGGTGGTCAGCGAGCCGGCGCGACTGGCCGGGCTGACCATCGACGACCAGCTGGTTGCTCGTCTGGTTACCGACACCGGAGACGGGCAAGCCCTGCCGCTACTTGCCTTTACGCTACAACGGCTCTGCGTCCAAGCGCACCGGGTAGGCACGACAATAATCTCCGATGTTCTGTACGAAGCTATCGGCGAAGTGCGTAGCGTTCTCATCGAACATGCCGACGTCGCCCTCGACAAGGCCGCCACCGCTACTGGCCTCAGCCGTGAAGAGGTGCTGACTGGCCTGCTGCAACTGATCAGCGTTGACACCGAGGGCCGCCCAACGCGCCACCGTCTTACCCTCGACGACATAAATGATCGCATCCGCAGTACACTCGCGCCGTTCATTGCCCACCGGCTGCTTACTGTTGACGCTACTCCCGGCGGCTCAGCGACCATTGACATCGCCCACGAACGGCTCTTCGCAGACTGGTGCCCTCTCGCCAAAGCGATCGATCAGAGGTCCGACCAGCTCCGGCTACGCAGTCAGGCCGATACTGCTGCCGCCGACTGGGATCATCACGGTCGCCCACCCAAACGGTTGTGGAGCCTTCCCCTAGCGGCTGAAGCACTCGCTGCTTTCGACTCAGACAACCTCACGTCCGTCACCCGCGATTTTCTGATCGATAGCCGTCGTCGAGGCCGACGCAGGCTCGCCCGCATTTGGACCGTTTTTATCGGCCTCCTCGTCGCCCTCGTCGTTCTTGTGGTCTATGGCCTTCAGATGAGGGGTACTGCGGAAGAAGGAGACCGTGTCAGGACCGCCGACCAGCTCCTTGTCCGCGCCGACAGTATCCGCGCCAAGGACCCGGTCCTAGCACTTCGTCTTGCCGTGGCCGCCTACGACCTTTCCCCCCGCAATCACCGAGACCGCATTCGCGGCAATCTGCTCGGCCTCTTGGGCGACACCCCCGCTCTGCGCGCCACCATCACCGCCCACTCCAGCCAGGTGTGGGTAGTGGCCTTTGGACCCAATGAGACACTGGCCTCCGCCGGCAACGACGGAACGGTACTGCTATGGAACGTCACAGACCCAGCGCACCCCGACCCGGCGGGTCGCTTCTTCACGGGTGACGCCGGCCTTTTGTCCACAATGACATTCAGCGTCAATGGGCTCATCGCCACAACCAGCGACAGCGGGACGGCACAACTCTGGGACGTCACTGACCCCACCAACCCTCAGCAACTCGACGCTTCCTTCATCGGCCCCGTCGACACGCTGGCCTTCGGCCCTGGCGGAGTTCTCGCCGCCGTCAGCGGGAAGACGGTGCAGCTCTGGGACGTCACCGACCCGGCCAACCCTCGCAGAGGCGGCAGTCTGACCGGCCACACCGACGATATATTCACGCTGGCATTCGGACCAAACGGTATCCTCGCCACCGCCAGCTGGGACACCACAGTACGACTGTGGGACGTCACTGATCTCGATCACCCCTACCAGCGCGGTAAGCCTCTTACCACCAGCTACGCCAGTTCGGTGACCTCGGTGGCCTTCGGACGAAATGGGATACTAGTATCCGCCAGCGATGACGGGACAGTACGACTGTGGGACGTGGCCAGTCCAGATAGCGCCCACCAGTTTGGCAACCCCCTCACCGGCCACACCAACTCTGAGGCGGACGTGGCGCTCGGACCCGGCAGTCTCCTCGCCACCGCCGACGAGAAGACGATACAGCTCTGGGACATATCCGACCCAATCAATCCACGCCAAGTCGGCGACCCCCTCACCGCCCACACCGACTCGATATCCAAACTGGAATTTGGCCCCGACGGCATCCTCGCCACCGCCAGCTGGGACACCACAGTACGACTGTGGGACGCCGCCAGTTTGCAGCAGCTTCGGACGCATGTGGTAGAGGTGTCCTGTCAACGCGCGGGCGGCGGCCTAACCGAAAAAGAATGGGACCAGTATCTGCCGGATGAACCATTCCGGAATACCTGCGACCCAGCCCGCATCGGGCGTTAGGAATAACCGTTAAGAGTGATCTGCCAGTGAAGACATCGCTAGGCCGCGTGGAGTGAAGCGCCCGTCGGGCTCGTTGCGAATGGCGGCTCTCCCTCGCCGACGGGACGGCCACACGGTCCAACGTGGTGTCCACCTCGGTCCCGGCCGTCGACCAGTGCCGTACGTGGACATGTCGCCCAGACCGCGAGGAACTGCAACATACCGGATCATGGCGTTTTCCAGACACAGGTCGGTGTGGCAAACCAGATCGCCTCGCACGCTAGGGGGAAGCAGGGCGACACCGGAGGGGCCGAGAATCCTCCATCTCTCACGCAGCACGCGTATCCACGCAAATGTCCGCGGCCGGGCGCTCGTCCGGGATCGGCGCTGGCTCGATGCTGGCGGCAGCGCGGCTGGACCATCCCGGCGGGCGATGCCGGCGGGGCGTCGGCGATGCTGTGCGCGTGGAGTACGTGTCCAGAGTGCCGCGACCGCCGCTGGACGGGCTGATCGACGACCTTTACTACCTGGAGGGTGCGCCGCCGTACGCCCGGCTGACGCTGCCGCCGGCGCCGGCGGCGCTGCTCATCGTCAACCTCGGGGCGCCGTTCCGTATCCGCGCCGGGACCGACATCGAGACGGCCGAGTACGCCGACGGCTGCGTGGTCACCATGCCCACCCGCGCGTGGGACTTCGGCTACCCACTCCCGACCCGGTCCGTCGGCGTGCACGTCAAGCCGTGGGGGCTGGCGCCGTTCCTGCCGATGCCCGCGGCCGAGCTGTGTGACCGGCCGGTGACGGTAGAGCAGGTTTGGGGCCGGCCCGCCACCGCTGAGCTGCGAGACCGGCTGGCCACGGCGGACGGACCGCACGAGATGCTGACGCTGCTCGAAGAGGAGCTGATGCGACGGCTGTGCGAGACCCCCGGCCTGAGGCTGGTCCGCCATACGAGCAGCGTCATCGCGGCGACCAGCGGGGCGGTGGCGATCGGCGACCTGAGCGTGGCAGCCGGTGTCAGCAACACTCACCTGGCACAGCGGTTCAAGGAGCTCATCGGCGTCACGCCGAAGCGGCTGGCCCGCACCCGCCGCTTCGCCGCCACCGTGCTCGCGATCAACCCCGCCGAACCGATCGACTGGGGCGAGCTCGCCGGTGGCGCAGGCTACTTCGACCAGGCCCACTTCGGCCACGAGTTCCGGGCGTTCACCGGGCTCACGCCGACCCGGTACGTCGAAGTCCGGCGGCGGTTCCTGCGCGATCATCCCGGCCACGCGCTGGACGGCTGGCCGCTGCCGGCCGATTGATTTCTTACAAGAGCGACAGCTGAGGACGCGCTAATTTGGGGCTCCCCGAAGCAGAGGAGAGCCCCGTGGGCAAGGTGGTCATGTACAGCTCCGTGTCGGTGGACGGCTTCGTCGCGGACGAGAATGACCAGCCCGGACCGCTGTTCGACTGGTTGGTCAGCGGTGACGTCCCGTTGGACGAGAGCGGCGAGGTGAAGGTGTCGCAGACGTCCTACGACTACACCCGGCCGTACTGGGACCAGATCGGGGTGACAATCGCCGGCCGCCACGTCTTCGACCTGACGGACGGCTGGGACGGGAAGCCGCCGAGCGGGGTCGACCACGTGGTCGTCGTGACGCACCGGCCGGAGCCCAAGGGCTGGGACCCCGAGGCGCCGTTTCACTTCGTCGACGGCGTCGAGGCAGCCGTGGCCAAGGCGCAGGAGCTTGCGGGTGACCGCATGGTCGAGGTCGCCGCTGGCGACGTCGGTGGCCAGGTGCTTGCCGCGGGCCTGATCGACGAGGTGCGCATGGACGTCGTACCCGTCGTGTTCGGGTCCGGCAAGCGCTACTTCGGGTCGGTCCACGCACAGCACCTGTTGGAGGGTCCTGACGTGGTGATTCAGGGCAGCCGGGTGCTTCACCTGCGCTATCGGGTACGCCGTTGACCGATCTGAGCGGGTACGCGAAGAAGTCCACTGCGAACGGTGACACAAGATCGGGCCTCCGGCTGCGTTTGCGCATCGCTGTCCCCTGGTCGGGCAGCCGACGCCGATCCGCCCCAGCACCTCACCTGCGGCAAGTTCAACTCAAGATCACTGGTTGCCGGTTTCCGTCGTATCTTGGCCGGCCCCCTCCCTTGTCCGAACACCGACGCCGCTTCACTGTCGGCCTGGTCGCTCGGTCAGTTGCATGAGCCAATGGTCGCTGCCCGTTGCGGAAGTCGGCTGACTCGGCTGGCGGAGGTGGCGGCGGCTCGCAGACGGATGATCTCGTCATGTTGAGCGGCGAGTCGCGCGAGGGCCTGGGTCTGGAACTCGGTGAGTTCGTTGATCGTGCTGGTTGACTCGACCACACGGTTCTTCAGCCCGGTGATCTCGGTCTTGAGGCGGGTGATCTGCGCGTCGCGCGGGTCGGGCTGATCGCTAGCCTGCTGGAGGGTCCGTAGGCGCCGTCCGAACTCGGCGCGGAGATCGGCGTAGGGCCGGGTGCCGCGGAAGGCGGTGCGGTCGACGCCGGACTCGACGGCCAGGGTTGTGATGTCGCAGCGGCCGCCGAGCGGGATCTCGCCGCGCAGGAGCCGGTGGCTTGCGGGCAGCGCGCGGAGTCACACATGCCGGCCAGGGGCCGGTCGGCGTGCGGGGTGCCGACGAGCTTCAGACAGAGCGCCCGGGACGGGTCGGTGAACCCGCAACCCCCATCGTGAGGGCGTTGCCTGGTGCAAGAGTGCCGTGCAGGCGATCTTGGCCAACCGTCGATACACCGGCCACCAGGTGTGGAACAAGCAGCGCAAGCATGAGGAGCTACTCGACGTCGAGGACGTCGCCTTCGGCTACGAAACCAAGCTGAAGTGGAACGAGAAGGACAAGTGGGTCTGGTCGGAGCGCCCCGCGCACCCGGCAATCATCGACGAGAGCACCTTCCTCGCCGCCCAGCAGCGCCTCAGCACCCGTGGCCCGGCCTCAGGACGCATCGGTACGCCGCGAACACAGCATCCCTACGCGCTTCGAAGCCTGCTGTTCCACCAGCAGTGCGGCCGGCGCATGCAGGGCAAAGCGAGCTCAGCGACAAGCTCACGAACGGGGGCGGCCATGACGCTGGTGCCGGTCAGGCCGACGGCGGCGAGGGTCTGTTCGTCGGCGGCGGCGCCCAGGGTGCTGGCGACCTTCCCGCCCCTGCGGACCACGTCCAACGGCGTCAGTCTATTGAAGTTTCAACGAAAACCTAGACGGAGTCGCTTGACCTGTCAAATAGTTTCCGATCGTTGCCTTGTTGATGCTTCAAGCTAGGCTGACGGTGTGGACGCGCAGCAGCCGCGCTGGCTGACCGACGAGGAGATGCAGACCTGGCTGACCCTTGCCAGGGTGCTGATCAGGCTTCCCGCCGCACTCGACGACCAGCTCCAGCGGGACGCCGGGATCAGCCACTTCGAGTACCAGGTGCTGGCGATGCTGTCCGGGGCCCCCGAGCGCACCCTGCGCATGAGCGCCCTGGCCGTCTTCGCCAACGGATCACTCTCCCGGCTCTCCCACGTGGCCGGGCGGCTGGAGAAGGCGGGCTGGGTCCGCCGCGCGCCGGACCCCACCGACGGCCGCTGCACCCTGGCAACCCTGACGGACGCGGGCTGGGAGAAACTCGCCGCGGCCGCTCCCGGGCACGTCGAGACGGTCCGCGCTCTGGTCTTCGATCCCCTCACCCGCGCGCAGCAGCGGCAGCTGGGCGACATCGGGCGCCGCATCTCCCGCACCGTCGATCCTGACGGTAGCGACCTCGACAGATTCTCCGGCTGAGTCGTCTGACCACGTCGACCGCGGGTCCTTCCAGCAATCACCAGCGACGCGCCCGCGAGGACCGGTGGGCTCAAGGCTAGGGAATGAGCCCACCGTCAGTTCGGAGGATCTGTCCGGTGATCGATGCCGCCCCAGGTCCGCAGAGGAAACGGAAGGCGGAAACGACGTCCTCGAGTTCGATCGCCCGATTCAGAAGGGTGCGGGAGGCGACAGCGCTACGAAGGCGTGCGGCGTCGGTGATCGCGGGGCGTTCGTCGCGATCACCGTCCGCGGCGACAAGGGATGTCGGTACTCCGCTCGGAGCGACACCATTCACCCGAACAGCCGGCGCCAGGTCACGCGCCAGGCCATGCACGAGACCGACGCAGGCATGTTTGGCGGTCAGGTACGCGATTCCGGCGTTGTTGGACCTGACGTCGAACGCGGCGTCGGACAACGTCAGTACGACGCATCCTGAGGCAGCGATCAGAGAGTCTGCCGCCGCACGCGCGGCCAGCAGGTAGCCGACGACGTCGACATCGATCACACGCCTGAACGTCTCCTCGAGATGATGCGGTTGGGTATCGAGGAGACGCAGTCCCCCATCATGGATTCCGGCATTCACGATCAGAACGTCGAGCCTACCGTCGATGGCGGCGGTCCCGACCGCCCTTTCGTTGTCCTCGTAGACCCGGACATCCCCCAGGACCGATTTCACGCGAGGATCGGTCGACCGTCTCCTGTCGAATATGGTCACAGCGGCGCCGTCGTCGAGAAAGCTGTCAGCGACGGCCTTTCCGATGCCGGAGGCTCCCCCGGTCACCAGTACGGACAGTGTCATGCGAGCGAGCCCGCCTCCGTAAGCCGACGGCCGCCTGTGAAAGCGGCCGGGTCTAGTAGTGGATGGTCCCGGGCAGGCCGCCGCCGGCACCGACGACGTCGCCGTGCATCGCCATCGACCGTTCGGACGCCAGGAACGTGACCACGTCGGCCACCTCCCGCGCGGTGACCATGCGCCCCAGCGCCGACCCGCGGGCGAGACGCGCCTCGATCTCATCGGGCTCGACGCCGGCGCGCCGTGCGCGGTCGAGTACCAGCTGGGCGGTGCGTTCGGTCCGGGTAGCACCCGGGTTGACGACGAAGACTCCGACGCCGTGCGGTCCCAGTTCGTCGGCCAACGTCTTGGTGAGAGCCACGACGGCGGCGTTACGCATGCTGGTGAGGGGCGAACCGGTGGTGCGGGCGGCCTGGCCCGCGATGTTGATGATCCGACCCCAGCGCTGCTCGACGAAGCGGGGCGCGCAGGCCTGGGCGCAGCGGGCGTAGCCGAACACCTTGTCGTTCATGGCTGAGGCGAACCGTGGACCGCTCAGCTCCGCGACCGTCCTGACCGGTGCCGCGCCCCCCGGCGCCGCAGCACAGTTCACCAGGATGTCCAGGCCGCCGAGCAGGCCCACGGCCCGATCGACCGCCTCGCGGACCGAGCCGTCGTCCTCGGTGTCACCCACGACGGCCACGACGTTCCCTTTTCCATGGCCGGACAGTTCTCGGACCGTCGCGTCCAGCCGCTCGGAACCCCGGGCGAGAAGTGCTACGTCGCAGCCCTCCCAAAGGAGTTGTCGGGCGATGGCCTTTCCGATGCCACCGCTGCCCCCGGTGACCAGCGCGCGGCGGCCGGTCAGATGAAGGTCCACCTCGCTCAGGCCTCCTCGCTCGGTCCGCCGCCGAGGCCGGCGGCGGGCGGCGTGAAATGCCTCGCTAGCATGTCGCGCGTATGCCGGATATGGGTCCGTAGCACCCGCTCTGCCTCGTCGGCGTCGCCCGCCGCCATCGCCTCGATGATCAGATGGTGTTCGGCGCAGGCCTCCTGCCGCCGACCAGGACTCGAGACGACCGATCTGACGTAACGGTGCACGCGGTCGCGGATGTCCTGCACGATGCGGCTGGCCTCGGTCCCGGCGCCGTTCAGCAGGGTGTGCAACGCGATGTCGCCCTGGAACCAGGATTCGGGATCCTTGACCGCGGCGAGCTTTCTGTTCGCGGCGAACAGGGCCGAGGACCCGGCCCGCGAGAGTCTGTCGGTCTGGCGGCGGACGGCGAACACCTCAAGGTGCTCCCGCAGGTCGATCAGCTCCATCAGCGCGTCGGGGCTGATCCCCGTGACGACGTAGCGCTGGAACGGGGTGCCCTCGATGAGCCGCTCGGCCTGCAGGCGCCGCAGCGCCTCGCGCACCGGTACGCGGCTGACGTTGAGCTCGCGCGCGAGGTGCACCTGGTTCAGCTCGACACCGACGGCGAGCGTGCCGTCGAGCACCTGCTCGCGCACCAGCTGGTAGATGTCGTCAGCCATGGTCTGACGACGGACCACGCCGTTCTCAGCCATGCCGACCGCCTCGATCGTGTCGCCGCCGCCAGGCACCGGCAGGCGCGCCCGGGGCATGCCCGGACGCCGCCTGCCGTGACGGCCATGTATCGTCGCCGCCGGCGAATACCGGCGGCGGCAACGTACAGCACTTCATGCTCATCGTACTGGCGCGCCTGTCACTGGTCCGTGACCCGGCCCTGAAAATACGCGCCGAGGTCGTCGGGCTGGCTGTCGATGATGCCGGACTTGATGAGCCCATCGGCAGCACGGCGCATCTGGCCGTCGGCCAGCTTCATCGCGGGCTGGCGCAGCGGGCCGCCGTTGTATCCGTTGAGCCAGCCCTGGTACTTCCAAAGATAACGGTGAATGAAGTTGGCACCCCCGAGCTCGGCCTGGATGTTCGCCCGCATGACCCGCGCGGGCTGGATCTTCCAGTAGAGCTCCAGCGCGCTCTCCCGATCCCCCTTCTTCAGGAGGTCGAACATCAGCGGCACGGAGTTTCCGTAGTATTCGTAGTTCGACGTGCCCACCCACTGCATGTCGAAGAACTCCGTCCACACCGGCGCATTCGCCTCGAACGGGTCCGAGACCACCACCGGCTTGCCGGCCAGGCGCCGGAAGCACTCGGCGTTTCCGACGACGCCGGGCCGACCCACCTCGTACTTGACGCCGATGACGTTGGGCACGTTGTCGACGAGGTGTTCGATCGCGTCCAGCGGATATCCGCTCGGGTCCACGCGCTGGAAGTTGAAATGCACGGCGCAGAACAGGATGACACCGAGCTCGGTGGCGTCGCAGATGTGGCTCGTGTAGTCGATGATGTCCTGGGCGGTGCGTGGATAGAAGCTGTTCGGGTGTCCGAGCAGCACGGCGTCCACACCGGCGTCCTCGGCCGCCTTGCACATCGCGATGATGTCCCGCGAGGTGTCGAACGCGCCGTGCAGCAGGATCTGGTGCTGGCCGCCCGCCTCGTCGACGGCGACCTCCATGAACCGGCGCATCTCGTCGAGGGTGGTGCCGGCCTCGGAGACGAGCAGGCCGCCGGAGAAGCCGAGCTCCATGTTCCGGCGCACGTCATGGCGGATCGCGGCCTCGTTGAGGCCACTGAGGTCCTGCCGGAAGCTCGGCATGATGACGTTGCAGACGCCCTTGAGGTTGTCGAGCGCCCAGTCCTTGGCGGTGCTCTTCGTGTACTGCGCCATGGTGGCTGTCCTTTCGATGAGCCCGATGTCAGGCGTGGTGGGAGGTGAAGAACGTCTCGAGCAGTCCACCGACCTCCTCGGGGCGCTCGACGGGGGTGAGGTGGCGAGCGCCTCGCAGCACATGCAGTGAGGCGCCGGGAATCCGCTCGCAGAGGTCCTGTGCGTGGCTCGGCGGCGTCGCCGGGTCGTCGCTGCCGACGATCACCAGGGTCGGTGCGCTGATCTCGGTGACCCGGTCGCGCAGGTCGAACGCGCCGAGCGCCCGGCAGGTCGCCTCGTACGACGGCAGGTCATTGCGAGCGAAGCGGTCCAGCAGCTCCTCGCACAGCCGCGGGTGCTCCTGCCGGAAACCGTCGGAGAACCAACGGTCGAGCTGGAACTCCGCCAGTGATCGCATGCCGGAGGCGTGCGCCTTGGCGGCCCTCTGCCCCCACTGCTGCGGCGCGTCGGGCCCGTACCAGGCGGTGGTGTCGATGAGCGCCAGGGCAACCGTCCGGTCGACGTCGCGGCTCGCGAAGGCCTGGGCCACCGACCCTCCCAGCGAGAGGCCCGCGACGGCGACCCGCCCGATCCCGGCCGCGTCCAGTGTCGCGGCGACGTCGTCGGCCATCTGCTCGATCGTGAAGTCCGGGCTCGGCGGCGAGGCCCCGTGCCCGCGCAGGTCGACGGTCACGACCGGTCGGCGACGGCGCAGCGTGGGCAGCAGGCCGTCCCAGACGCGCCGGTCGAGGGCGAGCGAGTGCAGCAGGAGAAGCGGGACGGTGTCGCCCCCGGTGTCGCCTCGGGAGCCGGCGTCGTGCCGCTCGTGGGCGAGGAGCATCGTCGCGACCTCGGTCACGACGTGGACTCCGGCGCCCCGCCGTGCTCTCGCACGCACCCGGACAGCACGCCCAGCCCGTCGACGGTCTCCGTCAGGGTCGTCGCGGCGCCGAAACAGGCGACGAGAGCGTGCGCGATGGCCGCCTGCTCGACACCCATGTCCAGCAGGCGCGTGATATGCACGCGCAGCGCGTCGCGCCGGTGTGTGGCCGCCAGGCCGGCGACCACGATCAGCTCGATCGTCTCGTCGGTGAGCGGGCCGGCCTTCAGGGCCTCGCGCCGGAGGTGGCGGAACCCGTCGGCGAGGTCCGGCAGCACGGCGGCGAGCTTTCCCAGTTCGGTCGTGGGCACAGAACTCGATGTCCTCTCCGTGGATGGGCGCGTACGCGGTGGCGCGGTCATCGCGCGACGCTCACGTACTTGGTCTCGGTGAACTCCAGGAGCCCGTCGTGGCCGCCCTCCCGCCCGAGGCCGCTGCCCTTCATGCCGCCGAAGGGCGCGGCGGGATCGGAGAGCAGGCCGCGGTTGACGGCGACCATGCCGAACTCGAGCGCCTCGGAGCAGTGCGTGGCGAGCCGGAGATCACGGGTGTACAGGTAGGCCGCCAGGCCGTACCCGGTGTCGTTCGCGAGCGCGACGGCCTCGTCCGCGTCGTCGAAGGTCACGACCGGCGCGACCGGACCGAAGATCTCGTGGCGGAGCGCGTCGGCCTCGGGCGGCACGTCGGCGAGGACGGTGGGGGCGTAGAACCAGCCGGGCCGCTGTTCGGCGGCGCCGGTCACGACCTGCGCGCCGGCCTGCGTGAGCGAGGCGACGGTCGTGCCCATCGAGACCTGTGCGCGACGGTTGATGACGGGGCCGAGGTCGACGCCGGCGCGGCTGCCCGGCCCCACCGAGACCGACCGCATCCGCTCGGCGAACCGTTCGGTGAACTCGGCCACCACCCGCCGGTGCACGTAGAACCGGTTCGCCGCCGTGCAGGCCTGGCCGCCGTTGCGCATCTTGGCGACCATGGCGCCGTCGACCGCGGCCGCGACGTCCGCGTCGGCGTGCACGAGGAACGGGGCGTTGCCCCCCAGCTCCATGGAGCAGCTGATCACCTGATCGGCCGCCTGTCGCAGCAGCAGCCGCCCGACCTCGGTCGAGCCGGTGAAGCTGAGCTTGCGCACCCGCGGGTCCCGCAGAACCGCCTCCACCAGCGGGCCGGGGTCCGCCGTGGGCAGGATGTTCACGAGCCCGTCGGGGATGTCGCAGCGCGCGAGGATCCGTCCCAGGGCGAGGGCGGTCAGCGGAGTCTCCTCGGCTGGCTTCAGCAGCGTGCCGCAGCCGGCCGCGAGCGCCGGCGCGATCTTGCGCGTCGCCATCGCCAACGGGAAGTTCCAGGGTGTGACGAGCAGGGCTGTCCCGATCGGCTGGTGCCGCACGACGATGTCGGCGCCGCCGTCCGGGGCGGACAGCAGCTGCCCGTAGTTGCGCACGGCCTCCTCGGCGTACCAGCGGAAGAACTCCGCGGCGTACCGGACCTCGGCCAGCGCGTCGGCGCGCACCTTGCCGTTCTCGGCGACGATGAGGTCGGCCAGCTCGTCGGCCTCGGCCATCACCGTCGAATACACACGCCGCAGAAGGACGGACCGCTGGCGAGGGCTGACGGCCGCCCAGTCGGCGCCCGCGCGCTGCGCGGCGTCGATCCCGGCCAGCGCGTCCGCCGGGCCGGCCGAGGCGACGTCGGCGATCACCCGTTCGGTGGCCGGATCGGTCACCGAGAAGCTCGTTCCCTCCGATGCCGCGGTCCACCGGCCACCGATCAGCAACTGGTGGGCCGTAGCCGTCGTGGAAGTCATCGGCCGACCGCCTTGAGCGAGAGAAGATCTCCGGCGTCCGTGCCGAGGCCCGCCTGCTCGGCCCGGGCCAGGACGGCATGCGCGAGCGCGACGTCCTGGGTGGCCAGGCCGACCGACTTGTAGAGCGTGATGTCGTCGTCGTGGCTGCGACCGCGTACTCGGCGCGCGACGGCGTCGGACAGGTTCGCCGCGGCGGTGAACAACCCCTCGTCAGCCCGACGGGCCACGATGGCGTCGCCAGCCTCGCTGAACACCTGGACGGCGGAGTCGCACACGATCGCGTCGAAACGGGCGAAGGCGTCGGTGGTGAGCTCGTACTGGTCTCCACGGGCCGCGCCGATCGAGTTGACGTGCATGCCCGCCCGCAGGTGCGAGGCGGCCAGCACCGGAGTCGGCGACTTGGTGGCGAGGACGACCAGATCGGCGCCGTCCACCGCCTCCTCGACGCTGGAGCAGGCGACCAGCTCGTCGACGAGCGGGTCGGCCATGTCCGTGACGAACGCGGCGCGGTTCGCGCTCGACCGGCTGTAGACGGCCACCTGGCTGGCCGGCCGGACGAGGCGCATGGCGGCGAGATGGTGCCGGGCCTCGGCGCCGGTCCCGATGACAGCCAGGCGGTCGACGTTCTTGCGGGCCATCAGGTCGGTCGCGACCGCCGTGCTGGCGGCGGTCCGCATGGCGGTGATCAGTCGAGCGTCGAGGATGCCGCGCAGCTCCCCTGACGGGAGGTCATAGATCCAGATGGCGTACCGGACCCCGACCCGCGGAGCGAGGTTCATCGCCTTGAAGCCGAAGGTGTTCAGCCCACCGATAGCGACGGGCATCAGCCGCAGCCATCCGCCGCCCGCGGGGACGTCCAGCCGCCGGGGCGTGTCGGCAAGGCCCTCCGACTGTAAACAGAAGACATCTCTCATCGCGTCGATGGCCAGTTCCATCGTCAGGGTCGAGGCGACGTCGTCGTGGCGGAGTATCAGCATGGGTTCGCTTTCGGATCAGGCGCCCGGACGACGTTCTCGTCCAGGTCGGTATCGGGCCGGCGGCCGGGCGGCGGCGCTGCTGCCCCCCTCGAGCTCGGAGATCCCTGGGGATTCAGAGATCCAGGACGAGCCGCGGTGAGCGTGCTCTGGAGACGCAGATGTACATACGGTCACCGCGGTCGCGCTCCTCGTCGCTCAGGATCACGTCGCGGTGGAGCGGGACGCCGTCGAGCACGCGGGTCTCGCAGGTGCCGCAGAAGCCCTCCTCACACGAGGAGACGACCGTCGGGACGACCTCGGCGACGACGTCGAGGACGGTGCGGCCCGGCGGAACGGTGACGGTGATGCGACTGCGCCGCAGCTCGACGTCGAAGCTCGTCTCGTCGTCGACATGAGCGGGCTCGACAGGCCGGCCCGCGCTGAATCGCTCCGTGTGTACGCGTCCGCCCGGCAGGTGCGTCGCCACGGCGCCCTCGAGGGCGGTGAGCAGGCCCTCGGGCCCACAGCAGTAGATCTCGGTGCCGGGCCGGAGGCCGCGCGCGATCCCGGCCAGGTCGAGCGGTCCGGCCTCGTCCTCGGGCACGACATGGACCCGCGAGGGATCCAGGGCACGAAGCTCGTCGACGAACGCCATGGCCCGCCGGCTGCGCCCGCCGTAGTACAGCGTCCAGGGCGCGCCGGCGCGGTGCAGGGCGCGGCACATCGCCAGGATCGGGGTGATGCCGATGCCGCCAGCGACGAGCACGTATCGCGCCGCGGGGACGAGAGCGAAGGTGTTGCGCGGCGCGCTCACCGTCAGTCTGGACCCGATTCCCACACTGTCGTGGATCTCCCGCGAGCCTCCCCGCCCCTGCGCCTCGCGGCGGACGGCGATCGTGTACCCGTCGCGGTCGTCGGGCAGGCCACACAGCGAGTACTGGCGGACCAGCCCCGACGGAAGGACCACGTCCACGTGCGCCCCGGCGCTCCACTCGGCAAGCGGCGCCCCCGCCGGGTCGACGAGCCGTAGCAGGACGACATCGGCGCTGACCCGCGTGACGTCGGCGACCCTGACCACGAGCCGCTGGACGGTCGCGGGGACGGCGTTCGTGGTCGCAGGGGCGGTGTTCGTGGTCATGCGGCCACGCTCCCCACCGGGCTCCGGCGCAGATAGTCAGGCAACAGGACGTCGACGGGCACGGCCACGCCGGGGCAGCACAGCGGCTCGTAGGACTCGCCCGGGAGCAGGTCGCGGGCCGGCCACGCGTAGTCGTGGCGGGCCGGCGCGGGCCGCATGACGCGCATCCGCCCCGCCTGCGGGTCGGCGAAGCAGTACTCGGCGATGCCCGCGCGTCCGTAGAGCAGCCGCTTGGGTCCCAGCGCGAACCGGGCGGTGGACTCGACCCGCAGTTCGATGACCGTCTCCGGAACAGGCGCGCCGTCGCGGACGAGGGAGATCGCCGGGACCACATGGTTGCGGGCATCGAGATCGAACGGGCGGAAGACGGCGACGACGAGACTCGACGTCGTGCGCAGCGCGTCGGTGAGGGCGTCGGCGATCTGGTTGATGGCCCGCATCAGCAACGGCGTCGGCTCGGCGCGCACGAACGGCGCGCCGTCTATCAGCTCGTAGCGCCCGGTCTCGCCTCGGAACAGGTCGTCGGGCCGATCGAGCGTCATAGCCCGTCACCCGAGTTCTCGTCGAGTCCCATCATGTCGCGCCAGGCGTCCCAGAACTGACGCAGCCGGTTGTCGTCGCCGCGTGTGCCGGTCGTCGCGTCGGCTCCGCGGGCGATCACGCTGAAGCGCAGGAGCGGGGCGGAGACGCCGGCCTGCTGCTTCAGGAAGACCGGCGCGTCCTCTTCCTCGATGGGATTGGCGAACCAGTAGCGCTGGTTGCGGCGTCGCACCTCACGCACGTCGTCGTCGTCGGACGCCAGTCCCAGCGTGCGGTTCTCCATCACCGACTCCGTCGGCGACAGGACGCGAAGGAAATCGATCGAGATCATGTTCCAGCGCAGCATGATCATCGTGTCCGGGAACAGGTTGACGATCCAGCCGTCGCCGACCTCCAGCCCCGGGAAGGGGTTCGTCGCGACGTACTCCCAGTCGGCGGGGTCGAAGCCGGCCGGGTCCGCCCCGAGCTGCTGCACCGCGTGGCCGTTCGCGAAGAGCCGGTAGGGCCCCGGCGGGCTGGCCTTGCGCAGGAACGGGTGGACGAAGGGCACGTGGTACCCGTCGCGGCCGTTCTCCGTCACGACCTTCCAGTTCACCGGTATCGGCTGGGGCGGGTTGCTGTTGATGACCGCGAACTCGGCCAGACCGAGTGGCTTCGCCATCGTCTCGAGGAGCTCCTCGCCCAGCCACGCACGCAGCGTCCCGTGCTCCTTGGACAGGTTGACGAAGACCAGCCCGAGCTCGATGG
This sequence comes from Pseudofrankia saprophytica, assembly GCF_000235425.2. Taxonomy (NCBI): domain Bacteria; kingdom Bacillati; phylum Actinomycetota; class Actinomycetes; order Frankiales; family Frankiaceae; genus Pseudofrankia; species Pseudofrankia saprophytica. The sequence continues at coordinate 5,698,167 of NZ_KI912266.1, forward strand.
AGCAGTCGACCTCGATGAGCGGGTAGTTCTCCTTCTCGAAGCCGGTCCCGTCGTACGCCGCCTCCTGCGAGATGCCGACCAGGTCGCCCGTCAGCGAGTAGACCCAGAAGTGGTAGGGGCAACGGAAGGCCGAACAGTGCCCGCGCGCCTCGTCGACGAGCATGCTTCCCCGGTGCCGGCACACGTTCAGGAAGGCATGGACCTTGTTCTCCCGGTCGCGGGTGATGAGCAGCGGATTGCCGAACAGGGTGGTGGTGACGAAGTCGCCGGTGTTGGCGATCTCGGACTCGTGCGCGACGAACAGCCAGGACCGCAGGAAGATGCGCTCGACCTCGCGGTCGTAGGTCCGCTGGTCGGTGTACACACGGTTGTCGACGACCCGGCGGCCACCGAGCTTCTCGATCGCCGCCGACATGTTGTCAGTCATGAGGGGTCCTTTCTGCCGTGCCGATGGCGGGCATTGCGTCGGCCCCGACGGTTTCACCGGTGACCAGGGCGCCGGACGTCATGCGCACGGTCCGGTCGGCGAGCCGGTCGAGCACTGTCCTGTTCTGCTCGACGACGAGCAGGGTCATCGTTCCCCTGAGCTGCGCCAACGCGTCGGTGAGGACGTCGACCATGGCTGGCGACAGGCCCTGGCTCGGTTCGTCGAGCAGCAGGACGTCGGGTGAGGTCATCAGGGCGCGGCCGATCGCGAGCATCTGCTGCTCGCCGCCGGACAGGACCGCGCCAGGGACGGCCGCCCGCTCGGCCAGGCGCGGGAACAGCTCGTAGACGCGGGCGCGTCGGACCTCGAAGGGCTCGTCCGTCCGGGCGCGGCCGCTGCCGACCTCGGTGATGGCGAGATTGGCCTCGACGCTGAGGGAGCCGATGACCTGCCGTCCCTCGGGAACCAGGGCGAGCCCCGCCCCGAGGCGCCGGTGGCTCGGCAGTCGCTCGATGCTCGCACCGTCCAGCGCGATCCGGCCCCGGGCGGTGCGGTTGGCCCCGGCGATCGCGGACAGCAGCGTCGACTTGCCCGCCCCGTTCGGGCCGATGACCCCCAGCACCTCCCCGGCACGCGCGGTGACGGTCACCTCGCGGATCACGGTGATCTGCCCGTATCCGGCGCTGAGGCCCCGCACCGTCAGCTCGGCGCCGCGGCCGGATCTCGCCTCGTTCCCAGTGGCCCCGGCCGCGGTCGCCGCTGCCGTTGCCGTTGCCGCCCGCGGCCGCGTCACCGTCGGCGCCGTGCCCGGCCGCGGGGCGCGCCCGCCGGCGGCCACGGCGGCGGGACGACGGTCGGGGGTCGCGAGGTCGGCCGCCCGGCCGCTCCACGTCACCCGCCCGTTCTCCATCGCGTACACGTGGTCGGCGATGTCCCTGATGAAGTCGAGGTTGTGGTCGATCACCAGGATCGCGGCACCGGCCGAGCGGAGCTGTTCGAGCCAGGTACGCAGCGCCTCCACCTCCGGCGCCGACAGCCCGACCGCCGGCTCGTCCAGCAGGAGGACCGAGGCGGAGGAGAAGACCGCGCGGGCGAGCTCGACGTACTTGCGCTCGCCCGTCGACAGCGTGGCCGCGGGCCGGAGCGCGAGATGGTCGAGCGAGAGGCTGGCCAGCGTCGCCGCGGCCCGCGCTCGGCCGTCCCGCTCGCCGCGCGGGCTCCTGCGCAGCAGCGGCCGGTGCGACGCCTCGGGGCCGACGACGATGTTGTCGAGCGCGGACAGGTCGCCGACCAGGCGGGGCACCTGGAACGTGCGGATGATCCCCCGGCGGGTGCGTCCCGCCGGTCCGACCTGCGCGATGTCGTCCGGTCCGAGGGTGATCGTCCCGCGGTCGAGCCGCTCGATGCCCGAGATGACGTTCACCAGGGTGCTCTTTCCGGCGCCGTTGGCGCCGATGACCGCGGTCACCGCCCCGGCGCGCACGTCGACGCTGACGTCGTCGAGGGCCACGACCGAGCCGAAGCTGCGGTGGGCGTTGCGGACCAGGAGGTCGCCGGCGTGCCGGGGAGCGGTGTCCGCGGTCCGCGCGACCGTCGGCAGCGCGCTCTCGCGCGCGGCGACCCGGGTGTGCGCGCGGTCCCGGACGAGGCGGCGCCACCCCGCGATCGCGGCGCCCTCCACCCCGGTCGGCAGGTACAGCACGACACCGAGCAGGACGACGCCGTACACGAGCAGCTCGTAGTCGCCGAAGCCGCCGAGCCCGGACTGGAGCCAGTAGATGACGAAGGCGCCGACGACGCCGGCCAGGCGAAGTCCCGTACCCCCGATGACCACCAGCATCGTCAGCTGCACGGACGTCACCACCGACACGCTGTCCGGGCTGACCAGGCCCTGCGAGGTGAACAGCAGCACCCCGCTGATGCCGGTGAAGGTGCCGCCGATGGTGAACAGCAGCACCTTGGTCCGCGCCACGGGCACCCCGAGCACGGACGCGGCCAGCTCGTCGTTCCGGACGAGGCGGAAGAGCCGGCCCCGCTTGCCCGCTACGGTCCAGCTCATCGCGAGCAGCACGACGGCCACCAGGACGACCGAGGCGACGTACCAGTCGGTCGCGGTGGACAGCCGGGTCACCCCGAGGTCGAGTTCGGGCAGCGAGACGAAGCCGGTCCCGCCACCCGTCCCAGGCAGTGCGAGAAGCAGGGAGCTGAACGCGAACGACAGGCCGAGCGTGGCGACCCCGAAGTAGTGCCCGGAAAGACGCACGAGCAGGAGTCCGAGCAGCAGCGCGGCCAGCGCGCAGAAGACGACGCCCAGGCCGGCGGCCGCCAGGACCGGCCACCCGAAGGTGAGGTGCGCGATCGCCGTGGTGTAGGCGCCGACGCCCATGAAGATGGCGCCGCCGAGGGACAGCATGCCCCCGTAGCCGAGCATCAGGTTCAGCCCGGTCGCGGCGATGCCGTAGATGCAGACCAGGGTCATGAGGGTCAGGTTGAGACCCGTCAGGCCGTACCAGGGGCTGAAGAAGGCGAGGACGGCGACGGCGAACGCGGCGCCCCGATGCGTCGCGAGCTGCCGCAGCCGGTCTCGGCCGTCGGCGCGCTGCGCCCTGCGCAGCGGTGTGCCCGTCGCGCCGGACGGGCCGGTGTGGACCGCTGGTGTGGTCATGCGCGGCTGACCCCACCGAATCGGACGCCCCGGCTGAGCAGGACGACGCCGGCGAGCAGGACGCCCCCGAGGACGACCGGCACCTGGTACAGCGGATTCCAGTACGCCCCGACGATGCCCTGGACGAGCCCGAGAGCGAGGCCTCCCCAGAGCACCCGCGTCACGCTGGTCATGTTCGCGAAGGCGGCCGCGACGAACCCGTTGAGCGTGACGGCGAGCCCGCTGTTGTAGCTGATTCCGGTGGCCGGGACGATGAGCAGGGCGCTGAGCGCCCCGATCGCGCCGGCGAGGCCGAAGGACAGCTGCCGCAGCCGCGCCGTGTTGACCCCGAGCAGCTCCGTGGCCCGTGGCGACTCGGCGCTTGCGGTCATGGCCTTCCCGGTGGTCGTCCAGCGGAAGAACGCGGCCAGCGCGAGCGGCACGACGACGGCGACCCCGACCGCGAGAACGGCCTGGCGACTGATCGCCGCCCCCTGCATCCGGATCGGCGAACCCGTGAGCATGGCCGGGAAGTTGCGTGCGTCCGCGCCGAAGGCGACGTTGAGCACCCCTTCGACGAGTACCGCGAAGCCGAGGGCCACGATGATGAGCCGCCCCGGCTGCCAGTCCAGGCGGGGACGGAGGATCACCCGTTCGAGGAACAGGGCCAGCGCGACCGCCGCGGCGAGCCCGATCACGCCGGCCAGCGCCAGGGCCAGACCGGCGGCCACGAGCTTCGCGATGACCAGCCCGGCCACGGCGAAGCTCTCGCCGTGGGCCAGGTTCACGACCCGGGAGCTGCGGTAGCACAGGACGATGCCCGCGCCCATGAGCACGAACAGCGACCCGTTGGCCAGCGACGAGAACAGGGTTTGAAGCGCCAGAGTCATGGTCGATCCGGCCCTTAGAAGTTCTCGCCCACGGGGACCCAGCTGCCACCGGCCTCGTCGGTCGCCTTGACCACCTGCGTCGGCACGCCGGACGCGACGTTCAGGGCGGGATTCGAGAAGGTCAGCGGCGACCCGAGGCAGGTCGTGGTCTTGCTCAGCAGGTACTTCTGGATGGCGTCGGCCGAGCTGGCCTTCGTGTCGTCGATCGCCGCCTTCATCAGGCAGCTCGCGTAGGCGAACGAGGAGCCGACGGAGTCGACCGGCTTACCGATCGCCTGCTGGTAGTCGGCCTGGAAGCTGGTCCATTCCTTCGTCACCGCGGGCGGGAACGCCGAGCCCTTCGCCATGGTGGCGATGCCGAAGAGGTTCTTCGGGACCCCGCCCGAGAGGGACCGCAGGAAGTTGTTGGTCACGTTGCCGTTGCCGACGACCACGGGGAGCGTGAGGCCGAGGGTCCCCGCCGAGGACAGGACCACGTTGGTCGGGCTGCCCAGCGTCGCGGAGAAGACGAGACCGGCGCCCTGGGACCGTAGCTGCACGAGCTGCGGGGTCACGTCCGTCGCGGTGGGCTCCATCGGAGACGCGACCACGGAGAGACCAGCGCTCGCGGCAGCGGCCTTGATCGCCGCGAGCTGTGCGGTGCCCGAGCTGTCGCTCGTGTAGATCACACCGAGCGTTCCGATGTTGTTCGACTTCGCCATCGCGATCATGGGCTGCACGACGGTGCCGAACAGGGGGACGACCTGGAAGGACTTGCTGCCGCCCTTGGGCAGCATCACCGGGATGATCGACAGCGACACCTGGTTCGCCAGCCGCGTCTGCGCGCTCTGCGCGGCAGGAAGACCGGTCATCAGGACGACGACATGGGAGTTGACCGAGCCGACCTGTGCGGCGCACTGCGCCCCGCCGGCCGGCGTGCTCTTCGAGTCGCAGTACTTGACCTCGAGCTTGCGCCCACCGGCGCCGCCCTCGGCGTTGAACTTGTCGACCCATAACTGGAACGCTAATTTCGACGCCGCGCCGGCGTTCGCCGCCGAGCCCGTCTGGTCGACGATCCCGCCGATGACCCAGGAGTCGCCGCCGCCGCCCGCCGCCGCGCCGGAGTCGCCACCCCCGTTCGAGCAGGCCGCCAGGCACACCGCGGCGGCGACCGGCGCCGCCGCCAGCGTGCCCAGCCGACGTACGCGACCAGGCCGACGGCCGACGGCGTCGGCGAATCTTGCTTTCATGAGGTGCCTCCAGGGCTCTGCGTGGACCGGCGCCATCGGTGCGGCCGATGTCGGACGGGCTGCCACCGCGGACCACCCGTCGATCACGGTGGTCCGCCGAGTTCGGTATCGCTGCTGAATGCGGTGTTGGTGTCGGCGGCCGCTGCCGGCCCGGCCGTGGCTATCGCTTCGACGTGGCCTTCGAGAACAGCGAGCCAAGCTGGTCGACGCGCTCGGACCCGGCGCCGATGGCCGCGAGGTAGGAGGCCATCGGCTCGCGGTTGTCCTGACTGAGAAAAAGCACCGCCATCGGATGCACACCGTGGCGATGTAGCCATGCGTAGTCCTTCGCCAGGATGGCCGCGCGCTCCTCGGCCTCAAGGCGATAGCCGTCCAGGAATTTGTCCCGCAACGGGGCGAGGCGAACCGGGTCGGGAGAGCGGTGGCGATCGCGGATCAGCCGTTCGATCTCAGTGACCGCCATCGAACTCACCTCCGGCCGGCCGCACCTGACTAGTCGGTCTTGCTTTCGCCTCGCGCGGCCCGGCCACGTCCCACGCGACCTGGTACCCCCCGACGTTCCAGCCGGGAATGAAACTTTCCTCGACGATCGACTCGACTCGGCAGTCGGACATCGCCGCCGCGACCGAGATCCAGCTCCGGATCTCGTTGGCGCCGTCCCCGCCCTCGTCGATCTGTTCCTGGCTCATCGTCCGGAGCGCCTCGAGATCTCCGGCCCGCAGATGCCCGATGAACCACTCGTCGAACTCGACGTTCAGATCACCGTGCCGCGCGTTGCCAACCCAGTGTGAGATGCCTCCGGCGGCAACGAGAGCGACGCGCCGACCGGCGGGGTCCTGCTCGATGAAGGCGCGGAGCAGGACGCCGAAGTCATAGGCACGTCTGGCTGTGTGCATGGGCGACCAGATCGTGTTCTGCAGCACGGGAACCACCGGCACGTCGTTCTCAGGGCGGAGGAGATGCAGCGGCAGCCCGACACCGTGGTCGAGAACGAGCTCGCTCGAGTGCGCGACGTCGAAGTCGTTCTCATAGGCGAAGTGGACGAACGCGCGCGCGAAGTCCGGCGCCCCGGGGATCTTTGCGTCGGGAAGATTGAACTCCGGGATACAGGCGTGCGTGCTGCCGATCCCGACGACGAAGGGAGGGACGTTCGTCGACAGAATGTTCGTGATGTGTTCGCTCGACAGCACGACCAGAACGTCGGGGCGGGCTGCCGTGAGGCGTTCGCGCAGGCGAGCGAACCCGTCGTAGACCGCGGTCCGCTGATCGTCCGGGGCGAGCTGCGGCAGACCGGTGATGAACGGTGCGTGCACCGTCGCCACCGCCGCAACCACGTCGCTCATGGGTCCTCCTCGACCTCGGTAGTGACAACTGTATCCACTTCGGATGGAGTGTCAAGGGTCACGACGAGGGCCTCAGCCAGCCCTTACGCTCCACCGGCGCCGCCACCGGTACGGCCACCGGAACTCCTTCCGCGGGAGGCGGTACGTTGATCGACAGGTGGAGGGTGGGCCCCTCCGGAGCCCAGTTGCGGTGCGGGACGCCCTCCGGGAAGACGACCAGACTCCCTGGGCCAGCGACGTGGCGCTCTTCGTCGATCTCCAGGTGCATCAGGCCTTCGAGGACGTAGAAGATCTGCTCGAACGCGTGCGTGTGGAGCCCTTCTGGGGAGCCTCCACCCGTCGGCGTGCGAATAAGACTTGCTGAGACGCGGTCGGCGCCGGTGGCCCGATCGAGCAGCGGCAGCGAAAGACGTTCGTCGGCGGCGCGGGCCACGAAGGCGTCGCGATCGATATGCCGCACAGGGGTATCTCTGCGATCCGTCACGTGTGCTCCTCCTGCGATGAGGTCCGGCAGGCTCCCATAGCCGCCGCCGGTTGGCAAGAGCACGTCCGCGGTAATTGGGTTGGAGCAACGGCCGGGCATGCGACCCCTACCGCAGATGCAATTTCTCGCGAGACGACGTGATCGCCAGTGTGGTCAGGTAAGAGGATCTCGGATTCTCGCGCGGTGTCGGGGTAGTTGACCGGAAGAAAGAGGCAACGACGTCGCAGCGCGTCGGAGAGCTCGCGGGTGCCGTTGGATGTCAGGAACACCTGTGGCTGGCTGCGGGCCCGCATCGTGCCGAGCTCGGGAATGGTGACCTGAAAGTGCGACAGGACCTCCAACAGCAGAGCCTCGGTCTCGACCTCCACTCGGTCAATCTCGTCGATCAGAAATACTAGCGGCTCCGCGGCCAGGATTGCTTCCAGCAAGGGTCGCGCCAGCAGGAATTCTTCACTGAACAGCGCCGCGGATCGGCGTCGCCAGCCGTGTGGGGTGCAAATCGACGGTCAGGGGCCCTGAGCTGGGCGGACAGCCGTCGGAGATCATGGTGAGTCATGGTGTCGACGGTGGTGTTCCCGCTGATGCGCAGACTGCTCAGCGCGGCCGGATTCGGCGGTCGGCCCGAGGAGAAGGACGTCGAGATCGCCGCCCTGCGCCATCAGTTGGCAGTGCTACACCGTCAGGTCGCCCGGCCGCGATACACCCAAGCCGATCGGATTCTGTTGGCCACGCTGCTCAGCTTCTCCCCCGGTCGCGCTGGTCGGCGTTCCTCGTCACCCCGCAACCGTGCTGCGCTGGCACCGAGACCTGGTCAGCCGCCACTGGACCTTGTACCGTGCCAGAGCTCGATTCCGGGCCGCTGACCTGCGGCTCCGCTACCACGCGCCTTAGTGGATGATCGTGTCTCGTGGCGGTGCGGCTCATCTATCTGATCATGGTGCGAGTGTTCGGCTGGCTCGTGCTGCTGACGCGCAGCGACGCGGCTAGGACGGCAGAACTGCTGGTGCTGCGCCATGAGGTGGCGGTCCAGCGGACGAGCGGAGCTCTTCAGCCGCCAGATGTTGACGTCGACCGCCATCGCGCGCTGCCGGATGATCGTCGTGGACACCCGCGTCGACTGGGCCGCCCTCGGCTACGACGACCAGACGCTCGACGAACTCGTCGAGTTCCTGCTCCGGATCATCCAGTCCATGGTCATCGCTCCGCTGGAGCGACCTCGCTCCCGCGACGAGCTCCGCGGGTACCTCCGGCGGTGGCTCGGGCCGGCGCTGTACCCCGGACCAGTGCCCGCGACAGCCGCCCACACCTCTCCAAGCCACGCTGGCGTGCCTGGGAGAGACACAGCGCCCGCACTCTTGGACCAAGATTGATGTTTGACTAGTCACCAGTAGTAGCTGACTCCGCGGCGCAGAAGAAGCGTCCGAGGATCGCCGCCAACGTCGTCAACTACCTGGTCGGAGACCCCGTACAACAGACCCACGACGACTTCCTGCGGGTTCGCCTCGAGGCCGGGCAGAGCGCCACCGTCAGGTTCGTCATCGGGCCGGCGCAGCTGGGGATCTGGGACAGCAGGATGGAGCACACCGTCGGGGCCGGAACCGTGGATGTGATGGTAGGACCGAACGCCGCCGACACGCATTCGGTCGAACTCAAGGTTCTCCCTTGATCCAGTCGCCGCCCGCCTGCTCGCTACAAGGCTGCCGCGACAAGCAGAAGATCTCGCCCTCCCGTCGAGTCACGAGCCCCGGGGCAGCCACAGAGACGGGGCCGGACGATGCGCCTCTCGATCGGGAGTACCTCAGCGGGGGAAGGTGAGTTCCCTGGCGTTGTCATACATGATGCGGCGCTGTTCGGCGGGGGTGAAGTCGGCGACGTTGGTGAGGAAGTCCTTCGGTGCGGGGAAGCCTTCGCCGTGGGGCCAGTCGGAGCCGAAGAGGATGCGTTCGACCGGCAGGAAGCGGGCGAGGTCGGGGACGTTCTCCTCGACGAAGGGCGCGACCCAGCAGTGCTCGATGAACTGGTCGCGTGGGCTGGTTTTGAAGCCCCCGCCGTGGGCCAGGTAGTCGAGGGCGAGCAGGAGCGACGGTACCCAGGCTCCGCCGTTCTCGATGAAGGCGAACTTCAGCGTCGGGAATCGCTCGAAGAGCCGGTGGGCGACGAGGACGTAGGCGAAGTCGTGGACGATCCGGTGCTTGGTGAGCCCCGAGAAGGTCGAGGACTGGCCGAGGTGCTCGGTGTCGCCCGGCGCGATCCCGCCCATGTGCGCCTCGCCCCAGACCTCGTCCATCAGCTCGTGCACTGGTGTGTACGTCTCGTCGGAGCCGTCGTGGGTGGCGACCACGACGCCCGCCTCCGCGGCGAGGTGCCAGAAGCGGTCGAACATCGGGTCGGCCGGTGACCGGTTGCCGTCACGGGTGAAGGCGGCGCCGTGGCGGATGTTCACCACCCGGGCGCCGTGGTCGAGGCACCATGTCAACTCGCGCAGTGTCTCGTCCGGATCGCACATGGTGATGAAAGGCACGCCGAAGATGCGGTCCTGGTAGGCGAACCCCCACTGCTCCTGCAGCCACCGGTTGAAGGCGCGGTAGCACTCGACGGCCGCCTCGATGTCAGTGTGTAACAGCGGCTCGATCACCACGCCCTGCGACGGGAACAGCCAGGTTGCCTCGACGCCCTGACCGTCCATCACCCTGAGGCGGGCGTCGCGTTCGTACCAGTCCGGATGGTCCGACGGCTGCTCGGTGAACCCGGACTCGAAGGCGTCTCGGCTGGTGCCGCCCTGGAAGTAGTCCAGGAACGCGCCCGGGCGCGGACGTGGGTGCACGTCGGCCGGGCCGGGAAGCCACTCGGTCTGCACGCCGTCGACCAGGTAACGGAGTACCCCGTCGACCTCCTTGATCTGGACCCCGCGGTCCGCGAACTTCGGATCGCGGTGACGCGTGAACGCGTCGCTCGTCTCCCAGTAGTGGTTGTCCGCATCGAAGAGCCTGGGGATTGCCGTCCCGGTCTCGGTCATGTTGTCTCCTCGGTCATCGCTGTGTGGCCTCGTCCTCGTCGCCATACCGCGGTCGCTATGCCGTGCCGTGCCGCAGCAGCTTGCCGGGAGTCTCGTCCGTGCAGATCCCGTCGATGAAGGTCGTCCTGCCGTTCACGATGATCCGGTCGTAACCGACGGCCTTCTGGACGAGCCGCCACTCGCCGGCCGGGTAGTCGAACAGCCGCTCCTGCGGCAGCGCGCCAACCGTGTCGGGGTCGTAGACGATGATGTCCGCAGGCTTTCCCTCGGCGATCGAGCCCCGATCGCGCAGCCCGATGGCCATCGCCGGGTAGGCGGAAAGGCGCCAGTGCGCCTCCTCGAGGGACATGATCTCGTGCTCGCGGACCCAGTGGCCGATCAGCTCGGTGGCGAAACGGGCCGTGGTGACGAACTTGGTGTGCGCGCCGCCGTCGCTGATGCCGGGCAACGCCACGGAGCACGACGCGACCTCCTTGACCGCCGTGGCGTCCATGTCGATCATCGTCGTGCCGAATCCCACGTTGAGATCGCCGGCGACCGCGATGTCGAGCAGGGCGTCGGCCAGGTGCTTGCCCTCGCGGGTCGCGATCTCGCCGATGGTGAACCCCTCGTAGCGCTCCTTGAGCGCCAGGGCGTCCTTGGCGTCACTGGTGATCCAGTTCACCGTGATCTCGGCGAGCGGGTAGCCGGCGGCACCGAAACCACCGCCCAGCTCGTCGATCGCGGCGCGCAGAGCCGGTCGGCGTTCCGGGTCGGAGAACTTGGCGATCTTCTCCTCGAGCGTGCCGAGTCCGGCGTCCTTCCAGGCGGGGAAGATGTCCATGAGGTTGTAGTTCTCGAGGACGATCTCGGACTGGAAGCGCACGATCTGGGCCGACGCGAAGACGCGCAGGCCTTCCTTCTCGTTCAGTTCGTCGAGGCGGTCGATGGTCGCCAGGTGGGGGAACTGCGACTCGCCGTGCTGGTTGACGGACCCGGTGGGCGCCAAGGCGTTCCAGATGATGGGGCGGCCGCTCTCGCGGGCGATCAGCGCCGCTGTCTCGAGCTGCCCGGTGATCTGCGTGGTGCCCCGGCCGATCCTGCGCAGTGCCCGCGAGAACGCCGTGATCTCCCGTTCGGTCATCATGTCCGTGACCATCGGCGAGCCGTCGTAGTCGAGCTGGACGTTGAACAGGTCACCCGCGATCTGCGAGCTCCACCCGCAGCCGCCGGCCTCCATCCCCTCGAGCAGGAGCTGGCACATCCTGTCCAGTTCCTCGTCGGACGCCCTGTTCTTCTTGGCCTGATCGACACCGACCACGTAGGTGTACAGCGGTGCCAGCGGCACCAGCGACATCACGTTGACGCCCTTGGGTGTCCGGTCGAGGCTGTCGAGGAACTCGGGGTAGGTGACCCAGTCCCAGGGCATGCCGGCCCGCATCGTCTTGATCGGCACCGCCTCGTTGCGGGACAGGCTGAGCATCGTGCGGTCCTGGTCCTCGGGCTTGCAGGGCGCGAACCCGAAGCCACAGTTGCCGAGCAGCACCGTGGTGACCCCGTGCCAGCCCGACATGGTGCACCACGGGTCCCAGAAGACCTGGCTGTCGTAGTGGGTGTGGATGTCGACGAAGCCCGGGGCGACGATCTTGCCGGTGGCGTCGACCACCTCGGCGCCATCGGAGGCGTCGACGCGCCCGATCTGGACGATCCTGCCGTCCTTGATCGCCACATCGGCCTTGTAGCGCGGCGTCCTGAGCCCGTCGATGACGGTGCCACCCTTGATCACGATGTCGTATAAGGCCATCGGTCCGCTTCCTCCCGTCGCCGGAACACCGCTCGGACACCCGTGTCCTCGCAAGGCACCGTACCTACTTGCTGGTCGCTCAACAAGTAGATAGCCAGGGAGCAAGAAAGTACTCTGCCGTCATGGATCCCGCCGCTCCCCGCCGTCGGACTCAGGTCGAACGACGCGCCGAGTCCGAGGATGCCCTGCTCGACGCGGCCGCCGCCCTGGTGGCCGAGCGTGGCATCGAAGGCGCCTCCCTCGCTCGCATCGGACAGCGGGCCGGGGCAAGCCGCGGCCTAACGACCCATCACTTCGGGTCGAAGGACGGCCTCGTCGCCCGACTCGCCCGCAGAGCACAGAACCAGATCGACGACGCGGCCTGGGCCGCCGTCGAACGAGGCGGACGCCATGTCGAGGACCTCCCCGGCCTCGACCTCGTCCGGGCGACGGTCGACACCTATCTGAAGCGGTTCGAGGACCCCAGCAGCAACGACCGAGCCCTGATCGTCATGTGGGGAGCCACCTTCCCCGCGGAGGCATCGGTCGAGGGCATGCTCGAAGCCGACACGCGCAGCCGCGAAGGCTGGGCCGGACTGATCGAACAAGGCCAGCGCGACGGCTCGATCAGGACAGACCTCGACCCCAGGACCGGGGCGATCCTGCTTCAGGGACTGGTCCGCGGCGTGGCCGCGACCTTCCTCACCGACGCCCACCTGACCGAAAAAGGCCAGGCGCGGCAAGCCTGCCAGGCATGGATCACATCCGCCCTCGCGCCGCCCCGGGACGAGCCCACCATTCCGGCCAGGCCACCCCGGTCCGTGCACCGTTAGCTGGCCCAGGCGAGCGCTCGGGATCCACTCCCACCGTTTCCTGGCCGCCCTTGTCATGACGGGCGATCCCGGAACGTCGAGACGCTGTCGCCCTGGTCAGCCGGACTTCGCGGCGCCGATCACTCTCTGCAGGAATGCCATGACCGACCGGTGTGCCTCTGCGGACGTACTTTCTCGGGAGATGACGGCCAGGTATTCGGAGAGCGTCGCGCCGACAGCCGCGGCGCCGATCGAGGTCATCGGGTGGACAACCGGCCCGGCGTCCTACCTGGACGCGGCGGCGGCGCCTTGGCGCCGCCGCCGGCCGGGATCAGTTCTCGATCGGAGTGACGCCGACGGGCACGTAGTCGGTCGGCTGCCCCTTGTCGTCGAGGGTGGTGGTGAGCCAGCCGCGGACGCAGACCGCGGGCTCGCTCGGGATGGCCTTGCCGTTGCACCGGAACCGCAGGCCGCCCGCACCTGGCAGGTCCTGCTCCGGCATTGCCCGGATCGCGGCGACGATGGACTCGGGCGTGACGTCGCCGGAGATGCTCTCTGTCGCCAGTTGGAAGGCGGTGACCTGGGTGAACATCGAGAGACCGGCGACTCTGTCGATGTCGATGTCCTTGTTGCCGTAGGCGGCGACGACGGCCTTGTAAAGACGCGTCGACGGGCTGTCCACGCCGACGGGGGCCACCCCTGGCACAACCAGCCCCTTCAGGAAACTTCCCGGCACCGCCGTCCGGGTCTTGTCCGACATGCAGTTGGGGTGCGGGACAACCGTGCCGGTGAATGCGACGGCGCGCAGCCCGTTGAAGGCGCTGATGCAGAACGCGTCGTTACCCACGACGTGCACGACCCCCGGATCGCCGCGCGAGATCATGCCCTGGATCTGCGGTGTCATGTCGGCTGTGCCCGGGGGAACCGGGACGACCGCCAGTTCGAGGCCGGCCGACCTGAACATCGCTGGCGCGGAGTTCCGCCAGACGCCCATCGCGGCGGGAACGTCGATCGTGACGGCGGTGACCTTGGTCGCGCCCTTGTCCTTGGCCTGCTGGATCACGGCCTTGACCGGGTACGCGAGGTCGGTGAGGGAGAACGTCGTGTCGGCGTTCTTCACCATGTCTCCGGACCCGTAGCTGAGCCACGTCGGCATGTGCGCCTCGTGTAGCGGCTGCCAGATGCTCTCCACGACCGAGGAGGTGCCGACGAGGACGGAGGCGACATTGTTCTCGACCATCTGGTTCCCGCAGTCCGTGCCCATGGCCGGGTCGGCCAGCGCCTTACAGGTGACCAGCTCGATCGGGTGGCCGGCGAGACCGCCCTTGTGGTCATTCAGGAAGCCGACGGTGGCTTTGGCCACGGCGGCCTCGATGGACAGGTCCGAGACGGGGCCCTTGTCGTCCGAGATCAACCCGATCCGCACCGGGGTGCCTTTCGCCAGGTCGGACGGCCCCAGGAGGCCGTCCGCGCTCGGCGTTCCTCCCGAGGAGGCGCCCGCGCCGCCGCTGTCGCCGCCGCAGGCAGTGAGTACGGCGAGCAGTCCGGTGGCCAACGCGACGGCACCCCAGCGTGTGGCCGCCGGCCGTCGCCATGACCGCGCACGGGCAGCCCGGCCGGGAGAGATCTCTGTCCTGTGCATGCTCTACCCATCTCTTTCAGTCGCGGTGAGGAGGATGGCGAGACGAAAGGGCAGAAGGAATCAGCTCCTTCCTCCATTTCGGCGAGGAACGAGCTGAGGTTTGGCGCAGGTCGCCGGCGCCCGGCGCCGGCGTCAGCCGAAGGTCAGTTCCCGGGCGTTGTCGACCATGATCCGGCGTTGGGCTTCGGGCGTGAACCCGGTCAGTCCGGCCAGGAAGTCCTTCGGCGCGCCGAGTCCTTCGGCGTGCGGCCAGTCCGAGCCGAAGAGGATCCGCTCGACCGGCAGGTGCGTGGCCAGGTCCTCGACGCTGTCCTCGACGAACGGGGCGACCCAGCAGTGCTCGACGAACTGGTCGACCGGAGAGGTCGTGAACATGCCAGGGTTCTGGGCCGCGAGCAGTTCGAGGCCGTGCAGCAGTGACCCGACCCAGGTTCCGCCGTTCTCGATGTAGGCGACGCGCACGCCCGGGAACCGGTCGAACAGGCCGTGGGCCACGAGGGCGGCCGCGAAGTCCTGGACGAGCCGGTGCTTCATCAGCATGGTCACGAACGGCTCGCTCAGCGTGATCGCGTTCGTGTCGCCCTGACGCTGGGCGGCGCCGTAGCCCCATGCCCGCGCCACCGCCGCCTCGACCTCGCGGTAACCGTCGTCGAAACCGGCGTGCGGCGCGACGACGACGCCGGCGTCCTGGACGCGCGCCCAGAACCGGTCGAACATCAGGTCGGCGGGCGACCGCGTGCCGTCCGGGGTGAACGCCGGCCCATTGCGGATGCTCACCACGCGGGCGCCGCGGTCCAGGCACCAGTCCAGTTCCGCGATTGCGCCGTCGACGTCTGAGAGCGAGAGGTACGGCACGCCGAAGATCCGGTTCTGGTAGGCGAACCCCCAGTCCTCGTCGAGCCAGCGGTTGAAGGCTCTCAGGACCTCCAGCGACGCCTCGATGTCGGGCTGCATCGGCCCCTCGAGGCAGACGGCGTGCGATGGGAACATCCACGCCGCCTGGACGCCCTGGGCGTCCATGCAGGCCAGCCGGGCGTCCCGGTCGAACCACTCGGGATGCTCGGCGGGCGCCTCGCAGGCCAGCTCCGCGCCGACCGAGCCCTTGTCGGAACGGCCGCTGAAGTAGTCGTACAGGGCGCCGGGCCGGGGCCGCGGATGGGCGTCCCCCGGGCCTGGCAGGATCGGATGCGGCCGGTCGCCGACGAAGTACCGCAGCGCGCCGTCCACCTCGATGACCCGCAGGCCCCGATCCGCGAACGCGGGGTCGCGGTGCCGGGTGAACGCGTCACTCGACTCCCAGTAGTGGTTGTCCGCGTCGAACACGTTTTCTAACGGACCGGCGTCGTTGTCTGCCATCAGGTTTCGCTCCCGCGCTCAGTCCGTGCCGTGGCGAAGGAGCCGGCCCGGAGTCGCCTTCGTGCACTCGCCGTCGATGAACGTGGTCTTCCCGTTGACGATGATCCGGTCGTAGCCCCTGGCCTTCTGGATCAGCCGCCATTCGCCGGCCGGGTAGTCCCAGACCCGCTCGGCCGGCAGGCTGTCGACGGTGTCCGGGTCGTACACGACCACGTCGGCCGGCGCGCCCTCGGCCAGGAATCCCCGCCCTTTCAGGCCCGCGGCGGCGGCCGGATAGGCGGACAGCCGCCAGTGCGCCTGCTCCAACGTCATGATCCCGTGTTCACGGACCCACAGCCCCAGCAGTTCGCTCGGGTACCGGGCCGTCGTGACGAACTTGGTGTGCGCCCCGCCGTCGCTGACGCCGGGAAGCGCCACCGGGCAGTTCGCGATCTCGCGCATGGACTCCGGCGGGGTCTCCAGCAGCGGCGTGGCGAACCCGACCCGCAGCTCACCCGCGACGGCCACATCCAGCATCGCGTCGATCGGATGCTTGCCCTCACGCGCCGCGATCTCGCCGACCGTGAATCCCTCGTAGGTCTCCTTGAGCTCCCTGGCCCGCGCCACGTCGCTGGATATCCAGTGAACCTTGATCTCGCCAAGCGGATAGCCGGCACCGAACAGCCCACCGCGCAGCTCGTGGACCTCCTTCATCGCTGCGCGCCGCGCGGGGTCGGCGAGCTTCACCCGCTTCTCGGCGACCGTGCCGAGCAGGGCCTCCTTCCAGCACGGAATCGTGTCGGTGAGGTTGTACTCCTCGAACGTGAACTCGGAGGCGAAGTTCGTGGTGAGCGCCTGAGCGAAGACCCGGAGTCCCTCGTCCTCATTCAGCTCGGCCAGGCGCGCGAGCGCGTCCCGATGCGAGAGCTGCTGGCCGCCGTGCTGGTTGAGCGCGCCATCGGCCAACAGCGCGTTCCAGATGATCGGCCGACCGCTCTCCCGGGCCATGAACGCCGCCGTTTCCAATGGCGATGTCACCTGGGCCACACCCCGGCCCAACGAGCCAAGCGCCCGGCAGAACGCCCGCAGGTCGCGCTCGCTCATCAGATCGGTCACCATCGGCGTGCCGTCGTAGTCGAGCTGCACGTTGCCGACATCGCCGAGGATCTGCGCCGATAAACCGCAGCCGCCGGCCTCCATCGCCTCGACGAGCAGCCGGCACATGCGCTCCAGCTCGTCGTCGGTGACCGCGCGGCCCTTGGCCTCGTCGAGGCCGACCACGTACCCATACAGGGGGGCGAGCGGGACGAATGACATGACGTTGACGCCCTTGGGCGCCCGGCCGACGCTCTCGAGGAACTCCGGGAACGTCTCCCAGTCCCACGGCATGCCGACCTTCATGGTTTCCATCGGCACGGCCTCGTTGCGCGACAGGCTCAACATGGCCCGCTCGCGATCGGCAGGCTTGCAGGGCGCGAAACCAAAGCCACAGTTACCGATCACCACGCTGGTGACGCCATGCCAGCCCGACATCGTGCACCACGGGTCCCAGAACAGCTGGCTGTCGTAGTGCGTGTGCAGATCGACGAACCCGGGCGCGACGACCTTCCCGGCCGCGTCAACGACCTCGGCGCCGTCGGCCGCGCTCACCCGGCCGATGTGGACGATCCGGCCGCCGGCGATGGCGACGTCAGCTCTGTAGCGGGGAGTCTGCAAGCCGTCGATGACCGTTCCGCCTTTGATCACAAGGTCGTAGAGCGGCATCCGCCATCACTCACCTTCCCAAGCCCGATATCGACCTCAATATCGAGCTTCATAGTGACCCGGAGCACAGTAGCGGTCAAGGAGAGTTGGGACATCGATGGCACGTTGTCCGACCTTCCGGAGATCGCATACGTCCGCTCCCGGTTGGCCTCCTGCGGGCGACCGGTGCCGTGGCTGACGGTCGCCCTGCTCGACGGCCAGGTACACCCGGTCCCGCGCGACGAGCCCGGGGAGATCTGCGTGCGTGGGCCGCTGGCCATGAAGGGCTACTGGATCAAGCCGGAGCAGACCGCCGAGGCCTAGGCGGGCGGCTGGCTGCACACCGGCGGCATCGCCCCTGAGGACGACCACGGTTTCTACGTGATCGTGGACCGCAAGAAGGACATGATTGTCAGCGGCGGCTTCAACGTCTTCCCCGCGAGATCGAGGACGTGCTGTCCACGCACCCGCCATGGCCGCGCGACTGGCTCACCGACGAGGACATCCGTCCGGCGGGGCGAGCCCAGGCAGGCAGCACCGGCGTGGCCGACCTGCCCGAGCCCCGCCACGGCCGCATGGCCGTCCCGTCTGACCGGGTCGACGGTGAAGCCACCGTCCCATATGTCAATATTGATGTCAACTTTTACAAAGCACGTCGCCCCGAGCTCGCCCGGATCACCTCCCAGCCGTCACGAACCTTCCGTGGCCGGCCTCCTCGGGCGCGCGGGCCGGTCGGACAGGCCGTCCGGCGTGATGAACTGGCACCGGCAGCGGCTGATCCGCCAGCCGTCCGGGGTCCGGACGAGCTCGTCGCTGTAGACGGCATGCCGCGCGACCCCGTCGGCGCGGTCGACGAAGAGCAGGTTGCGGGTCGTACGGGCCTCGTCCGGACCGACCATGTCGATGACCGGCGGGCCGCCGAGGTGCAGTCCACCGGGAGCCGCGCGCATCATCGCCCGCAGCGCGTCACGCCCATCGAAGGAACGCCCGTAGACCAGATAGCTGGCGTCCGGGGTGAACAGACCGACCCAGCCCTCCACGTCGTCCAGGTCGAGCGTCAGGCAGTAGCGGGCCAGCAGGCCGCCGATGGCCACCTGGTCCGCGGGCGAGGGAAGCATCAGAACTCCTCCGGGCAGCCGTCAGAGGTGTACGAACATCCTGGCCGGCCGGGTGACCCGTCACGGCCAGCGGTGGCGCCGGCCGACGGCTCGGCGAGATGCCACGCCGGGCCGGGCCGGGGCTGGTCACCCGGGTCTCTCCAGGGTGTGCACCTCGCGCCGGGCGAACCGCCAGGCACCGTCGGCCCGGACGATCTCGTCGTGGTAGCGACCGGTGATCGCCGGGACCAGGCGCTCACCCGCGAAGCGCAGGAACACAAAGTCGGCAATGACCCGGACCAGGCCGCCCCCACCGGGCTCCAGCACCGCGTTGACCGTCACATGTTTGCCCCGCTGCCTGGGGTTGCTCTGGGCGCTTTGGAAGAACCCCAGCAGCTGAGCCGTGCCGCGGGCGGTTCGGTCGCCGTGAACGAGGACACCGTCGGCGGTGAACAGCGCCACGACACCGGCGAGATCGCCGTCGTCGCAGCGGTGGCAGTACCGGGCGAGCGTCGCGCGTACGGCGAACTGGTCCTCGATCGCTAAGCCAGTCACAACGTCAGCGTAGTAAATATCGACGTCGACTTCGACATATGTGATGATCTCCGAGCCGCGCACGACCCCTGGGGCCAGGTCACCAGAGGCTGGCGATCGGCTCCAGCATCCCGAGATCGGTCGGCTCGACGATCAGCGTCGTCACCGGCCCGTCACGCCAGGCCGCGAGCTGGTCGGCGATCCGGGGCAGCGGGCCGACAAGCGTCAGGTCGTCGACGAGCTCGTCCGGAACAGCGGCGCGGGCACCCGCACGGTCGCCACTCAGGTAGAGGTCCTGGATGCGGCTGGCCTCGGCCTCGTACCCGTAGCGGGCGACAAGCGCGGTATAGAAGTTCTTCGACTTCGAACCCATGCCGCCGATATGCAGCGCCAGCTGCGGGCGCACCCGGTCACGACACGCGTCGAGGTCGTCGCCGACGCAGGCGACGACCGTCGGCGCCACCTGGAACCCCGCCGGGGCCTTCGCCAACGTGTCTCCCCAGGCCCGGTCCCATCGGGTCGGGCTCCACAGGTAGGGAAGCAGGCCGTCGGCCTCCTCGACCGCCATCGCCACGTTCTTCGGGCCCAGGGCGGCGATGAGGATCGGCGTGTCAGCGGCCGGTGGCATCGAGGTCCGCAGCGCCCGTCCCTGCCCGGTCGCGTCCGCACCGGTGTAGGGAATCGAGAAGACCGAGCCCGAGAACTCCAGCCGCTCGGCCCCGGCCAGCGCCCTGCGCAGCACGGCCACGTACTCGCGCGTCATCTGGACCGGCGCACGGTAGGGCATGCCATGCCACCCCTCGACGACCTGCGGCCCCGACACCCCCAGCCCGAGCACGAAACGCCCCCCGGACAGCTGCTGCAGCGTCAACACGGTCATCGCGGTCGCGGCCGGCGTCCGTGCCGGCATCTGCGCGATGGCCGTGCCCAGCCGGACCCGACTGGTGATCGCGGCGACGTAGGCCAACGGCGTGAAGGCGTCACTCCCCCACGCCTCGCCCGTCCACACGGAGCCGTACCCGGACTCCTCGGCTCGCCGCGCCACCGCGGCAAGCGCGGCCGCGTCCCGAGGGATCCCGGCGAGGCTCAGCCCCAACTCGACCTTCGACACCGGCATTCTCTCCTTTTCCCAGCGACGGCATGCAGCGCGAGGCACGCCACGTCCAGAAACTCACGGTCGGCCGTATATTGCGGGCGGCACACGGCAGGCGGCCTTGAGCGCGGTCCGCGTGAGCAGGCGGGTCTTGTCTTCCAACTGCTGTGCCCGTTGCGGATCGGTCTCCGAGACGCGGACCCGCGCGCCCGCGATGATGACGGCCATCTTGATGGTGGCCACCGCGGCGTAGAACTCGACCGCGCCGAGATCACGTCCGCTGGCCCGCGCGTAGCGGTTCAGCGGTTCGTCGGTGGTCCCGAAGCCGGGGTTGGCCCGGTGGGCCTGCGTGCCGGTCCAGATCGACGCGCCGATGTCTCCCCAGTAGAGGGACGACCATGCCGAGCGTCCGAACGACTCGAGCCCGACCGCGGTCGGGTCGAGAGTGTGCAGCGCCGCGAGCACGTCGACGAGCTCGTCAGTACTGGCCGGCCTGGGTCTCGTCCAGGTGCGCAGTGCCGTCCGCCGACCGGAAGACGATGGGATGGTGAATCCTGGCCCGCGCATCGCGGCGTTCAGTCGAGGCGTTCGAATATCGCCGCGATTCCCTGGCCTCCGCCGATGCAGAGTGTCTCCAGCCCGTACCGGGCGTCGCGTCGGTGCATCTCGCGGAGCATCGTCGCGAGGATCCGGCCGCCGGTCGCCGCGACGGGGTGTCCCAGGGAGATCCCGGAGCCGTTGACGTTGACGCGGTCCCAGTCGGCGTCCGTGAGGCCCCATTCCCGGGTGCAGGCGAGGACCTGGGCGGCGAACGCCTCGTTCAGTTCGATCAGATCCAGGTCGGACAGTTTCAGCCCCGCACGGTCGAGGGCCTTCGCGGTCGCCGGGACCGGTCCGATCCCCATCCTGGCGGGCGCGACACCGGCGACGGCCCAGCTGACCAGCCGCGCCAACGGTCGCAGGCCGAGCCGTTGCGCCTCGGCGGGATGCGTCACGACGCAGGCCGCGGCGCCGTCGTTCTGCCCGCTGGCATTGCCCGGTGTCACCGTGGCGTCCGGGTCGGACGCCCGCAGGATGGGCCGCAGCGCGGCCAGCCTCTCCAGCGTCGTGTCAGCGCGCGGGTGCTCGTCGGCATCCACGATGACGTCGCCCTTGCGCGTGGCCACCGTCACCGGGATGAGCTCGCCGGCGAACCGGCCGGCCCGCTGGGCGTCGACGGCGCGCCGATGCGAACGCAACGCGAGCTCGTCCTGCTCCGAACGAGAGATCCCGTATTCCTTGCGAAGGTTCTCGGCAGTCTCGATCATCCCGCCGGGGACCGGGAAACGGCGGCCGCCGGCCGTGGTACGCCCCCGCGCCAGCGCGTCGTGCAATGTCACCGCGCCGCCGCGGGCGCCCCAGCGCATCTCGGTGGAGTAGAACGCGGCGTTGCTCATGCTCTCCGCGCCACCGGCGATCACGACGTCCGCGACACCCGTCTGGACCATCATCGCCGCCGTGACCACCGCCTGCACCCCCGAACCACACCGGCGGTCCAACTGCAGTCCGGGAACCTCGATGTCGAGCCCGGCGTCGAGCGCGACCACCCGACCCAGCGCCGGCGCATCCATGGTCGGGTAGCACGAACCGAACAGCACATCATCCACGTCCGAGCTGCCCAGGCCGGTCCGCTCCAGCAGGCCACGCACGACCGCGGCGCCCAGTTCATGGGCCGCCAGAGGCTTCAGAGCGCCGCCGTAGCCACCCACCGCGGTACGCACCGGCTCGCAGATCACCGCTGTCCGCATGTCCGTCCTCTCCTCGCCAGCTTGTCCTCGCATGTGGGCTCCGGTGGGCGTCAGACACGACGCGACGATGCGGCGTCCTGGTCCGATGGACAGGGCACCCGCACGAGGAGCCGTCGCGCGAGACGCGAACACGCGGCCAGCCATCGCACGCCTCGTCCCCAACCCACGCGTGGCCACCGGGGTGAACGGCAGGGCGCTGGCCGACCAGCATCGCTGCCTCTATGTTGACGTCAACTTCGACATAGAGGACCCTAACGACAACCCGTGGGCATTGGCAACGGGTACACCGACCGCCAGCGTGCGCCAGGCAGAGCCTCCAGGCGCGGCCGAGACGCAGTCCGCCAGGCCCGCGCCTCACTACGATGAGCAAGATCCTGTCCAGGGACGGCAGGTAACCGACAGCGCGCCGTCAGGGTTCATGTCGTCAGGAGAGGATCCACCCGTGTCCGAAGGAACCCCTCGCGCCGAACAGATCGCGTCCATCCCCAACGCCACCCGCGGCTGGCAGGGCGAAGCCCGAGGGAAGCGACGCGGCACGGGACGCACCAATCGCGGCCGCCAGACCCGCGATCAGCTCCTCGACGCCGCCCGGACCGTGTTCGAACGCGACGGCTTCCTGCACGCCCGCGTCGCCGACATCTGCGACGAGGCCGGCGTCTCGCACGGCTCGTTCTACACGTACTTCGTCTCCAAGGAAGAGATCTTCCGGAAGGTCGTCGACTCGGTCGAGCTCGATCTGCTCACCGTCGACCCCGCGCCAGACAGCGACCCCGACCCGGTCGCGCGCATCCGCGCCGCCAACGAGCACTACCTGCGCACCTACGCCGCCAACGCCGGCATCATGCGCGTCATCCACCAGGTCGCGACCATCGACGTCGAGGTCTGGCGCATCCGCTTTCAACGCCAGGACGCCTTCGCCCACGCCATCGAACGGCGCATCCGCCAGATGCAGCAGGACGGCATCGCCGACTCCACTGTCGAGCCCTACTACGCCGCCCAGGCCCTCGGTGGGATGGTCGCCTACTTCGCCGAGCTGATGTTCAACTCCCACGACCCCGTCGCCTTCGACGTGGATACCGCCGTCGACGCCCTCACCCGCATCTGGACCAACGCCCTCGGCATCCGCGATCTCGATCACCCACCGCCCGGCCCCATCGCAGCGCGGCGGTGAGCCAGCGCCACCCCTACCCTGAAGCGCCCGCTGATCACAGGTGAACACCGGCGGCGACTCCGCCAGGGACGGCACAGCCCTACCCGCTAGCCGCCGGCGGCCCAACCAGGCCCGCGCTGTGCGCGCACCGGGCCTCGCCTGCCCGCTGGCGATCTTTACCTCGGGTTGGCGAGCAGCACCGCGGCGTTCACGGCCGGGTCGGTGCGTGTCTGACGTACCCAGGTGCCCAGTGCGTGGGTCAGCTCCGCGGAGGTGCCCAGTAGGGCGTCGAGGGCGAGTACCCGGCTGTGGAAGTGGTGGTGGCTGTGTTCCGCGGTGAAGCCGATGGCGCCCAGTACCTGCAGGGTGCGTTCGCAGACGCGGCGCCCGTTGCGGCCGGCCAGTGCCTTGAGGACCTCGTCGTGGCGTGGGGGCGTCGCCTCGTCGAGGCGGACCGCGGTGACGGCGGCGCTCTCGAGCGCGACGCAGTCGGTCTGCGCCCAGGCGAGCAGGTGACGGACCGCCTGGAACATGCCGATGGGCTGGCCGAACTGTTCTCGCGCGCCGGCGTGCGCCACCGCCAGCGCGAGCGTGCCCTCGGCCGCGCCCAGGATGTCCAGGGCGACGGCCAGACGGCCGAGGAACAGACCTCGGCCCCGGACCGGCGAGGCGTGGCGCTCTTCGACCGTGGGAGTCCAGGCGGACGGGTCCATCTCGACCTCGTGGATGGCGAGGCGGCCCGCGAGGTCGAGCGGACGAAGCTCGACCAGGTCCGCGTCGACGACGCCCGCGCCCTGGCCTGGGCGGTCGATGAGCAGGGACCTGCCGGCGACGTCGCCGAGGACGACCACTCGCTCACTTCGCCGCGGGGAGTGGCGGTTGACGGTCGCGATGAGCGATCCGGGGGTGTGCCCGGTGACAGCGAGGAAGGGCTGGGCCATCAGGGCGCCCAGCGCGGCGGACGTCGCCAGTTCCCGGCCCTGGGCGCGGAACAGCGCAAGCGCGGCCATCCGGCTGTCCCGGTCGGCCAGGTCGGGAAGCAGGTCCCACCAGCCCAGCGCGTCCAACGGGTCGCCGCCCTGGCTGGACGCGCGCAGCGCGAGACACGCCGCGTCGAGGAACTCCCGGTCGGCCTGTTCCATGGCCATCGTCATGGCAGCCGCAGGATCTGCTTGGCGATGGTGTCGAGCTGCATCTGCTGGGAACCTCCGTACACGGTCACGATGCGGGAGAACAGGTAGTCCTGACGACGCGTCGCGGTGTGCGCGTCCTGTGTCCCGACCGCGAGGTCCGGGTCGCTGGCCAGCGCCCAGTCGTTGACCGACTGCTCGCTCGCGGCCAGCAGGAGCTTCACGAAGGCGGCCTTGGGGCCGAGTGGTGCGCCGGTCGCGTGGGTGTGCAGGCCGAGGTGGCTGCTGGCTCGGACAGCGGCCAGGTCCAGCAGGGCGTCACCGAGGAGGCTGTCGGTCGCGGGCGTGCCGGCTTCGGCGGTGTCGAGCAGCTGGCGGTAGAGGAAGTTGTGCCGGAACCAGGCGAAGGTGCCCCGCTCGTGGGCGAGGATGTGCATGGCCACGCGCCAGCCGCCGCCGCGCTCGCCGACGATCCGGTCCGGCCCGACGGGGACGGCGTCGAAGGTGACCTCGGCGAGTTCGTCGGTGCCGTTCGCCTGCTCGATCGGGCGGACTTCGACGCCCGGTGAGCGCAGGTCCACGGCGAACGCCGTGAGGCCCCGATGGCGGGACTCAGGAGTTCCGGTCCGCGCGAGGACCAGGCACCAGGTCGCGTACCGGGCCCAGCTGGTCCAGATCTTGCGGCCGGTGATGAGGTAGGAGCCGTCGGCGGCGACGGCACGAGTACGGAGGCTGGCGAGGTCCGAGCCCGCCTCCGGCTCGGAGAACCCCTGCGACCAGAGTGCCTCACCGCGCAGGAACCGTGGCAGCGTCCGCGCCACGAAGCCCTGGTCGCCCATGGCCACCAGGGTCGGAGCCAGGATCTCCAGGTGTTCGAACAGCGCCATGGCCGGGAGTCCGTGCCGGGCGAGCGCCTCCCACATCGCGGCCCGGTGCAGGATGCCACCGCCCAACCCGCCGACCTGCTCGGGCCACCCGTAGCGCGCCCAGCCCTCGTCGAACAGGGCGCGCATGAGCTCGGACGTCACCGCGACCCGCTCCGAGTACGCCGCGAGCGGGCGGGCCGCCGCCACCAGCTCGGCCGGGCGGGAGGCCAGCCACGCTTCGAAGGACGTCCCGTACGCATATACATCGTCACGGAGCGAACCGGTCTCGCTGCTGGCACTTGTCTGCGCCATGGGCGTCAACGTAGGAACATCAGAATCTCGAAACACCGGGGACTCGTCAGGGCCGCGACGCGGACGAGGGCGCCGTGCGTACCTCGCGGTAGGGAACGTTGCGGTCGAGAGCGGTCTCTCGTGGCATTCCCAGTACGCGCTCGCTGATGACGTTGCGCGCCATCTCGGTCGTACCGCCGCCGATCGAGCCGATCTGGCGGAGCAGATAGCTCATGCCTCGGCTTCCGAGCGCGTCTTCGTCGTCGTCGCTGGCCACCGCGGTCGGGCCGGCCAGGTCGAACGCGATGGTCGCCAGGCGGGCCGAGACGACCCCGTGCATCAGCCGCCCGACCGCCGCGAGCTGGTCCGATCCCTTTCCCGCCGCGGCGACCGCCTGCAGCCGGCGGTCCAGCTCGCGCATCGCCACGTTCAGGGTGTGTCCCTCGCCGATCAGGTCACGGGCACTCGGATCGGCCAGCCGGCCGGCCCGTTCCGCCAGCCGGACCAGGCTGACGCCGTTCTCGCCGTAGAAGCTCTCGCCGCCGCCGGTTCCGGCCGGACGGATGGTGTACGGCGACGAGGTGAACGAACGCTCGAAGAACAACCAGCGGGTGACCACGGTCCAGCCGTCGTCCACGCCGCCGACGCGGGCGCTGTCGGGAACCCGGACGTCGGTCAGGTACTCCTGGCAGAACTCCTTGTTCCCGTCGAGCATCTCGATGCGTGAGATCTCGATCCCCGGCTGGTGGATCGGCAACAGGAAGACGGTGAGCCCGCGGTGCTTGGGCACGTCCCAGTTGGTCCGGGCCAGGCACAGGCCCCAGTCCGACCACCACGCCCCGGTCGTCCAGATCTTGGAGCCGTTGATCACCCACTCGTCGCCCTCGCGCACGGCGCTCGTCTTCGCGCCCGCCACGTCCGACCCCGACCCCGGCTCGGACAGGAACTGCATCCACAGCTCCTCCCCCCGCAGGATCGCCGGGATGTGCTCTCGCTTCTGCTGTTCGGTCCCGAACTCGAGGATGACCGCCGCGCACGGCGTCATCGTCGGCACCTGCAGCCGCGCCGGGAACCGGTATCCAGCGATCTCCTCGTTGAACGCCGCGGCATGGGCGGGTGTCAGGCCCAGCCCGCCGTACTGCCTCGGGAAACAGATGCCGGCGAGGCCTCCATCCCACAGCAGCCGCTGCAGCCGCCGCTCCTCGGCGACCTCGGCCAGCTCCTCCTCGTCCGGACGGACGGTCATCCGGCCGGTGGCATCCGGCTCGGCGCGCGGCATGTTCCGCGCGAGCCAGCCGCGTGCACGCGACCGGAAGTCCTCGACCGACTCGGTCTCCTCGATGCTCACGCCTCGACCTTTCGTGCGCCGCTCTTCGCTTCGACCAGGGAGGTGACGCGCAGCCGGTGCTCGCGGGGCGTGCCCAGCAGCGCGCTCGCCACCGCCACCCGGCGCAGGTACAGGTGCAGATCGTGCTCGAACGTCACGCCGATGCCGCCGTGTAGCTGGACGCAGTCCTGGCACAGCTCCGGGCCGTACTGCCCGATGTACGCCTTCGCCGCGCTGACCAGCTCCGCCGCCCGCTCGTCCTCGGCCCCCACCGCGGCCGCGGCCGCGTCCGCCACCGCATGGCTGGTCTCCAGCCACATCTTCAGATCCGCGAACCGGTGCTTCAGCGCCTGGTACGAGGCCAACGGCCGGCCGAACGAGTACCGGTCACCCGCCCAGGCCATCGTCAGCTCGAACGCCCGGTCCATCGCGCCGACCATCTCCGCTGTCTGGATCACCAGGGCCGTCCGCAACTGCCGCTCGACCTCCTCCGCCGCCGCCCCCGGCTTCCCGACGACGGCCGCCCCCGCAACCCGCACCTCACGGAACCCGACCCGGGCGAACCTGCGAGACGTGTCCAGGGTCTTCAACGGGGTGACCGTGACACCGGCGCTGTCGGCCGGCACGAGCAGCTGCGTCAGCCCGTCGCCGGTCCTCGCCGTGACCAGGAACAGCTGTGCCTCGGCGCCGTGCTCGACCGGCGCCTTCTCGCCCGAAAGCACCCAGTCCGCACCCGAGGCCACAGCCGTCGCGGTGACCTCACCCAACCGGTCATGAGGGACCGGCTCACTCAGACACCACGCCCCGACCGCGTCACCGGCGCAGATCCGGTCCAATGCCTGCTCGGCCGCCTCGCCGCCCGCCCGGGACAGCGCGCCGGCGACCACGTTCGCCCCCAGCAACGGCCCGGGCGCCGCATGACGCCCGAACTCGTACGCCACCAACGCCAGATCGACCAGGCCCACGCCGCTCACGCTTCCGCCGCCATGCTCCTCGGCGACCAGCAGCGAGGTCCATCCCAGCTCGACCCCGGCCTTCCAGTACTCCGGTCGGTATCCCCGCTGGTCGTGCCGAAGCTCGCGCAGGACATCCCCGGGAACGGTGTCCCGCAGGAACCTGCGCGTCGTGCTGACCAGAAGCTCCTGCTCCGCGGCCAGTCCTACCTTCATCAGATCCTCCACTCGGCCGGATCCCACCGGCCCCAGTCCCCGCGCGTACCGCCAAACCGTCTCCGGTCCGGGCCGGCGTGGTGTCGTCCCGCCGTTTCCGGCCGGTTCAGCCGAGCGAGATCCCCAGTGCCTCGAGCGCGTTCTCCCGCGCGATCCGTCGGACGTCCTCGTCCGGCAGGCCAGCGAGCGACTCGGTCACGAAGTCGGCCGGTGCGCGGGTGCCCTCGGCATGCGGCCAGTCCGAACCGAGCAGTAGCCGGTCGACGCGCACGTCGGCGACGAGCTCGTCGATGTGGTCCTCCCAGAACGGCGTGATCCACACATGTTCACCGAAGACCTCCCGCGGGTGGTCGCGGAAGTAGCCCGGGTTGCGGTTGGCGGCGTCGTCGAGGCGGTGCAGCAGCTCCGGAACCCAGGACGCGCCATTCTCGACGCTCGCGAACCGCAGGGTGGGGAAACGGTCGAAGACCTTGTGGCACACCGCGGCGGCATAGAAGTCGCTGACCGCCCGGCCCTTGGTCACGATGCCGCGCAGCGGAGAGCGGAACAGCGAGTTCTCCTCGCCGCCCGGCTCCCACATCTGGACCAGGGCGTCGTAGCCGTCGAGCCCGGCGTGCGTCGCCACGGGAATGCCAGCCTCGGCGGCGAGCCCCCAGAACGGGTCGTAGGCCGGGTCGAAGGGCGAGCGGAAGCCACCGGGCACCGGCACCGGCGCGTTGCGGACGTTCACGGCCACGGCCCCGGCCTCGACCACGCGCCTCAGCTCCCCGGTGGCGGCCGCCGGGTCGAGCAGGGGGATGCACGGCACGGCGAACAGCCGGTCCTCGTAGCGGAAGCCCCAGTCGTCGTCGAGCCACCGGTTGAACGCCTCGAAGACCTTGGCGCAGGCCTCCGGATCGTGCCTGAGCGCGTCCTCGACGCCGACGCCGAGCGTCGGGAACAGCAGCGTGCCGGCCAGCCCCTGCTCGTCCATCACCTGGAGGCGGGCCTTGCGGTCGCGGTACTCCGGCCGCAGCGGCTCCAGCTCACCGAACGCGTCCCTGATCTGCTGCCGGCGCGGGTTACCCCGGTACCAGTCGTAGAGAGCTCCGGGCTTGGCGACGGGATTGAACGTCGGGTTCGCGATGTAGTTGTTGATCTTTCCATTGATCAGGATCCGCCGCTGCCCGTCCACGCCCGCCCACCGGACGCCCCGGTTGCGCAGCGCCCGGTCCTGGTACCGCGTGAACGCGTCTTCCGCTTCGTAGTAGTGGTTGTCGAAGTCGAAGATCCACGGAGCTGCCTGGTTCATCCCGGTCGGCCTCTCGTCCACGGTCGATCATCGGGCGCGCGGCTTGACGCCGGGCCCGGCGTCGCCAGAATATCGAAGTCGATACCAATGTCGAGGTTCCTGGGTACCGAAAGTCGAGGCCGCTCTGTCCACCACGACAGCTCCTGACGAGCTTCACCAGCTACGGGAGGCCGTGCGCGGGACGCTCGGTACCGACCGGCAAGATCTTCCATCCGCCGTCGCCACCGAGTGGCGCCTGGCGTGGCCGGCGATGGCGGAGCTCGGCGTGCCGGGCCTGTGCGTGCCCGAGCCGCTGGGCGGCTTCGGGCTGCGGGTCGACGCGGCGGTGATGACCGCGATGGAACTCGGCGCGGCGCTGCACGCAAGCCCGTATGCGGGGCTGACCGCGAGCGCCCACGCACTGGCCCAGATCACCGACGACCCCGTCGTCGACGAACTTCTCGGTGGCATCCTCGCCGGCGAACGGGTCTGCGCGTTCGGACACCTCGGCGCGGACGGCCGGCTCGCCCGGCTGGTCGACGGCTTGCCAGGATCGGATGCCCTGCTGCTGGAACAGCCAGGAAACGGCCTGGTGCTGTTCGTCGATCCGAGCAGCTGGACGGTCGACACCGCGCCTCATCACTTCGACGTCTCCAGGACCTGCGCCGATGTCACCGTGGACGCGCGCGGCGGCCACCGGCTCACGGCCCCCGGCCACGCCGTGGCCCTGTACGAGCTGCTCCTCGCCGCGGACGCCGTCGGCTGCGCGCGCCGGATGCTCGACCGCGCCGTCACCTACGCCGGCCAGCGCCAGGCGTTCGGCCGGCCGATCGGCGCCTTCCAGGCGGTACAGCACCGTCTCGCCGACCACGCGGTACGGGTGCGGGGCATGACACTCGTGGTCCGTGAGGCGGCCAGGTTGTTCGGCGCCGATCCCGTCCGCCTGCGGCGTGCCGCCGCGTCGGCGTCGCTGAGCGCGAGTTCCGGCGCGCCGCTCATCCTGCACGACCTGCTCCAGCTCACCGGCGCGATCGGCTTCACCTGGGAGTACGGGCTGCACTTCTACGACCGCCGAGCCCATCAGGACGCCC
Source organism: Pseudofrankia saprophytica (assembly GCF_000235425.2). NCBI lineage: Bacteria > Bacillati > Actinomycetota > Actinomycetes > Frankiales > Frankiaceae > Pseudofrankia > Pseudofrankia saprophytica. Next base: position 5,728,299 of record NZ_KI912266.1, read on the forward strand.
GGTTGGCCGCCAACCCCCGGGCGGCCCGGCGGTCGCTCGCGGACCTCGAGGGATGGACCCATGCGCGCTGATGTCGAGGCCTACCGGGAACAGGTCCGGTCCTTCATCGCCGAACACGGCGTACCCATGCAGGGAGAAGGCGTTCGGGTCCCCCGGAACCAGGACGAGGAGAAGGCGATCCGGGCCTGGTTGCGGGCGCTCTACGAGGCCGGGCACCTGGGCGGGGGCTGGCCGCGGGAGTGGGGCGGCCGGGCCGACCACCTCGCCGCCCACGACCTCGTCCTGATGGAGGAGCTCATCCGCGGCGACGCGTATCGCCCGCTGGACCAGGTGATGTTGGCAAGCCACGCGATCATCGGGTTCGGCTCCGACACCCAGAAGAGCGAGCTGCTCCCCCGCATCCGCGCCGGCGAGCACATCTGGTGCCAGCTGTTCAGCGAGCCCGGCGCGGGCAGCGACCTGGCGTCGTTGCGCACCCGCGCCGAACCGGACGGCGAGGAGTTCGTCGTGACCGGCCAGAAGATCTGGAGCACCGACGCGCAATGGGCCGACATGGGGATGCTGCTGGCCCGCACGGACCCCACGGTCGACCGCCATGCCGGGATCACCGCGTTCGTCGTCCCGATGGACCTTCCCGGCATGGAGATCCGACCCATCCGCGAGATGACCGGTTACGCGGAGTTCTGCGAGGTGTTCCTCGACGGGGTGCGCCTCGGCCGCGAGCACGTCCTCGGCGAGGTGAACGGCGGGTGGAAGGTGGTGACGTCGGGGCTGGCCTCCGAGCGCGCCTTCGTCGGAGCCAACGCCGTACAGCTCGAGCGCATGTTCGCCGACCTGGTCTCGCTCGCCGCGGCCGCCCGGCTGGCCGACGGCACGACCGCGCTGGAGCACGAGGATGTCCAGGCACGGATCGCGGACGCCCTCACCCGCGTCGAGGAGGTCACGCTCATCGTCCGCGACACCGTCGACCGGATACTGGCGGGCGACGAGCACCCCAGCGACGGCCCCGTCGCCAAGCTCGCCTACACCGAGACCAACGTCGCGCTGTGCGACCTCGCGATGGAACTGATCTCCTCCTCCGTCTCGATCGACGATGCCGACGTCGAGGTCGCGAGACGATGGCACCACAACTACCTCTGGGGGCGAGCCCTGACCATCTCGGGCGGCGCCTCGGAGATCATGCGAGGGCTCATCGGCCGCCAGCTCCTCGGCCTACCGCGGTCGTGACAAGCCTGGCCACCTCGAGGCTGCCAGGACCACCGGCGGGAAGCCCTGAGCGCGCGGGTGCCGCACGACGATGTCGGCCACAGCCTGGCGACGCCGCGAGTTGAACGGAGGAACTGACAGATGGACGCCACAACCGGACGGGCTTCGGCGCCTGTCCCCGACAGCTTTCCTCGCGCGGCCTCCGAACGCGTCCTGCGGCATCGGGCGGACGGTCTCTGGGACAACCGTGTCCTCACGGATGGGATCGAGGCCGCGGCCGAACGCCGTCCCCACGCGGCGGCGCTGGTGGATGGTGAAGGGCAGCTCTCCTGGGCGCAGCTGGCCTCGGAGATCGTCCAGGGGGTCGCCACGCTCGGCACACGAGACATCGGCGCGGGCGACGGCGTCATCCTGATCAGCGGTAACACCAGGCATGGCGTGATCGCCTACCACGCCCTCCTGCGCATCGGCGCGACGGTCGCGGTGCTCGACCGCCGGTGTGGCGTCGCCGACGTCCGGGACGCGCTCGGCGTCCTGCCGGCACGGCGACGGGTGATCGTTTCCTCGGAGGAGGCCGGACGTCTGGAGAACGGGCTGGTCGCCGTCGACACCACGCCGTTGGAAATCTTTGGTGGCGAACCGCGTCCAGCAGTGCTTCCGGCGGCGCCATCGACGCCGAGGGCCGAGCCAGACCGCGACCGCGCTGCGGTGATCCTGTTCAGCTCGGGCACCACTGGACGCCCGAAGGGCGTCGCTCATTCGCTGAACACGCTGACCGCCGGCGCCAGCAACATGGCCCGCATCACCGCCGCCGACGAGCGCACGGTGGCGTTCCTCGTCAGCCCGCTGACCAGCATCACCGGCCTGATGCAGGTCCACCTGGCCGCCGACCAGCACGCGACGCTGGCGCTCGAGGACCGCTTCGAGCCGCGGGGAACGCTGCGGAGGATGGCGGCTGTGGGCGCGACCTTGCTGGGCGGCGCGCCCGTCATCGCCGAACGCCTGCTGCGCGCCGCCAGCGACGGCGCGAACGGCGGCGTCACCCTCCGGACCCTCGCGCTCGGCGGCGCGATGCTGCCGCGCCCGCTGCTGGAGCTCGCGACCGACGCGTTCGGCATCGAGATCGCCCGGGTCTACGGCTCGTCCGAGGCACCCAACTTCTCGGGCAGCCTGGCCACGGACGACCGCGAGCGACGGCTGTCCGATGACGGTGCGCTCATGCCTGGCAGCGAGCTGCGGATCGGCTCCACGCGCCATCAGCGGGAGGGGCTGCTGCGCGGGCCTAGCCTTTTCCTCGGCTACCTCGACGCAGCGGACGACAGTTCCGCCTTCGAAGACGGCTGGTACCGAAGTGGTGACCAGATCGAAGCCCATCGGGGCAGGCTGACCGTCGTCGGCCGGCTCAAGGAGGTCGTCAACCGCAACGGCCTGAAGATCTCGCTGACCGAGATCGACGCCGCGCTGGCGGCGCTTCCAGGCGTCGAGGAGTACGCCTCCTTCGCCATGCCCGACCCGGACACCGGCGAGCGACTGGCGGTGGCCGTGCTGGAAGCCGATGACACCGCGGTCACCCTCGACGACGTCGTCGCGCACCTGCTCTCGTGGGGAATCGCCAAACGCAAGCTGCCCGAGCAACTGGCCCGCTGGGACGGACCACTCCCCCGGACCGCCTCCGGAAAGGTCATCCGTTCGCGACTGGTCATGGAGTCCCCGGCCAAGACCAACGACCTGGCTGCCCGCCTACGCCGCGCGTAAACAGCCCGGAGGCGGACGAGATAGCGGTCCGGAGCCGGCAACCGAAGGTCATGGCGGCGATCCTGGTCGCCGCGGTGACGGTCTGCGGCGGCGGACGGGCCCGGGCCTGGGCACGCGACCAGAGATCCACACTGACGCGGGATCGCCACCACCTACGGGCGATCATGTGGAGTCGCTTGCGCGGGACTCTATGTTGACGTCAACCTCGACTTCGAGAACGATGACTCGCGACGTCCCGAGCCGAGCGGGCAGCGGCGCCTTCGCCGTCGAGGAGCCGGTCAAGCCGCGCCTCGATCCCGTGAGCGCGACCTTCGCTGGAACCGGATAGGAGACAACCTCGTGGAGTCCGAGGTAAGTAACGCCCGCCGCATCCGCCAGCTCGCCGACGAGCATCCCGACGAGATCGCATTGCGGCATATCGCGTTGGAGGGTGGTGAGCCGGCGTTCACCTGGGCATGGCTGGACCGGCGGTCGAGCCAGCTCGCCGCCGCGCTCGTCGAGCGCGGCCTCGACCTGGGCGACAACCTGGCACTCGGTCTGCGCAACACGCCTCAGTTCGTGGTGGCCGCGCTGGCGGCCTGGAAGGTCGGCGCGGTACCGGTACCGGTGCGCTGGGACGTACCCGACTGGGAGCTGGCCCGAGTCCGAGAGGTCATCGCGCCGCGGATCTACCTGAGCGCGACCGACCTCGACTGGATCGACGCGACGGCACAGGCACCTGTTCCGGAGCTGCCTGACAGGGTCTCACCTCAGGTGAACGGCATCTGCAGCAGCGGCTCGACCGGCACGCCGAAGGTGATCCTGACCAGCCGGCCGTCGTTGTACGACGAAAGGCTGGCCACGCCGTTCGCACAGTCGTGGGGACCGGTGCCCCGTCCCCAGACGATCCTCGTGCCCGCGCCGATGTACCACGCCAACGGTTTCACGACCCTGCACAACCTGCTCGGTGGTGACCAGTTGGTCCTGATGGAGAAATTCGACGCGACGCGTGTCGTCGACGTCATCGAGCGGCACCGGATCAGTCACTTCACCGCCACGCCGACCATGCTCCAGCGGATTGCCGACCTCCCCGGAATCGACGGCCGCGACCTGTCCAGCATCCACTGGATCATGCAGGGCGCGGCGCCGATGCCGGCTTCCCTGGTGCACCGGTGGGCGAAGCTGATCGGCGCCGAGCGGATCCTCATGGCCTACGGCATGACCGAGGGACTCGGCCTCACCGCGCTACGCGGCGACGAATGGATGAACCATCCCGGCAGCGTCGGCCGCGGCTTCGCCGGCACCGAGGTACGCGTCCTCGATGCCGACGGCACCGAACTGCCCTCCGGCGAGGTCGGGGAGATCTACCTGCGGTCGGCCTCCTCTCGCGGCTACCAGTACCTCGGCAATGCCCCCCGCATGAAGACGACGCACGACGGCTTCCAGACCGCCGGCGACATGGGCTATCTCGACGCCGAGGGCTACCTCCACCTCATCGACCGACGCGTCGACCTCATCATCACCGGCGGCGCCAACGTCTACCCCGCCGAGGTCGAGGCCGCCCTCATCGACCATCCCGACATCGCCGACATCGTCGTCGTGGGGCTCCGCGATCCCGAATGGGGCCGCCGCGTCCACGCCATCATCGAACCCACCCACCCGGGCGCCCCACCGGCCGCGGCCGAGATCATCGGCTACGCCAAGAGCCGCCTCGCCCCCTACAAGGTTCCCAAGACCATCGAGATCGTCGACGCGATCCCCCGCAGCGAGGCCACCAAGGTCAACCGCGGCACCCTCGTCCAGGCCCGCGGCGGCTGAACCGCCCAGCCGTTCTTCCACACTTCTCCCAGGAGGCCGTCATGTCGAGATCCATCGCGTTTCCGGTGTTCGACGCCGACAATCACATGTACGAGACCACGGACGCGTTCACCAAATACCTTCCGGCGACCCACGCCGGGCTCGTGAAGTACGTTGAGGTGAACGGCCGGACGAAGATCGCCCTCAAGAACACCATCTCCGAGTACATCCCGAACCCGACCTTCAACGTGGTCGCGCCGCCGGGAGCGCAGGAACTCGAGTTCCGGTTGAAGAACCCGTCGTCGAAGACGAAGGCCGGCGACATCGAGGTCGCCCCGCCGCCGCGGCACGTCCCGTCGATCCCGGCCTACTTCAACCCGGCGGACCGCCTCGAGCTCATGAACGAGCTCAGCATCGATCGGGCGATGATGTGGCCGACCCTGGCGAGCCTGCTCGAGGAGCGCCTCGCGGACGACGCCGAGGCCACCGTCGTCGTGGTCCGAGCGTTGAACCAGTGGATGCACGAGCACTGGACGTTCAACTTCGAGAACCGGATCTTCCCGACTCCGATCATCACGCTGCCGCTGCTGGACGAGGCGATACGGGAGCTGGACTGGGTCGTCGAGCGGGGCGCGAAGGCGATCCTGGTCCGTCCCGCGCCCGTCCCGAGCGACAGCGGACGGCGCCGGTCCTTCGCTCTGCCGGAGTTCGACCCCTTCTGGAAGCGGGTCGAGGAGTCAGGCGTCGCCGTCGGCATGCACGCCTCCGACGACGGATTCCAGCGTTACCTGAACGAGTGGGAGGGATACCGTTCGGAGTTCCTGCCGTTCAAGACGAAGATGTCCGCCTTCACCGCGGTGGTGGCCAACGAACACCGCACGATCAAGGATGTCGTCACGTCGATCATCGGACACGGATTGGCGACCCGCTTCCCGAAGCTGCGCTTCATGCCGGTCGAGAACGGAAGCTCCTGGGTCCGCCCGCTGGTCGCGCAGTTCGAGAAGATCTACGACCGCCAGCCAGACCTCTTCGACGAAGACCCGATGGTGACCTGGCGGCGGTCCGTCTTCGTCCATCCCTTCCACGAGGAGGACGTCCTGGGGCTGGTAGACGTCCTGGGCGCCGACAATGTGCTCTTCGGGTCCGACTACCCGCACCCGGAGGGCCTGTTCGACCCGGTCACGTTCATCGACGAGATCGACGGCCTGCCGGAGCCGGCACAGCGGAAGATCATGGGCGGGAACCTGTCCACGATCATGGGTGTCGACCCACTGGCAAAGGTGCTCTGACGGTGATTTGACGCACCGGGTTGGAGGGTGAGTGGGCGGCATCGAAACTTTCCCGGTCCCGACCAAGATCGAATTTTCCGCCGATCACATCAATGTCAACGTCGACACCGTGCCGAGGCGCCGATGACCACCGAGACGACGACACCCCAATACAACCTCGCGACGGTGAACGAAGCCGTTGCCGAGCGGGTACCCGATCGAGCCTCGATCGTCTTCCGCGACCGGAGGTTCACCCACGCGCAGCTGGCCGCCCGCACCCGGCAGCTCGCGCACGTCCTGGCCGATCGCGGCCTCGGCGCTCGCCCGACGGGACACGGCGGACCGAGCACGCACGAATCCCACCAGGATCATCTCGCCGTCTACGCCTACAACGGCAACGAGTACCTGGAGGCGATGCTCGGGGCGTTCAAGGCACGGGTCGTCCCGGTGAACGTGAACTACCGATACGTCGCCGAGGAACTGCGCCACGTCCTTCGGGACAGCGCCGCGAAGGCAGTCGTGTACCACTCGGCATTCGCTCCGACGCTGGCCGAGGTGCTGCCCGATCTGCCTGAACTGCGGGTCCGGCTGCAGGTGGCCGACGGCTCCGGCAACGAGCTGCTCCCCGGCTCCGAGTGGTACGAGCAGGCACTCGCCCAGGCCCCCGCCACCCTGCCCGAGTGGGCGCCGGACTGGTCCCCCGACGACCTGTACCTCGTCTACACCGGCGGCACCACCGGGATGCCCAAGGGCGTCCTGTGGCGACAGGCCGACATCCATCGCACGGCCATGGGAGGACGGAACCCGCTCACCCGGCAACCGTGGCGGACACTCGACGAACTTGCCGAGTTCGCGGCGACGAACATCGCACCACAGGTGGTGCTCGCGGCGTCCCCGTACATGCACGGCGCCGGCCACTGGACGGCGTTTCTCGGCCTGAACCAGGGCGGGACCGTGGTGATCCAGGACAATGTCGAACGCCTCGACCCAGCCGACATCTGCTCCGCTATCCACCGGGAGAAGGTGACGTATCTCCAGATGATTGGCGACGCATTCGCTCGCCCGATCGTCGAGGAGATGGAACGCGGGAGCTACGACCTGTCGTCGCTACGCACGGTCCTGTCCGGCGGAACGGCGCTGACCCCGCCGGTGAAAACACGGCTGCTCGCCCGCATGCCCCAGGTGAGGCTCATCGAGAGCGTCGGATCGTCAGAAGGGGGCGGTCAGGCCGTACAGACGACTACCGCGGGCGGCACGAGTTCGACCGGCACCTTCTCGCCCACCGAGGGCTCTGTGGTCGTGTCCGCCGACTTCGCCCGGGTGCTCGGTCCCGGAGACGACGAGGTCGGCTGGCTCGCGAAGCGGGGCGACATCCCTCTCGGGTATCTCGGTGATCCGGTGAAGACGGCTCAGGCCTTCCCCATCGTCGCCGGCGAGCGGATGGTGGTACCCGGCGACCGCGCCCAGCGGCTCGCCGACGGCACGATCAAACTCCTGGGCCGCGACTCGATGACCATCAACTCGGGTGGAGAGAAGATCTTCAGCGAGGAGGTCGAGGCAGCGATCATCGCCCATCCCGACGTCTCCGACGTGGTGGTCGCCTCGCGGCCGTCGCAGCGATGGGGCCAGGAGGTCGTCGCGATCGTTCACCTGCACCGCGGCGCCTCCGTTTCCGAGAGCGATCTCGCTTCGGAAGCCGCCCGGCACATCGCCCGCTACAAGCTCCCCAAGGCCTGGGTGTTCGTCGACGCGGTCCAGCGGACGGCCGCGGGGAAAGCCGACTACCGCTGGGCCGTCAAGGTCGCCGCCGCGGCGAGTTGAACAGGCCGCGATGCGCCGGGCCGGCCGGATGCACCAACCTGGGACGTCGCCAGCGGTCACCACGGTCCTCCTGGGTGGAGCGTGTCGCAGCATGATCGCAACGACGCTACGTGGGGGTCTCGTAGGATCGGGCGTTGTGTCGTCCGAGAAGGCCAGGTCGTCCGGCGTGGGTTCGGGGGGCCGGGTGCGGTGGGGTAGCGAGACGGCGCTCGTGGATGACGATGAGGCGAGGCGTCGTCTGGTGGCGGCGGCGGGGCGGTGTCTCGTTGCTCGGGGCACGACGCGGCTGACGGTCGATGATGTCGCCAGGGAAGCCGCGGTGGCCAGGTCCACGGTCTATCGCTATTTCAGGTCGCGCGACGAGCTGGTTCTTGGTGTGATCCTCAGCCGTGTCGATGCCGGGATGCGGCGGGTCCTCGGGATGCTGGAGCACCCGGACGACGCGGCTCGGTCCGTCGTCGATCTGATCATGCATTCGGTCGGTCTGGTGGCGGGTGATCCGCTCAACGAGGCGATGTTCGCGACGGACAGCCGGTGGTTGGTCACCTCGCTGGAGTTGCGGTCCGAGGCGGTCGTCGACGCCTTCCACCAGCATCTCGGCCCGCTCCTGGCCCGGTGGCGGGCCGAGGGTCAGCTCCGAGGGGATCTCGACCTCCGAGAGACGAGCCGGTGGATGAACACCGTGGCCTTGCTGCTGCTGGGACCACCGTGGACGCAGCGCCCGGACCGGGCGAAGCGCGAGTTCGTCGAGAATTACGTCGTGCCCGGGCTCCTCCCCCGGCGCTGAGTGTCGGCGAGGAGCCGACCTTGGGAACCCCCTGTCGGTCAAGCCGTAGAGCCACTCGCCGGTTACACCCGGCACCTGAAGGACACCCGGCACCGAACGAAGTTCCGGGTAGTTGACGACGTTGTCTTCACTCTGATCACCCCGCACCTCCGGCTCCTCGGTGTCGCTGGCGCGGGCCGCCGCACCACGGCATCATGCGAAAGGATCGGACACTCTCGCAATGTTGTCCCATCCTCGGGTACGCTCCGGTCTCGGGTTGGGCGGCACGTCGCAGCCAGCGTTCACCGGCGTATCTCAATATTGACGTCAATATTTAATCGACACCCCTTGGCGACTTCGTGACGGACCGTTCCTGCCCCGCCGGGCACGAGCGGGGCCCGGCGGGAAGCCAGACGGGGCTGGCGAGTCGGTCTGGGCGGTGGCTGGTGCCGCCGTGGGATGAGGAGGTGTCCATGGCTGCCGCGGGAGATCTGGCCGCGTTGGAGGCTCGGTTACGTGCTGTCGAGGATGAGCGGGCGATCGGGCGGCTGATCCTGTCGTACGGCCCCGCGGCGGACGCGGGGTTCGCCGACCTGGCCGCGTCGGTGTGGCGGGAGGACTGCGTCTACGACTGGGACGCGAACGGCACGCCCTACGAGGGCCGGGCAGCCGTGGAGGCCATGCTGCTGACCGACGGACATCGGGGCCTGATCCACGCCGGAGTCGCCCACGTGGCGGGACCGCCGCTGATCGACGTCGACGGTGACACGGCGACCGCGATCACCTATTCGCTGATCATGCGCCGCGACGAGGCGGACGGGCGTTACTACCTGTGGCGGGTGAGCGCCGCGCGCTGGGATCTGACCCGCGACGACGGTGGCTGGGCGGTGCGACGACGGACGAACCGGCTGCTCGACGACACCGGGGCCGGCCGGGAGCTCCTCGGCGCCACCCTGCGGGAGCTGTCCGAGGCGGTCGCCCGATGACCGCCGGACGCCTGGCCGGGAAGGTCGCGATCATCACCGGCGCCAGCACCGGCCTCGGGCCCGTGATGGCGAAGCTCTTCGTCGAGCAGGGAGCCAAGGTGCTCCTCTCCGCCCGGCGCGAGGAGCTGGTACAGGAGGCGGCGGCCGCCTGCGGCCCGGACGCCGTCGCGATGCGGGCCGACGTGACCAACGAGGACGACGTGATCGCGATGGTCGCCCGCGCCGTGAAGGAGTTCGGGCAGGTCGACATCATGTGCAACAACGCCGCCGCGCCCGGCAAGGACACCTGGATCTGGGAACAGACCCTCGAGAACTGGAACGCCACGATCGGCATCGACGTCACGGCGGCGATGCTGTGCACCCGGGAAGTCCTCAAGCAGTCGATGCTCGAGCGCCGAACGGGCGTCATCCTCAACTTCTCCTCCACCGCGAGCTTCCGCGGCATGCCCCGCAAGACCCACTACGTGACCGCGAAGACGGCGCTGCGCGCCTTCACCCAGACGGTCGCCAACGAGGTCGGCCAGTTCGGGATTCGCTGCAACTGCCTCGTGCCCGGCAGCATCGACACCGAGCTGTGGCAGAACTGGGTACGGCGCACCGCCACCGAGCAGGGCATCGACTACGACGACCGCCGCGCGACGGTGCTGTCCGGGACGGCGCTGCGCGACATCTCCAGCACCACCGACGTCGCCAACACCGCGCTGTTCCTCGTCAGCGACGAGAGCCGCACCATCACCGGGCAGTCCATCATCGTCGACGCCGGCGGCGTGATGCTCGGATGAGCGGCGCACCCGCCCTGCAGCTGTCTGTTCCCACGCCCGTCGTCACGATGCTCCCCGGCGCCCACGCCCGCTGGGAGGAGACCGCCACCATCGACGACGTGGCCCGCATAGCCCAGGCCGCCGACCGGCTCGGCTACCACCACCTCACCTGCAGCGAGCACGTCGGTGTCCCGGCCACCGAGGCGGTCCGCCGCGGCGCCCGCTACTTCGACCCACTGGCGACCTTCGGCTACCTCGCTGCCCGCACCGAGCGCATCCGGTTGGCCACCAGCGTGCTGGTCCTCGGTTACCACCACCCGCTGGAGATCGCCAAGAGCTACGGCACCCTCGACGTGATCAGCGGCGGCCGCGTGGTCCTCGGTGTCGGTGTGGGCACGCTCAAGGAAGAGTTCGATCTCCTCGATGTGCCCTTCGCCGACCGCGGGGCACGGGCCGACGACGCGCTGCGCGCGCTGCGCGCGTCGCTCTCCCAGTTCACCCCCGCCTACGAGGGCGACTATTACGCCTTCGGCGGCCTCCTGGTGGATCCCTGCGCCGTGCAGGAACGGCTGCCCTTGTGGGTCGGTGGCCGCACGCCGCGGTCGCTGCGGCGGGCAGTCGCCCTGGCGGACGGATGGTGCCCCTTCGGCATCACCCCGGCGCAGGCACACGAGTGGATCCAGCGGGAGGAGCTCCCCGTGGATTTCGAGATCGTGCTGGGCCCGGAGAACCCGCTGGACCCGATCAAGGAACCGGATGCCGCGCGCGAAGGGCTCGCCGTGCTGGCCGCCTCCGGAGCCACCATCGCCTCCGCCAGGTTCGTCCACCACTCGCTGGCCCACTACCTCGAACAGCTCGAGGCACTCGCCGCCATCAACAGCCAGAAACAGACATCGTCGCAGAGAAGGGACGGGTCACATGGGTGACAGACTGCAGGGCAGGGTCGCACTGGTGACGGGCGCCGGAAACGGCGTCGGGAAGGGCTGCGCGCTCGCACTGGCCGCCCAGGGCGCGTCCGTCGTCGTCAACGATCTCGGAACCGACGAGTTCGCGCAGGGACAGAGCCGCTCCGCGGCCGACGGCACCGTCGAGGAGATCCGCGCCGCCGGCGGCAAGGCCGAGCCGAGCTACGACTCAGTCGCCACCGCGGCCGGATGCGAGAACGCGGTGCGCGTCGCCCAGGAGGCCTTCGGCCCCGTCGACATCGTGGTGGCCTGCGCCGGCGCGGTCTTCCAGGGCGACCTGGCCGCCTCCGACGAGACCTACCACCGCTTCGTCGACCTCTTCCTCTCCCAGAAGTTCTGGCTGGCGCGCGCGACCGTGGAAGGGATGGCCGAACGCGGCTGGGGCCGGTTCATCACCACCACCTCCGAAGGCGCGCGCGGAACCCTCGGCAATCCGATCTTCGCCGGAGCGATGGGCGCAGTGATCTCCTTCACCAAGGCCATCGCCCAGGAGTACCAACACCGCGGCGTCACCGCGAACTGCCTCGCACCCGGAGCCACCAGCCGACTCTCCCAACTCGTGGTGCCCCAGTTCGAACAGGCACACCGCGACGGAAAGATCAGCGACAAGATGTGGGAGGACATCCAGGCCGGACCCGGACCGGCCAGCCACATGTCCCCCATCGTCGCCTGGCTCTGCTCCGACGTCGCCGCCTCCGTCACCGGCAAGGTCTTCAACAGCGGCGGCAACAAGATCAGCGTCTGGTCCCCCTACCGCGACGAACGCTCCATCTTCCGCGGCGACCCACGCACCTCACCCCCCTGGACCCAGGAGGAACTCGACGAACTGGTGCCCAGCCAACTCCTGAACGACACCCTGTAACCCGCCGCCGTCACCTTCACCTGCCGCTGAAACCTCGTTCAGGACATTCCTGTGGCTGCCCAATACTTGTCTTCGAGGGCCTGTGGGGTGCGAATGGACGGTCAGGGGTGCTGAGCTGGTCGAACGCGTCAGGGATCATGCGGGCCATGGTGTCGACCGTCGTGTTCCTGCTGATCCGTAGGCTGCTCGGTGCGGCCGGTCTCGGTGGTCGGCCGGACGAGAAGGACGTCGAGATCGCCGTCCTGCGCCATCAGATGGCGGTGCTGCATCGCCAGGTCGCCCGGCCGCGGTACGCCCCGTTCGATCGGATGCTGCTGGCCACCCTGGCCCAGCGACCCTGCCGCGGCCACCAGCCACGCGGGCGCCACCGACCCGCCGGCCAGCGTCGCCGCCCATGGCGGGCACAGTTCCCCATACCCGCCAGCGACCTGACCCTCCCGGGCTGGGCGCCTCAGGTCAGCGCCGAGGTGTCCACACTCGCCGCCCGCCGCCGCCAGATCACCGGCACATCTATGCCGACGCTGCTCGATCCCGACGACGCGGCCGTGGTGCTCGCGACCCAGACCACAGACGGAATGTGCGCCGCGCTGCTCGTGGCCACATTCCTGGCCGGCGGAGACCCAGACAGAGTCGACATCGCCGCCACCCCCAGGTGCCGACGCCCGCGACCGGACAAGGCCTCACGCAAACGGCCTGGCACTACCCGCTCGCCCGCGGACGGGTGACCGTGGTACGGATCACCGGCCTCGCCCCGCACATCGAGCGAGGTTTCAGCCTGGCGACGTTCGGGATCGGCGACGTCCTGCGGGCCGTCCGCTCGGCCACCGCCCAGCTGCCAGCAGGCCAGCCACGCACCGTCGACGTACATCTCACCGGCGGCTACAAGGCCGCGCTGCAGCACACGCTGGCACTCGCCGAGATCCTGCGGTCGACCGCCTACCCCGACAGCGTCGAGGTCACCGCCTGCTACCTGTTCGAGCAGACCGCCACGCCGGTCGCCGGCGCCCAGCCACCGCCCCTCACCGAGATCGGGCTCCGCACCTGAACGGCTCCTCACCCTCGACGCAGTTACATTCGCCAGGCCGTACGTGCCGTTCTTCATCGAACTCGATCGCCGCGCAGCTCCAACCGGCCGTGCGTGACTACCGGGCTTCCGGCGGAGTCCGCTTCGAATGCGTAGCGGAACGGACCGGCCTCGTAGATACCGACCCGCAGATCATCACCGACGAAGGCCGGTGAGGCGAACCGCACCGCGACCCGCTGGACCCGGTCCGGGTCGCCGCCGGCCACCGCGTCGACGAGGCCCTGCGCACACAGCGCCATCGTGCACAGCCCATGCAGGAACGGCCGGTCGAATCCACCGCGACGGGCGGCGGCCACATCGAAGTGGTGATCCGACCAGTCCCCCGACACCTCCGCGTACCGGCGCGGCATGTCGGCGTCCACCGTCACCGCGTACTCCCCCACCGGGCGCTGCCGTGCGTCGGCAGGAAAGGAATGGTCGGGAACGGGCGGTCCGATCGCTCCGCAGGTGGCATTCAGGTAGACGGTCGTCCACAGCTGCTCGGCGACAACCTCGCCACGCCCGTCCAGCGTCGAGTAGCGCAGCGTGACAAGCGCATTCCGACCCACTGGCCGGGCCGCGAAGCCGTGCACCCAGGTCCGCAGCGGCTCGCCGGGGACCAGCGGCCGGTGCAGCACGACATCGTGCTCACCGTGCACCCCGCCCGAGGCCGACGCCTGTACCTCCCTGCCGACCAGCGCCCCTCGGCCGGCCTCCTGCGCCGCCCAGATCTGGGTCACGATCGCGACCGCTGGCACTGCCAGGCCGGCCCGCGTCCGCGCCGACCGATCACCGGTAGCCACGGCGTAACGCCGGATCAGGTCGGCATCCAGAGATCCCGGAAAAGGCCCCGTCGACTCCCCGACAAACACTCCAGCCTCGGTCATCCGAGCACCGCCCCGCCTCTCATGCGGAACTACTGGTCAACACAGGGCGCTCGGGGTCGAGCCCACCCGACCGAAGTCGGCCCTGGTGCGCTCGATGACGAACTTCGCCTGCACTCGGGCCTGCACTGGCTCCACGTCACGCTCCTACTCGACGGCCAAGGCCAGCTGCGGGCCGACCCGCACCAGGTCGAAAGTCGCCAGTCGGCCTCGGCCAGCTCTACGAGGCTCGCGACCGAGACCAAGGCCTCCTACAAGACCACGGAACTGTGGGTCTACCTAGCCATGGTCGTGGCCGCGCTCATCGCCTCCAACGCGGTCGACACCACCTCCGGCCACGACGACTACTTCCGCGCCGACAAGGCCTGGTTCTACACCGTCCTACTTACTCGTCGCCACCCGCCAACTCGCCCTCGCTGACGCCAGCCACGCGAACGATCACCAGCAGACTCACCCCACAGCCCGCCACCGGCCGCCACAACGGCCACGACTGTGATCCAGCCCTGAACACAAGATCACGCCCACCCAGGGCTCACCACGATCAAGCGCAGGCAAGATCATCATTTAGCGGATCCAAACATGCAGTTCACAGACCTGCGCGCCGGCCCACTAGTCGGGAACCGAAAGCCGCACCCGCGGATTAAGAGCCAGCTATATTAAATGCCGGAACGTGCCGAATAATGATGGAAAATGTTTATGTCGTCGCAGTTCTCAAAATTCTTGTCGGCGTTTTTTGATACCGGCTGTTGGCCCGTGCCGGTCAGTGTTAGCGCGTCCACGCCCAATCCACGCCCACAACGGTCATGGCCAGCGCGGGCTGTCCGCATCCGCCGCTCACGCCGCATGCGCACATCAGGAACAGCTGCGGCCGACCGCACGCGGTCTGCACCCTCCCCCACTCGACATCGCCTGGCAGCCCAAAAGACGCGGCCCAGACCCACCGCACGCGCCTGCCCAGCCCCGACGACAACAGCGCAGCCGATCAGACGCATCGACCGCTCCGGTGGTCTCCCCCACGCATATCAAAGGGACGCGATCGGGCGCTGACCAGCGAAATCGCATACTTGCGCCCTTCGGGCCCGCCAGCAGTTCGTGCCACTGAAATTGGACCGGACCGAATCACCATGTCTGCGAATGGGCTGGTGCCGGCGGTCGTCACGGAGTTCACGCCAGGGCCAACTTCAGTGGCACAGACCGACAGGCTGTCGGCCGTTACCACGATCGTGACGAGCAAGGCCTGTCGTCGAATCTGACCCGCCCTGGCCAGGCTTGGATGTGGGTCATCTTCGCTGTCAATGGACACCCACCTCCGCGATGCCACCTTCGGGTGGTTATGGCGCAGCTCCCCTGCCTCCTCCCAGGTGCCGCCGCGTCCTCGACGAAGCCACAGGTCCAGGTGGAGCGCCCCCAGCGAAGCGAGGACGAAGGATCTGGGCCTGCGGCGAGCGAGGACCACACCCGGCTGCGAGGAGGGTTGGGGGGGCGGGGTCAAGACTCGTTCACGATCAAGCCCGTTGAAGATCGCCAAGTGGGGCCAGTGTCATGCACAAGTGGGACCACCGGGCGTGCCCATAACCGCACGTAAGTTCCTGCCCGCGCGACTCGGGACTACCTCGCTGCGTCGCTGCGACGCGTAGGCGATCGACGCGACGGAACGTGACCGTCGAGCTCGCGGTCGAGCTGCCGCCGCCGCTGCTGGTGCGAGGCGGGTCACGAACTCGGCGGCGGCGTTCAGGGAGGGCCGCCAGCCCGGGTTGGGCTATTCCAGGTAGCCGTGAAGCTTCTCCGAACGTGAAGGGTGGCGCAGTTTCGCGAGCGCCTTCGATTCGATCTGCCGGATGCGCTCGCGGGTGACCCCGAACTCGTGGCCGACTTCCTCGAGCGTTCTGGGACGACCGTCTGTCAGGCCGTACCGGAGCCGGACGACCTGCCGTTCCCGGTCGGGCAGAGTACGCAGGACGGCGTCGAGCTGTTCCTGGAAAAGCCCGACGGTGGCCGCCTCGAACGGGACGACCGCGTCCGAGTCCTCGATGAGGTCGCCGAAATGGGCACTGGCGTCCTCGCCGATCGGCGTGTCCAGTGACACCGGCTCCCGGGAGATCATGAGGATTTCCCGGACCCGCTGCGGCGTCAGGTCCATCTCCGCCGCGAGCTCCTCCGGACTCGGGTCCCGGCCGAGTTCGGACACGAGCTGCCGCTGGACACGAACCAGCCGGTTGATTATCTCGACGAGGTGCACCGGGATACGGATGGTGCGCGCCTGATCGGCGAGGGATCGGGAAATCGCCTGCCGGATCCACCAGGTTGCGTAGGTGGAGAACTTGAAACCCTTCGCATAGTCGAACTTCTCGACCGCGCGGATCAGACCGAGGTTTCCTTCCTGGACAACGTCCAGGAAGGGCATGCCGCGGCTGACGTAACGCTTCGCGACCGACACGACGAGCCGCAGATTGGCCTCGACCAGCCGGCGTTTGGCGATGTTCCCGTCTGCTTCCACGGCCTCCAGGTCGCGGCGTTCCCGCGGGGTCGTCGCACCCGTCGCGGTCGCGAGCTTGTGGGCAGCGAACACCCCTGCCTCGATCCGCTTGGCGAGATCAACCTCCCCTTCGGCGGTCAGCAAGGCGACTTTCCCGATGTCCCTGAGGTACACCCGCACCGGGTCAGTGGCCGGAGCGTCGCTTGCCGGCTTCTCAGGCCCACGCCGCCGGCTCGCGGCGGGGGCCGCGTCCGGAGCATCGACGATCTCGATGTCGGTGGGTAGTCCCGCAACTGCCTCGGTCGGCTCAGGCTGTAGGCGGGCCACCTGCCCGGTGGTCGTCACGTCGGCGGCTGCGGCGACACCGGTGTCCCCACCTTGGACGAGGAGATCCTTGATCCGCTTCCCGAGGGCCTCTCGCGGCTCGATGCCAGTGGCCATGGACGGAACATCACTTCCTCTCCTGAGCACCACGCTACGTGAGAACGAACCGCAGGAGGGATCACGTCCGCGCTCCTGCGAACAGCGCGCTCTGGAGACGACGGGGTAGGTGGGCGCGCAGTCAGCGCGTCGACGGGGATGGTGTCGTGGAGGACGAAGGGTTGAGTAGGGCGTAGACCAGCCCTGCGAAGCCCGACGTTGGCGTCGCTGAAGGTTGCTGGGTGGGTGTCACGCTGACCGTCGGCGTCGGCGTCGGCGTCGGCGTTGGCGTTGGCTCCGGCTTTTGCGTCGGCGTTGGCGTCGGCGGGCTGGTCGACAGGCTCGTGAGCCGCCCGCTGGATGGGCTTGCGGCCGTCGCGGATGGGGGGATGGCTGGGGTCGTAACGGTCGGTGCCAGCGAGAGCGCTGTGGTGTCGCCGCTGGCGTGGCCGTGGTGACGACCGAGCAGCGCGAGCAGCCCGGCGAGCACCAGCACCATCGCGCCTGCGGGGCCGACGATAGCGATCGTGACCCATCGGGGGCGACTCCAGCTGGTGGACGCGGAATGGCGGAGGGTGTCTGCGGGGGTCCGGTCGAGCTCGGCAGGCGGTTCGGCTTTCCCACGGAGGTGGGTGCGTGGGGGCAACATGGTGGCTGCCGCGCGCCGGTATCGGTTGATCTCGACATCCACGGCGTCGGGCAGCCATCCCTCGCCGAGCAGGCCGCGCGACGCCGTCGGGACCGTGACGCTGCCGACCCGCACGTCGAGTTCGCCGGCGAGGCGGCCGCACAGGTCGATGATGTCGGCGCATTCGGCCCGCTGTTTCGGTGACTTCGCCAGGCAGCGGACCAGTACGAGCCGCAACGGCCAAGGGACGGGCTCCCAGTCGGGGTCCGCGTATTCGATGCGGTGATAGACGGCGATGTCGCTGCCGAACGGGTACTCGCCGGTCGCCGCGAAGTAGGCGGTCGCGCCCAGAGAGAACACGTCCGAGGAGCGCTCCGCCTGTCCGTCGATGACCTGCTCCGGCGACATGAACGCGGGCGTTCCCATCGTGTAGCGTGCCAGAACCCGATCCGGGGCCGTGACCTGCACTTTCTCTGCTCGGTCAGGCGGCGCGGTGGTACTCGTTGATCACGCCGCTGAGGACCTTATGGCGGCGGATCGGCCCGTCGAGGGGCGTGACGGTGGCCGGGTCGTGGTTCGGTGGGCGTTGGCCTCGTCCTTGGTGGGGGCGGTGGTCGTTGTAGTGGCGGGCGTACTGGTCGAGCACGGCCGTGGTGTGGCGTTCTCCGTAGGCGAGGATCTTGTCGGTGCATTCCTCTCGGACTGAGCGGATGAACCGCTCGGCGTAGCAGTTCGCCCGCGGGGTCCGCGGCGGGGTCCGCACGACCTGGATGCCTTCGGAAGCGAAGACGTCGTCGAACGCCTGCGTGTATTTCGCGTCTCGGTCGCGGATCAGGAACCGGAACGCGTCGGTCCGGCCGTCGAGATCCATGGCGAGCTGGCGTGCCTGCTGGGTCACCCAGGCTCCGGTCGGGTGGGCGGTGACGCCGAGGATGTGGACGCGGCGCGTCTGTATTTCCATCACGAACAGGACGTACAGCCGGCGCAGGACGATCGTGTCGAGGTGGAAGAAGTCGGTGGCCAGCAGTCCGCTGGCCTGGGCGTGGAGGAAGGTGCGCCAGGTGGTGTCGGCGTGCCGTCGCGGCGCCGAGCCGAGACCCGCGCCAGCGAGGATGCGACGTACCGTGCCGGTGCCGATCCGGTGGCCCAGGCCGAGGAGTTCTCCCTGGATGCGGCGATGCCCCCAGGTGGGATTGTCCCGAGCGAGGCGGATCACCAGCGTCCGCAGCTGTTCATCCACCGGCGGACGGCCGACCCGATGCGGGTAGGTCCAGCGCCGACGGACCAGGAGGCGATGCCACGCCAGCAACGTCGCCGGGGTCACCAGCCGGCACGACCGGACCTCCCCAGGTAGCAGCCGGGCCAGCGCGGCCAGGACCGCGCGATCCGGCCAGGTGAACCGGGGACGTCCGACCTGGCGGCGCAGGACCGCGACCTCGTGGCGCAGTACCAACAGTTCCGTCGTCCGCGCCGCGTCGCTGCGCGTCAGCAGGACGAGCCAGCCGAACACCCTCACCATGACCAGATACACCAAGCCACCACCATGAGCCACGATCATGCGCCATGAGGCCTGCCGGCGAAGTCGCAGGTCAACGGCCCGAAACTGGGTTCTGGCACGGTACAGGCAACGGTGACAACAATGCTCATGGTGGGAGCTCTCCGATACTACGAATGTGGCTATTCCGCCAATGCTGGCTCATACGCAGAGTAATTGCCTGCGACGGCCTGAAAGGAAAGGCGGTGGTGCCGGCGCGGGGAAGAAATCTGGTAGGCGTCGATATCTGGTCGCCGTGCCGGCGGTACTGCCAATGCGGCGCTGGCGGCCGTGTCACCGTCGCTGGCTGGACCTGGCCCGGTAGTGGCGGGCTGGCCGGCGCATAATTGCGTTTTGACCGCGCATGGTTCTTCATGGCGTTGCGAGTGCGGCGAAGGACGCGTCGAGCAGGTCGCCCAGGTCGAGGCGGCCCCCGGAGACCGTCCAGCGGTCGACGGCGATGTCCAGGCAGTCCAGGGCGACGGCAGCTCGTACCAGCAGGCCCAGCGCCTCAGGCTGGGTGGAGCCGGTGCGTTCGGCGAGGGCCTGGGCCAGGATGGGGCGCCAGCCACACTGCTTCTCAAGCAGTCGGGCACGCAACGCGGGCGTCTCCCTGATGAGGCGGGCCGTCGCGAGGGCGGCGCCCGGGTCGCGGCGGTAGTACTCGGCGACCGTGTCCAGGGCGCGTCGTAGCGCCGTCCAGTCGTCCTCGGCGGCGGGCCGGGCGCGCAGGATGTCGGCGACCCGCTGGCCCCGGGCCTCGAAGGCGCCGATGACGGCGTCCTCCTTGGTCTCGAAGTAGCGCAGGAAGGTGTTGCGCGACACCCGGGCCGCCGCGGCTACCTCGTTGATGGTGACCCGGTCGAAGCCCTCCCGCTGGAACAGCTCCAAGGCAACCTGGGCCAGCTCGGCCCGGATAGCGGCCCGGGCGATGTCTCTCGTCCTGGTACTCACGCCTCCGCTCACCCTGCAACTCTACACCTCGTCTGGCGATGCGCCCCATCATGGTAACTTGGCCTCGGTGATGGGACCGAGTGTCAGTACTTGCCACCCTCGCCGGCTGGCCAGGCCTCGGTAGCCGCAGGTGGGGATCGGGATCGATAAGGAGTGCATGCGTGAGTGCGGCAGAGAACAAAAAAGTGGTGCTGAGTTTCTTCGCGAACCTGTCGGCGGGGCACCTCGGCGCCGCCTTGGGCCTGTTAGACGAGAAAGCCACGTGGCGGGTGTCCGGAAAGCCGGAGTACATCCCGCTGGCCGGCACCTACAGCAAGCAGGAGATCGCCGGACTGGTGGCCATGGTAAGGAAGGCCATGCCGGGCGGGATACGACTGACAGTTACTGGGAGCATTGCGGAAGGTGACCGGGTCGCGGTCGAAGCCGAGGTGCGCGGGGTGTCTCCCGCGGGGAAGGTGTACGACAACCGGATCTTCTTCGCCGTGGACGTGCGCGACGGCACGATCCGGTCCATACGCGAGTACTACGACACCATCCACACCAACGAGGTTCTGTTCGGCAGGATCTACCCAAGTGAGGTCCTGGCGCAGAAGTGACCTCTGGCCCGCCTTACTGGCCGTCCAGGTAAGGTACGAACGGCCAGCCACAATGGCCGCTATGTGCCTTTCCCCGGGGCGAGCATTAGGTCCTCGGCCCGGCGGCGACAGCACGACCCGACAGGGGGTCTGTCGCCTCCACCGAACACGCCGAAATGATCAGTGAGACTCGGCAGCGTCTCGACGCAACCGCGGGCCCGCCTCGGTGGCACCGCTGTCCCCGGCGTTCTCGCTACCACCGCCGGTAGCCGTGGAGGTCACTGTCGAGTCCGCCTCAGAAGTGGTTACGCCGAGCACCGGGATACCACCCCAACTGTGAGTGCGGATGTACCGACTTTCGCGGAACTGTCCGGGGTGAGGCGACTTACTTGGGATCAGCCCCGAGAAGGGTACCGCCGGCTACCAGACCCATCTCGGCGTGCGGCAGGTCCTCGGCGGTCGCCGGATGGGTCCGGCGGGCGGCGAGGATGGCTAGAGCGACGAGCAGGGCGAGCACGGTGGCACCGCCGAGCATGGTGAAGCCGTGGGTGTAGCCGGCCTCCCGGGGTAGGCCGCTGGGCGTGGCGCCGGAGGTGACGATGCTGGCCATGAGCGCGGCGCCGATGGAGCCGCCGATGGTGCGGATGTTGGCGTTCATTCCTGAGGCGACGCGGTCGATCGCTGGCCGCTCGATTGGCCTCTGGTGGCGCCTCCACCCCAGACGTCAGCCGGTCTGACACGAGGTATACGTGGCGGCCTCCGACCTGGGATGACGCGGATGCTGAGGGTTCTGTGTATGGGCATCCGCTGGATGTGACTGTGCCATGACGTCCGGACCGAAATCACCGACTATGTGCCGATCTTCGGTGAGCGGCATGTTCGTGCCCAGCACACCGCCGGCACGATCATCTCCGGCGGGCACCGGAACCCCACGAACCCCGACACCAGGACCGGCGGACAGACGACACACCGAGACACCGAGACACCGAGACACCGCACGAACATGCCGGTCGCCGACACGAACCGCCGCAGCCGGCCGCCAAAGCCTCTGCCCGAAGCCACCAGCAGTCACCGGCTCATTGGCCTCCACGCCGACCTCGACGCCACCATCGGCTGGGCCACGGGACGACACCGCCTACTCTTGGCCGTCCTCCACCTCAAACCCCTCATGACCAGCACCGATGGCACGTCGCCCAGCGGTAAACTTGCCAGGGGGTTCGACCGATGTCCGGACTGCGCACATTCAGCCTGTGGCGGTCGACCGGTGCCGGCCGCATGCCACAGTCGTTGTCGTGTGCAGTAGTGGGTTCCCTGATGGTGCTTGGGCTGGACCTCGCTTTGGCGATGCTCCTGGACCCGCGGCTGGCTGCCGCTGCCCTCACCGCCACCGCTGCGATGTTCCTGGCCGCGACGGCGGTCTCCTGCTTCTGGACCGCCCGGCGCGTCCGCGGCGCCGAGCGCCGCTGGCGGCTGCTGATCGGTCTCGCCACTGCCGGCGCGGTCGCTCCCAGCGTAGGGACGGTGCAGGCGTTGCTTGCCGGAGGCTCCGCAATGGGTCGGTTTTCCCCGGCACAGGCGGGTTTCTTCGTGCTCTATCCGCTGACACTGGTTGGGCTGCTGTCCCTGCCCACCGAACCGGTGGACGGCCGGGACGGGAGCGGCAGGACGGTGCGGCGTGGGGAGTACCGCTGGTACACGATCACGATGCTCGACTCCGCGCTGATCGTCGGCTCGATCGCCCTGCTGGAGTGGGGGACGGTGCTCGCCAAGGTTGTCCAAGCCCGCGCGCCCAACCTCATGCAGTTCCTGTTCACTCTGGTCCAGCCGGCCACCAGCATGATCCTCGCCGCCGCCGTACTGCTGATCGCGACGTTCCGCCGGCCACGTACCCCAGCGATCCTGGCGTTGCTAGGCGCAGGCCTGCTGATCTTCACAGTCGCCAGTAACACCTTTCTTTACCTTACGGCGGAGGGTAACCGCGACGCCCCGCCGGGGGCCTATATCGGATTCCCCGCCAGCTGGATGCTCACCTTCCTGGCAACGCTGGTGCCAATACACGCCGCGACGAAGCTTGATGGCACCGCCGCGGCGGGCCCGCGGGCAATGTGGGCGCACGTCCTGCTGCCCTATGTGGCGCTCGCCGCGGCAGGCCTGCTAATTGCCGGCAAGCTGCTGTCGGGTGCGCGGCCGGACCGGTTCGAGACGTACACAATGGTCGGGCTGCTGTTGGTGGCGCTGGTCCGCCAGATGGTCACGTTGGCGGAGAACACCCGGCTGCTCGCCGAGATCCGGGAACGCGAACAACAACTGCAGCACCTGGCTTTCCATGACCCATTGACGGGCCTGGCGAACCGGGCCCTGTTCACCCGGCGGTTACAGCGGACACTCGCACCGGGGCGAGACGACGACGCTGACACCCAGGACAAACCGCAAGTGTCGATCCTTTTCCTTGATCTTGATCACTTCAAGTACGTGAACGACGAGTTCGGACACGCTGCCGGGGACGAACTTCTGAAGATCAGCGCGGAGCGGTTGCGGGCGGGGACGCGAGCGGTGGACACCGTCGCACGGCTCGGCGGGGACGAGTTCGCCATCATCCTCGACGGCAGCGGCCCCGACAATCCCCGCCGGGTGGGCGAGCGACTGGCGACCGCAGTCCAGGAGCCATGCCTGCTGGCCGGGCGGCCCTACACCCCGCAGGCCAGCCTCGGTCTCGTGACGGTGGACGAAACCACCGCCCGGCCGGTCAACTCTGACATTCTTCTCCACCAAGCCGACCTGGCGATGTACGCCGCCAAGCGCGAGCGGGCAGGCAGGCTGATGGTCTACCGGCCGGACCTGCCCGAGTCCGCCGCGGCTGGCCGTGACTGCGGTCCGCGTTGACTACCGGCATGATCGGGCTGTTACGTGGGAGAAGGCGTGGCGTTGGGTGAGTCGCCGAGGGGAGTCTCACCCCTCGGCGCTCGTAGAGTTGGGTAGGCCGCCGGCGAGGTGACCGCCTCGGGCGGTTCCTTTTCCGTCGACCTCCCGCCGAACCCGCCGTGCAGCGTTAACTGCAACGGGCTCTCCAGTGGTTATGCCTTGGGTTGCGTGGTAGGTCGTCCGGCGTGGATCGCCTCGTGGCAGGGGCGGCAGGCGACGAGTGTTTTTCGCCGTCGCTTCGCCTTGAGGCGGACCCAGGCCGGTTTTTCACGTCGTCCTGGTTTGTTGAGGTCGGCGAGGTGGCGGATATGGTGTACTTCCACCTGCTCCGTCGCTCCGCACAGTTCGCACGCGCCCGCGAGGAGCCGGTGGATCAGCTCGTTGCCACAGGCCGTGGCCAAGATTGGCGCTCGGTCTTCGAGGGCAGCCGTTGGCTTCCGATGCAGCGGTATACCTCCGAAACGCTGTGCATGCCGAAAATGCCATCCGCCCTGGTCAGGATGGTCGTAGCCGTCGGGACTGATCGTTGCCCTCCAACGCCAGGCCCCCGCCCGGCAGGGCCGATGAGTGCACGAGGATGCCACTTCATGCTGCTTCAGCTGACCTACCTCGGTGTCTCCAACGCGTTCGCGCTGCTGCGCCTGCTGCCCCGCGGTGACCGTGACAAGGACATCGAGATCCTCGCGCTACGGCACCAGATCGCCGTGCTGCAACGCCAGCTCGATGGCCAACGGATCCAGTTCCAGCCCGCCGACCGCGCCCTACTCGCAGCGCTCCTGCACACGTTGCCGCGGCCAACGCTGCGCGGGCTGCGCCTGCTGGTGCGTCCGGAGACCGTCCTGCGCTGGCACCGCAGTCTGATCGCCCGCCACTACGCCGCTATCTCTCGCCCCAAGCGGCGCGGCCGGCCCCGCACCCTCCGCTCGATCCGAGCCCTGGTGCTGCGCCTGGCCCGGGAGAACAGCAGCTGGGGCTACCGGCGGATCCACGGCGAACTCCTGGTCCTCGGCGTCAAGGTCGCTCCGTCCACGGTTTGGGAGATCCTGCGCGACGCGGGCATAGACCCCGCACCCGACCGGACTGCGACCACCTGGGCTGACTTCCTCCGCGCCCAAGCCCACGCCCTGCTGGCCGCTGACTTCGTCGAAACGGCGGCCCTGACCGGGACACGCCTGTACATCCTCGCGGTGATCGAACATTCCAGCCGCCGGGTCCGGATCCTCGGCGCCACCGCGCACCCCACCGCAGCATGGGTAACCCAGGCGGCTCGCAACCTCGCCATGGACCTCCACGACGCCGCCTCGACCGCCCGCTACCTCATCCGCGACCACGACGCCAAATACCCGGCGCTGTTCGACACGATCCTCGCCGACGCCGGGATCAGGATCGTCCGCAGCGGCGTTCAGGCCCCACGGATGAACGCGATCATGGAGCGGTGGGTGCGCACCTGCCGCCGCGAACTCCTCGACCGCACCCTGATCTACAACCAGCGCCACCTACTGCACGCCCTGCGCGCATGCGAGGCGTTCTACAACCTGCATCGACCCCATCAGGGCATCGCGAGCGCCAGACCACTCCAGCCATTGCCCGAACCGATCACCGCCCCGGACCGGCTCACCCACCTCACCATCCACCGACACGACCGCCTCGGCGGCATCCTGCACGAGTACGAACATGCAGCCTGACCTGCCCGGACATTTTTTCGGCAGGTACAAGGTCGAAGAGTGGAAGAAGATCTACGATCCCGGCTATTACAGCGACCTGCCGACCGCCTTGCTACACATGGTCAGCGACCTGGACGAGTGGCTCCAGGCGCGCCCCTTCAAGCCGTCCATCACCGACCCGTCGAACCCGGTCGTCAACTTCGACCACCGGTGGAGCCAGGAGACGCCCGGCCGCGACCTTGAGCTGTTTGGCTTCGCCGACGCTGCAAGTATCGCTACCAGCCAGGCCAGGCCCTCCACCACAACACTGCGGCCCCACTCGACCAGGCCCAATTAGCGCACCGGCCGACTGGTAGATCAAGGGCGAAAGCCAGCCGCGCGCCCGCCCGGCGCGCCAACGCCAGCCCGATCCGACGAAGCGCCGCTAGCTGATCTTCTTCCAGCGGACGAGTGTGAAGTTGTTGTCGAGGTCGACTCCGGCGTTCTGGCCGAACCCGACGAAGTCACTCAACACGAGATCGGTCCCGTCCAGCTGCCAGCCGAACCGGTACGGGTCTGGCACCCCGCATTCGCCGGGCCTGCAGCCGTTGAGCTTGGCCACCGCGGTGAGGTCCGACGCGAGCCAGACCGCCTTCGCGTCACCGCGTACCGGCCCGGTCTCGAGGATCACGTCGCCTTCCTGGTGGCGGCTGTCGCCGCAGTCACCTCCGCTGATGTCGATCCGGGGCCCGCGGTGCCGTCCAGTGCGAACCGTCGCAGGCACCAGTCACCGATCGGGCGGAGCCCGTTACACCTCGGGCGGACCGAGGCTTTCCGCCGCACGACCTACTCGCAGGCCAGGTATGGCCCAGCTGACCGCCGCGGTGACCGCGACGGTTCCAGCGACGACGAATGGATGTGCAATGAGCGCATCAGACACGTGGTTGAGCGGGTTGCTCGCGATCAGGGTGGTGCGTTCGGCGAGCCATGCCGCGGCCAGCACGATTCCGATGCCGGCGGTGGTGAGGCGTGCCGCCGGGTAGATGTGGGTACCGCTGAGGACCAACAGTGACGGCATGAGCAGGGCGACCACCATGAGCTGGGTCAGTTCGATGCCGAGGTTGAATCCCAGCAGCTCGACGATCAGGGATCCGTGGCCGAGGTCGAGGCCGCCGAGCAGTGCGGCGAAGGCGAGGCCGTGCATGAGCCCGAATCCGGCTGCGATCCACGCCTCGCCACCTGGGACGAGAGGCCGGATGGCATGGACGCCGGAGACCAGGATGGACAGGGCGATCAGGCTTTCCACCACGCGCGTCGGAGCGCTGATGTAGCCGAGGGCTGCGAGGGCAAGGGTGATGGAGTGCCCGACGGCGAAGGCGGTGACGACGTGCACGACGCGCCAGCAGCTGCGGCGCAGGTTGTCGGCGCTGACCCATCGGCCGTGGTGGGCGAGGAGCGGTGCCGGCAGCAGGAGCATGATCAGGAACAGCAGGTGGTCGGCGCCTTCGGCGATGTGTCGGACGCCCAGGTGTACGGCGGCGGCGAAGCCCTGCTCGGGGGTGGCGCCGGCGGCTGGTACGCCGATGGTGTGTCGCTGCCAGTCGAGCACGCCTACGGTGGTGTAGCTGTCGGAGCCGTGCGGGCGCAGCAAGACGATGATCTGGTGTGACAGCAGATGGTGCACGATCGCGTCGTAGCTGAGCTGGAAGTCGTGCGCCGTGCCGTTGGGTGGCTGCAGGACGAGGTCGAAGACGAGGTGATCGACGCCGTCGATGTTCTCCACGCGGCCGCCGCCGGCGGTGACGGTCCACCGAGCGCCGTTCTGGTCGGCCGCGGAGGTGTGGCTGAGCACGTAGCGGCGGAGTTCCTCGAGCTTGGCCGGACGGGCGACGGTCGCCGCGGTGAGGGGCTGGTCGAGAGCGATGGCGAGCCGGTCGATGGGCAACTCGACCTCGCCGGTCACCCGGTCCGGCGTGGCGTCGAGCAGGATCGCCGTGGTGCTGAGCGGGTGCGCGTCCGCGCGCGTCGGTGCCATGACCGTCGCCGTTGCCCACACGGCCGCGAGACACGCGAGCAGCATCCCGGCGCGGGCCGCCCAGGTGCGGAGCGGGCGGCGCCGGGAATGCTGTCGGTTGCCGCGCGCCGGTCGGGGCACAGCTACGAGATCCACGATCAGCTCGGCTTGCTGCTGCCGTAGTCGTTGGTCTTGTCCCGGTAAACCGAGTGGAAATGGATGTTGGGTGTGCTCTGGCTACGGGTGTTGATGAACTCGATCCACACGCTGGGGCCGTCGATGCGGATGTAGCTGTTCTCCCCACTCGGGCTGGTGTTGTTGGACCAGCCGATGCGAGTCTGGCCCAACTCGGACTCGTACTTGGCCATCAGCTTCGTGGCGGCCGTGCCGCTGAGGTCGCCGACGTATGCCTGGATCGCCGCGATGACCAGCTTCTGCTGGTCGGCGGTCAGCTGTGACACCAGCAGCCCCTCGGCGGTGGGGAAGGTCCCCGAGTCCTTGCCAGGGCCCATGACCAGGTCGTCGAACGTCCCCGACGTGATCTCCGCGGCGGGCTTCTGCTGGTCATCGAGCGCCGCAAGCACGCCGAACATGGCTGACGACTCGGCCTTCAGGGGCTCGACCGTGACGCCAGCGGACTGGAACGACGTCGGCTCGGAACCGACGAACTGCGGAGTCTCGCTCACTTTGTCGCCGTTGTAGGTGAGGTTGCGGGCCAGGTGATGCCCGCCGAACTGGACCATGAACGGCTGCGTCGTCGACGGCTGCCCGTAAACGGCGATGTAATAGTCCTTGAGGCTGCCGAAACCGTCCGCGCCCTGGCCCCCGAGGCTGCTCAGATAGTCGTCGGCCTTCTGGATGTCGATGTCCTGCTGGGCGCCAGTGGGGCTCAGCGCCACCTGGAGCACGGTGGCAACGGCCTTCTGCTGGCTGGCGCTGAGGTCGGACAGGACGATGCCCTCCCGGGGCACGGCGGTCGAGGGGAAGTTTGACCAGGTCTGTCGCGCCTTGTTGTCCGAGAAGTCGTACTCGACCTTGCCCCGCTGGGTGGCGTCGAGCGTGGCGAGGAACGCGTTCACCGCCTTGACGACCTCCGCGGTGTTCGCGCCGCCCGGGCTTGCTCCGTTGGTGTTGAGGTTGACGGCCGTGAACTGCTGCATACCTCCGCCCACGCCGCCCGCGCTCTGGCTGCTGCTCTGCTGCGTTGTAGCGCTCGCTGACGGCGACGAAGTGGTGGAACCACCTGAACTGCAGCCCCCGATGACGAGAGCCGCCGACAACAAGGCGCCGGACGTGATGGCAAGGCGTCTATGCATGTGTCTCCTCTGATCGTGACGAGTGCCGCGCCAGCCCCACGGAGTCGGACGTCGACCGCGTCGCTGCTGTCACGCCGGCCGTGGCCGACACGCTCGACAACATCGTCGAACCTCCGTCAGTACTCCGGTGGCCGCCGACGAATGCACACGTCATGACCGGTTCCTTCAGGCGCGGGCGGGTACCGGTCCGGGAGCGTACGGAGGACTTCTGAATCCCCGCTGACGGCTGAATGCCCGCTGAACGCGGGGATGGACAGAGGCCCCGCGGGCACCCCGACCGGCTGCCGGGCGCCCGAAGCTCCACGCGACAATGGGCCCGTGCCCGCACCCGCCAACACCGGCCGCGTCCTCGTCGTGGACGACGAGCCGTCGATCCGGGACGCCGTCGCGACTGCGCTGCGCTACGAGGGCTTCGACGTCGGCGAGGCCGCGACGGGTCGTTCGGCGCTGCAGTCGGCCAGTGAACAGCCTCCGGACGTGGTCATCCTCGACCTGATGCTCCCTGACATCGACGGCGTTAAGGTGTGCCGGCAGTTGCGGGCGGCCGGTCAGGACTGCCACGTGCTGTTCCTGACCGCGCGCGGCAACCTCGCCAACAAGGTCACGGGCCTCGGCGCCGGCGGGGACGACTACATCACCAAGCCATTCTCTCTGGCGGAGATCGTGGCACGGACGAACGCGGTCATGCGGCGCAGGGCGATGTCGATGGCCTCCCCACCCGTGGAACTGCTCGGCCAGGCCAGCCAGGACGGATCCACGCCCTCAGGAAGCCGGCGGCTGGTGTGCGACGACGTCGTTCTCGACCTGGACTGTCATCAGGTCTGGCGTGCGGGCGTGGCCGTCCATCTGACGGCAACCGAGTTTCGCCTCCTCGCGTTCTTCCTCAACAATGCGCAGCGCGTGCTGTCCAAACAGCAGATCCTGGACGCGGTCTGGGACGAGGACTTCCGCGGGACTCCGAACATCGTCGAGGCGTACGTCGGTCACCTACGGCGCAAGCTTGACCAGCACGGGCCATCGCTGATCAAAACCGTTCGCCTCGTCGGCTACGCCCTGCATCCACAGGACGGAACAGCGGCGCTCGCGCGCGCGGACGCTCCATGAGATCTCGCCAGCCTCGAACACTGCAGGCGCGGCTGGCGGTGGTTGTCGCCGCGGTCCTGCTCGCGGCCCTGGGACTGTCCGGCGCGACCACCTACCTGGCTTTCGCGGTGTACCTGCGCGATCGGCTCGATGCCGCGCTGCGCGACACCCCAGTCGCGTTGAACCACTACACGAGCGATACCACCAGTCAGGACGCGACGGGCGACGGGGACGACGACGATGGGGACAACGCCCCGGGCCCGAGAGTCGCGCCTTTCGTACAGTTCATCAGCGCTGACGGCACCGTTCTGCTTACCCAGGCAGGCCGCGATGCCGCCGGGCGGCCCTTCACGGCCAACCTGCCGTCCGTCCTGCCCACGGTCGCCCGATCAGATGGCCCCGGCGGACCCGCGGCGTTCTTCGACACCCGGTCCCGCGAGCCGTCAGGCCCCCGGCTGCGGGTCAAGGTCTCGGCGGACAAGGACGGCCAGGTCGTCATCCTGGCTCTTCCCAGCAGCGAGAACGACCGGCTGCTGCATCGCCTGGCGGTGGTCGAGGC
Source organism: Pseudofrankia saprophytica (assembly GCF_000235425.2). Taxonomy (NCBI): domain Bacteria; kingdom Bacillati; phylum Actinomycetota; class Actinomycetes; order Frankiales; family Frankiaceae; genus Pseudofrankia; species Pseudofrankia saprophytica. Next base: position 5,758,536 of record NZ_KI912266.1, read on the forward strand.
ATGTGTCACGGCGGCCGCGCTGCTGCTGGCGTCCGGCGCCGCCTTCTGGGTGGTCCGGCGCCGCCTCACACCGCTGCGAAGGCTGGCGGACGCCGTCGAATCGCTGAGCCCGAACGACCTGGCCGTCCGCGTCCAGGTCGACACGACAACACGCGAGGTGCACGAGCTGGCGACCGCGACCAACCTGCTGCTGCAGCGCATGGACGACGCGTTCACGAAGGAGCAGGCCACGCAGGAGGGCCTGCGGCGGTTCATCGCTGACGCCTCACACGAACTCCGGACGCCGATCGCCGCCGTGTCGGCGTACGCACAACTGTTCGATCTCGGTGCCCGGGACCGGCCGCTAGATCTCGCCCGCTCGATGTCTGGCATCCAGCGTGAGACCTCGCGGATGCGTGACCTTGCCGAGGACCTGCTGACCCTCGCCGCGGCGGAAGAATCTACTGAACAGGAGGCCCAAACCGCTGACCTCGCGGCAGTGATCAGACAAGCGGTTGATACGGCGGTTGCCGTCGATCCACGCTGGCCCGTGACGCTGACACTCGCCGCGGGCCTCGGCATGGTAGCGGCCGGACCAGCTCGGCTGCATCGCGTGCTGGATAACCTCATCGGCAACGTCCGCGCACACACTCCCCCAGGCACGCGCGTCCAGATCAATGCCCGGCACGAGGGCGCGAACGTCATCATCGCCGTCGCCGATGACGGCCCTGGGCTCACCGCCGACGAGCAGGCCCACATGTTCGACAGGTTCTGGCGCAAGGATCCGTCCCGATCCCGGCAGGTCGGCGGTAGCGGCCTCGGGCTGTCCATCGTGGCCACCATCGTCAAAAGCTGGAACGGACACGTGACCGCCTCGCAGACCCCAGGCGGCGGCCTAACCGTAACCTTCACGCTCCCCGCCACCTGACTAAAAGCTTCCCCCGCCGTCCACACGAGACCTGGTCGTCCAGCGGGATCTTCGGGTGCCGATGCCTGACGTGGTCGACTTACTCGCGGACCGGTGGGCCCCCGGCCGGGGGCGAATCGCTGCCCACCGCGCTGATCCGTTCTCCATACGGCCGGAGTGGAGCATTCGGCCTGTTCATGGCCAGGCCGCTGGCCGAACGGGGGTTCCAGGTGCTCATCCAGAGCACGCGCGGCGGGTTCGGTTCCGGCGGAGTACTCGACCCACTACGGCAGGAGCGGGACGACGGCTTGGCAACACTGGACTGGATGGTCAAACAGCCGTGGTTCGCCGGCGCGATCGTGCTGGTCGGCCTCAGCTACCTCGGATACGTGCAGTAGGCGGTGGCCGACCGCCTGCCCGCCGAGGTCAAGGCGATGATCCCGCACATGACCGAGTCGGCGCTGCCGCCATGGCCGCAGGCTCCGCGACCGGCTGCTCGCTGGCGGCTCTCCCCGTCTGCGGGGCCAGCAGCACAGCGACCCGCGACCTGGCCGGGCATGAGGCCAGGTAGGCGACGCGGGTCAGGCAGCGATGAACTCGAAGGGCACCTGCAGGGTCGTTGCGGGGTCGGGGCGTAGGACGCCGTTGCCGAGGGTGTAGGGCGTGCCGCGTTGAGTGAGGTCCTTGGCCTTCGCCTCAAGGTCGACCACCGACACGCGGATGGTCCAGGCTCCGGGGCCGAGCTGGTGGTAGCGGTCAGCGACGCGGCCGGGTCCGGTCGGTTGGACGAGCTCAAGGCGGGCGCTGCGGGGAGCGCGGAACGGCATGACGGCCCGGCGGCAGCCGTCTTCCTCGACCATCGAGCTCGGTGTCCAGCGCAGGTTGCGCTCGAGCGCGCCGAGCGTCGCGTCGAGGTCCGCCACCAGATATTCGCGAGCGACGATCCGCACCATGGCCTCGGGCGAGGCCTCGGGTGGGATGTCGGCCGGCGCGTGGAAGGCCTCGTCAGGTAGGCCGAGGTGCCCGCTCTTGGTCGCCTCGATGAACAGGCCCGTGTCGGCTGCCGGGTCGTAGGTGGCCGAAGCCGGGTGGCCTCCGAGGTAGAACCGGTCGCGGCGGTCAGGCGGGTGGAACCCGACAGCGACGCCGAGGCGATCCAGATGCCCGGCCAGGTCATCGATCTGCTCGTCCGTCATCGCGAGCTCGGTGGCGTGCCACTTGACGGCCCGGGCGCCCTGTAGCTGAGCGACCTCCCGCGCGGGGAAGACAGCGGTCGTCGTGCTCGTCTCGTGCGACCGGCTCTCGGGGGCGCCGGACGCTACTGATGGCACGTGGGCGTCGCCGGGCGCCACCAGCTCGAGAAACGTCGGCGCGACCGGATACCTGGGGTGGACGCGGCAGAACACCGCGTCGATGCCAGGGCCGCTCCGGTAGGACCGCGGTCGCGGCTGCGGGATGCCGATAGCGCTACGCAGCGTCTCCACGCCAGCATGGATATCGTCGATCAGAATACTGACGGTCGTCATCAGCTGGTACATTCCCGCGACTCCAACCCGGATGCCAAAGCCACTCCTCGTGTGCAAACATAGTCCACCGGACCGGGTCGCGTCGACGGCGGCATAGTCGGTCCTCGCCGAATGACTTTGCTTGCCGGCCCGCCGCCCCCCACCCCCGCTCCACCTTCGGGTCAAGCCCGGCCGGAAGACTCAGAACGCTGCCCGGAAGCCCGGCCGATGGGCGACCCAGCGCCGATCATTGCGGTGGCACGTCGACCATCTGGACGAGCTGTGACACGCGGGCAGGCTCCAGGCTGGAGTCAATCCCGCGGCACTTATGGCTCGATCACCACTCGCAATGCTCCCGCCTTCCGGTCACCAGCCACCCGGAACGCCTCGACGGTGTCCTTGAGGGGGAACCGATGCGTGATGAGTGTCCGGGCGATGTCCGAATTCTCAGCCAGCATGGCCGCCGCGTCCTCCATATCGCGTCCGTTCTCATGACGGCAGTACCCGATCGAGGGAATGATCTTGGCCTCGCAGTGGAACACATTCATCCAGTCGAGCTCGACCTTGTTCAGGTAGACACCCACCGAGACGATCGTGCCGTGCGGGGCGACGAGCTCGGTCGCGCGGGCGAGCCCGCTCGGCGACCCGGCCGCCTCGACGACCACGTCGTACAGGCCCCGGGCCTTGAGCCGGGCGCCGAGGCGCTCACCGGCTTCGGCCTGGTGGGGATGGCGCGCCTCGACAGCGACGTCCGAGGCGCCCTGCCGGTTGGCACCACGTCTGCCGTTGGAGCACGCCGGCCACGGTGATCGATATGTCAGGTGCCAAGCCTCGTGGCCTTGCTACGACGATCGGTCGAGATGATTTGTGTGCTTCCAGGGTAGATGGGACGAGGCAGACCAAGTTCGTGCTGCGCGAGGATGTTGCGGAAGATCTCGACGGTACCGCCGTACGTGCTCGTTCCTTGGGCGAAGCGGTGGGCGAAGTCGATCGCCCCCGCGCCGGGGGCCTCTGGTGAGTCGTGCCGCAGGACGCCCAGCGGGCCGATCATGTCCAGCAGATCGGAGGCCGCGGCAATCAGCACCTCGGATCCCTTGATTCGGCCTTGTGCCCCTGGCGTGCAGATGCCGGCCTCCAGCTCGGCCGCGATCCGGCCGAGCCGAGCCAGGACCGTCGGGTCGTCGGCTGGGCGGCGACCGTCGAGTCCCGTCGTCGCGGCCCAGTCGACCGCGGCGGCGAGTGCCGGCTCGAGCGCGCGAAGGAAGTTGCGGCCCACCGAGAAGTCGTCCAAGCTTGCGCGCGCGTCCATCCCGTGCTCTTCGTCCAGCGGCCCGCGAAGTACCGTCCAGCCGTCGTTGACCCCGCCGAGGCGGTAGCGGTCCGGGACTCGAACGTCGCCAAAGTAGACGATGTTGGTCCGCTCGCCACCGAAGGTGTGGACCGCCTGGATCTCGATACCAGGCAGATCGAGCGGGACGAGGAACATCGTCAGGCCCCTGTGCTTCGGCAGGTCCGGGTCGGTGCGGGTGATCGCGAAGGTGTACTGGCAGTTCTGGGCGCCAGTCGTGAACATCTTCGAGCCGTTGAGGACCCAGTTGTCGCCGTCGCGCACCGCCCGGAGCCGGGCGGCCGCGATGTCCGAGCCGCCGTCGGGCTCGGTGTAGCCGAGGCAGAACCGCACCGCGCCAGCCGCGATCTTGGGCTTCAGCTCCGCCCTGACGTCGGGCTGGCCGAACCGCTCCACGGAGCCCCACACCATCCGGGTCGTCGACGCCGTGATGTACGGGACGCCGTGATCCCACTTCTCCAATTCGAGGATCCGGTAGCTGACCGGGTCCAGGCCCGCGCCGCCCTCGTTGACAGGCCACTCCGGCATGAGCCAGCCGCGGGAGCCGAGGGCCAGGTGGACATCGAGGTTGAAGCCGTTGCCGGTCTCGCGTTCCTCAGTGAGCGTCTCGTCGGTGACGATCTCGCTGAGGTAGTCGCATACCTCAGCGGCAAAGGCGCGTTGTTCGGCGGTGAGCTCGACGAGTCCGAAATCCATCGTGTTCTCCTTTTCGCTCAGGCGCGCGTCGCGGCGGCGACGAGGCCGGCACCGATACGCGCCAGGTCCGTGACCGGGTCGCCGGCCACGGCACTCCATCCCTTCGCCCGCAGGAAGTACAAGCCCACGTCCGCTTCGTCGGTGAAACCGAGCCCGCCCTGGACGTGGACGCTGGTCGTCGTCGCCCGGACGGCCGCCCGCCGAGCGACGTCGAAGGCCATGAGCGCCAGCTCGGGACGCCGGTCGGGCTCGTGCTGCATCATCCAGCCCGCCTTGTGCACGAGGATGCGAGCTCCAGTGATGTCGATCGCGGCGTCGACGAGCGGGTAGGCGACCCCCTGCAGCGAACCGATCGGAACGCCGAGCGTCGTACGGGACTTGGCGAACTCGATCCCAAGTGCCAGCGCCTCGTCAGCCAGGCCGACGAGCGCGGCGGCGGTCAGCAGCTTCCATTCCCGCACCGCCTGCTCGTACATCACGATCGCCTCCGGACCCGAGGCCAGGGTGATCAGCTCCTCGGCGTCGCTCGCGTCCCACCATGCGAGCGGCGTGCACCCCTGGTTCGAGACGTGCTTGTCCGGGATGGCGGTGCGTGCGGCGACAAGCTCGTCGCCGACAAGCGCGAGCACGTCGGTCGCGACGGCGGCGTCGGCGACCAGCTGAGGCACACCCTTTGTCGCCGTCATGAGCGCGACGGTGAAGACGCGCTCGCCGAGGCGGGCCGCGCCGAGCAGATCGTTGGGGGCATTGGACCGGCCCAGCAGCCGGGTGGCGGTGACATGCCCGGCGAGCGGGATCGGCGCGAGACGCCGTCCCTTCTCTTCACTGATCAGAGCCAAGTCGACCAGAGTGGCGTCGTCACCGCCCTGTGAGGCGGGCAGTCCCATTGCCGCGACACCCATGTCGAGTAGCCGCTTCCAAAGTCTGGCGTCGAATCCGATCGGCTCGGCGGCCCGCACGACCGCCGTGGTCGACTCCTTGGCGAAGAAGGCAGCGAAGGCCTCGCGGACGGACCTCTGGTTCTCGTCCAGTGCCGTTTCGCTGTGTCGAAGCTCGTACGTACCCATCGGATCGCTCCCTACATCGTCACGGCGTGCGTTCGATGAACGCGCAGTCCTCCATACCGCCGGTCGTGTTCTCGCTCGGCGTCGATTTGCAAGCAGTCAAGGCCGGCGTGCTCGGCGAGATTGACGAAGAAGGCGAGCAGTGACCGGGTTCCGTCTTCGGACTGGTCCGTCGAGCCTGGGCCTAGGACGGGCAGGGACTCGATCAGGTCGTCGATCATCGCGGTGCAGGCGGCTTCGGCCAGCTCGTGTACGTCCCGGTAGTGGTCGTAGAAGGTCGAGCGACTGACCCCGGCCCGTTCGGCGACGTCGGCGACGCTGATCTGGGACAGGTCCTGCTCCTCGACGAGTCGGATCAGCGTCTGCTGTAGGGCCGCGTGGGTGCGGCGTACGCGCCGGTCGCCCACCGAGGTGCCGTTTCTGGTCCCAGCCACGCTCTAGCGTACTATCTTAACCTGCACTTGCAGGGTAACCTGCAGATGTAGGGTAACGTTTGTGGACGCACCGTCACACCTGGCCAGCAGAAGGGAACTTGGTGTGAAAGTCACCGTGGACGAGGACAAGTGCTGCAGCGCCGGCCAGTGCGTGCTGATCGCGCCCGACGTCTTCGACCAGCGCGACGAGGACGGCGTGGTGATACTGCTCGACGACGCGCCGCCCCCGAAGCTGCACGACGCGGTCCGCGAGTCGGCCGGGGTCTGCCCGGCCGCTGCCATCCTGCTGGCCGAGTCGTGAGTCGAGCCGTGGACCGGATCGTGATCGTGGGCGCGTCGGCGGGCGGGCTGTCCTGCGCGGAGGCACTGCGCAGGAGGGGGTATGCGGGTGCACTCACGCTCGTCGGCGACGAACCACAACCTCCCTATGACCGCCCACCGACGTGATGGTCGTCAGCCGCAAGCTCGATAGCTGCAAGGTTGTGGCCGAGGAAGTGGCGCTGAAGACAGGACAGCGCACTCTGTGGATTCAGGTGAACGTCGGCGACTGGAATGACTGTGAGTGCCCGTACAGCACGGTGAGCGGAGGCTCGGCATGAATGCGGAAGATCTTGTCTTGATTAGCGTGGACGACCATCTGGTCGAGCCGCCCGACATGTTCAAGGGTCGGCTGCCCGCGAGGTTCTCCGATGTCGCGCCCAAGGTGGTTCGCCGGCCCGACGGTTCGGACGTGTGGACGTTCAACGGCACGGTCATCCCGAACGTGGGGCTGAACGCGGTGGCGGGCCGGCCGAAGGAGGAGTACGGCGTCGAGCCGACCGCCTTCGACGAGATGCGCCCTGGCTGTTACGACATCCACGAGCGGGTCAAGGACATGAGCGCGGCCGGGGTGCTGGGCTCGATGTGCTTCCCGTCGTTCCCGGGCTTCGCCGCCCGGCTGTTCGCGGCCGCGGACGACAAGGACCTGGCGCTCGCCGTCGTGCAGGCCTACAACGACTGGCACATCGACGAGTGGTGCGGTGCGTATCCGGGCCGGTTCATCCCGATGGCGCTGCCGGTGCTGTGGGACCCGGAGCTCGCCGCGGCCGAGGTCCGCCGGGTCGCGGCCAAGGGCTGCCACTCGATCACCTTCACCGAGAACCCGGCCACGTTGGGCTACCCGAGCTTCCACGACAGGCACTGGGACCCGCTGTGGAACGCGCTGGTCGACACCAACACGGTGCTCTCGATCCACCTCGGCTCGTCCGGCAAGCTCACCATGACGGCGCCGGACGCCCCGATGGACGTCCTCATCACCCTGCAGCCGATGAACATCTGCAGCGCCGCGGCTGACCTGCTCTGGTCGCGGGTGCTCAAGGACTTCCCCGACATCAAGATCGCGCTGTCCGAGGGCGGTACCGGGTGGATCCCGTACTTCCTCGAGCGCATCGACCGGACCTACGACATGCACCACCTGTGGACCGGCCAGAACTTCGGCGACAAGCTGCCGAGCGAGGTCTTCCGGGAGCACTTCCTGACCTGCTTCATCGAGGACCCGGTCGGCGTCGAGCTGCGCCACAAGATCGGCATTGACAACATCGCGTGGGAGTGCGACTACCCGCACTCCGACTCCAGCTGGCCGTGGCCAGGCGAGGAGCTGCTCAAGTCCGCGGTCGGCGTCCCGGACGACGAGATCAACAAGATGTCCTACGAGAACGCGATGCGGTGGTACTCATTCGACCCGTTCGCCCACCGGTCCAAGGAGCAGTCCACCGTCGGGGCGCTGCGCGCCGAGGTCGCCGGCCACGACGTGGAGATCCGCCCGTTCGACAAGGGCCGCTTCGAGATCAAACACGAGGGCATCTCCCTCGGCGAGATGGTGGGTAATACCACCGCCTAGCTAGCCTAGTAGGGCTTTATTGACGGGGTGCGGCTGGAAACGGAGCAAGCCACGAACGGCCGGGATGAAAACGCGCGGGAAACCGCGCGGACAAAGGTTCCGGACCATGCGCCTAAAGCGAGATGTCACCGCGCCAGTCGCTACCCTACAGATCGGCTGGAGCTAAGCGTTCAGCTTGCGGCAGCCGCTTCACCCGCACCACGCGGGAGCGTTACGTCCGGATGCCTACCACTCCGAATGTGGACGCCACGTAGTCGCCACCCTCGATCATCTACATGCGGTGACCTGACGATTTCCTATTAGACAAGCTCCCGAGATGTCGTTAGGCGCACGCTCAGTCAGCTGTGGCCATACCTGCCGCGGGCCGCCGAGCGAAACCGGGGAGGGCGGACGGAGCCGAGCAGTGACCGAGAAACTGAAGACTCGCCCGGAATCGCGGATGCTCGTTGACGGCGAGCTGGTCGACGCGTTATCGGGCAAGACGTTCGGCAACGTGAACCCGGCGACCGAGGAGGTCCTCGGCCAGGTGGCCGACGGTTCGGTCGAGGAGATGCGCCGCGCGATCTCGGCGGCCCGGCGGGCGTTCGACGAGACGGACTGGTCGACGAACAAGGAGCTGCGCAAGCGCTGTCTCGGCCAGTTGCAGGAGGCGCTGGAGTCGGAGCGGGAGGAGCTGCGCGAGGAGCTGATCCTGGAGGTCGGCTGCCCGCGGATGATTACGTCGGGCCCGCAGCTGGACCTGCCGCTGGCGGATGCGCTGCGCTATCCGACGAAGCTGATCGACGAGGTCGCCTGGGTGACCGACCTGCCCGAGCTGGTCGGCATGAGCGGGGCGCCGAACAAGCGCCAGATCCGCAAGGAGGCCGTCGGCGTCGCTGGCGCGATCGTCCCGTGGAACTTCCCGTTCGAGGTCACGCTGCACAAGCTCGGTCAGATCCTGGCGACCGGGAACACCGTGGTGCTCAAGCCCGCACCGGACACTCCGTTCAACGCCACCCGGATCGGGCGGCTGGTCGCCGAGAAGACCGACTTCCCGGCCGGCGTGGTGAACGTCGTGACGTCCTCCGACCACCTGGTGGGGGAGGAGCTCGTACTCTCGCCGGAGGTCGACCTGATCTCGTTCACCGGCTCGACGGTGGTCGGCCAGCGGATCATGGAGAAGGGTGCGGCCACCCTGAAGCGGGTGTTCCTCGAGCTCGGCGGCAAGTCGGCGGCGATCGTGCTGGAGGACGCGGACCTGCCGACGGCCACCATGATGGGGATGGCTGTCTGCTTCCACGCCGGGCAGGGCTGCGCCATCCCGACGCGGATGCTGCTGCCGCGCTCACGCTACGACGAGGGCGTGGAACTGCTGAAGAACCTTTTCGCGGGCATTCCCTACGGCGATCCGCAGCGTCCGGACGTCCTCATGGGACCGCTGATCTCCGCGAAGCAGCGGGCCCGGGTCGAGGGCTACATCGACAAGGGCGTCAAGGAAGGCGCGACGCTCGCCGTCGGCGGCGGCCGGCCGGCGCACCTGCCGAAGGGCTGGTACGTCGAGCCGACCCTGTTCACCGACGTCGACAACTCGATGACGATCGCCCAGGAGGAGATCTTCGGGCCGGTTCTGGTAGTCATCCCGTTCGACGACGAGGACGACGCGGTCCGGATCGCCAACGACAGCCGCTACGGCCTGTCCGGCAGCGTCTTCTCCGGGTCGGTGGAGCACTCGATCGCGGTGGCCAACCGCATCCGCACCGGCAGCCTGTCCATCAACGGCGGCGAGCCGTACGGCGCCGACCTGCCGTTCGGTGGCCACAAGCACAGCGGCGTGGGCCGCCAGAACGGCCTCGCCGGTTTCGACCAGTACCTGGAGACCAAGTCGCTGGCCTGGCCAGGCTGACACCCGTGCCTGTGCCGCGCCGGCGGTCGCGCGTGCAGCTGCCCGCGCGGCGCAGGCACGCCCACAACAGCTACAACGTCAGCCGAACAGCCTCAGCGATCCGCACACGCGCCGCCGGCCCGGCCAACCGAGTTACGAAGATTTTCGGTCTAGGTCAGCTGTAGGTGTGTCGGTATGGACGTGGTCGTAGGCGGTGAGGAGCGGCCAGGTCTGGGCGGCCATCTCAGCCGGTGTCTGCGGGCATCCGCGTTGGAGCCAGTCGGTGGCCACGCCGATGAGCGCGCCCGCGCTGAAGGCGGCCGGCACGCTGGGCGGGATGTCGATCGATGAGGTGGTGTGTTCCGGTGGGGCGTCGCCGGTCGCGGCCCGGTGCACCGCCAGGTGCACGGCCGCGGCGATGCGGCGACGGATGTGGTCGATCACGCGTGCGCTTCCCTGCGGTCCTAGCAAGCTGCGGTAGAGGCCGGCGTGCTCGGCGAGATTGACGAAGAAGGCGAGCAGTGACCGGGTTCCGTCTTCGGACTGGTCCGTCGAGCCTGGGCCTAGGACGGGCAGGGACTCGATCAGGTCGTCGATCATCGCGGTGCAGGCGGCTTCGGCCAGCTCGTGTACGTCCCGGTAGTGGTCGTAGAAGGTCGAGCGACTGACCCCGGCCCGTTCGGCGACGTCGGCGACGCTGATCTGGGACAGGTCCTGCTCCTCGACGAGTCGGATCAGCGTCTGCTGTAGGGCCGCGTGGGTGCGGCGTACGCGCCGGTCGCCCACCGAGGTGCTGTTTCTGGTCGCAGCCACGCTCTGCATACTATCTTAGCCTTCACTTGTCGGATAACCTGCACATGTAGGGTGGCTACGGCGTTGGACCCATCGTCACCCGGCCGGCAGAAAGGAACTTGGTGTGAAAGTCACCGTGGACGAGGACAAGTGCTGCAGCGCCGGCCAGTGCGTGCTGATCGCGCCCGATGTCTTCGACCAGCGCGACGAGGACGGCGTGGTCGTACTGCTCGACAAGGCGCCGCCTCCGCGGCTGCACGACGCCGTCCGGGAGTCGGCCCTGGCATGCCCCGCAGCCGCCATCCAGCTGGTCGAGTTGTGAGTCGAGCCCTGCGCCGGATCGTGGTCGTGGGCGCATCGGCAGGCGGGCTGGCCTGCGCGGAGGCGCTGCGCAGGCAGGGCTATGCGGGTGTACTCACGCTCGTCGGCGACGAACCACACCCTCCCTATGACCGCCCACCGCTGTCGAAGCAGATCCTGGCCGGGCAGTGGGAGCCGGACCGGCTTTCCCTGCGGCCGCCAGCGGATATCGAGGCGCTGGGGTTGGACCTGCGGCTGGGGGTGACCGCGACCGGGCTGGATGTGTCCGCGCGGGCGGTGGCGCTGACGGACGGCGCGGATCTGCCCTACGAGGGACTGGTCGTGGCGACCGGCGTACGCGCCCGCCGCCTGCCCGGTAGCGGGCGCGTGGCCGGGGTGCACACGTTGCGGACCCTAACGGACGCGCTGGCGTTGCGGGCGCGGCTGCGTTCGGGGCGACGGTTGGTGATCGTCGGCGGTGGGTTTGTGGGTGCCGAAGTGGCCGCCGTCGCGCGTGGGCTCGGGGTGGAGGTGACGGTGCTGGAAGCGGGTCCGGTCCCGCTGGCGCAGGCGGTCGGCGAGCAGGCCGGGCGGTTGCTGTCGCAGGTCCACCGTGACCACGGCGTCCACCTGCGCACCGGGGCGGTGGTGGCCGAGGTCATCAGCGTCGAGGGCAGGGTGACCGGTGTCGCGCTGGCCGACGGAAGTGTGGTCCCGGCCGATGACGTGCTGGTCGCCATCGGTTCGGTGCCCAACACCGAGTGGCTGGCTGGCAGTGGCCTGCCCGTCCACGACGGACTCGTGTGTGACGAGTACTGTGCCGCCGGGCCCGGTGTGTACGGGGTCGGAGACGTGGCGTGCTGGCACAATCCGCTGTTCGGCACCGCGATGCGCGTCGAGCACCGTACCAACGCCGCCGAGCAGGCCATGACCGTCGCCCACAACCTGCTCAACCCGGACGTCCAGCGGCCCTACGCCCCCGTGCCGTACTTCTGGTCCGACCAGTACGACATGAAGGTCCAGGCCTACGGGTACGTGCGTGGCCACGACGAGGCGCTCGTCCTGGACAGCGACCTGTCCCGTCGGCAGCTGCTGGTCGCGTACCGCCGTGGAGACCTGCTTGCCGGGGTGGTCGCTGTCGGCAAGCCGCCCAGGACCTTGCGCGCCTGGCGGGCGCTCATCGCTTCCGGTGCCACCTGGGAAGCCGCCGTCACCGACACGGCCGCCGCGTAGCCGCCCTCGTGGACCACCGCCCAGAAGGCCACCAGCTCAGCCCGCGCCGCTTCGTGCGGCGCGGTGGAGCCATCCTCTCGAGGAGTAATCCATGAGCACGACAACCAGCACCACCCACCCGACCGACAACGCCGGCCTTCCCACGTTCCCCGGCCAGCGGTCCGCGCACCGTCCCCTCGACCCGCCCGCGGAATACACCGACTGGCTTCGTAGTGAAGGTCCACGACGGGCACTGTGGCGCGATAGATCGGTGTGGATCGTGAGCCGGTACGCCGACATCCGGGCGGCCCTGAGTGACCCACGGCTCAGCGCGAACGACCGCACTCCCGGCTTCCCGGTCCCGGACTCGTCCGGCCCGGGAATGCCCCAGGCCTTCATCCGGATGGACGACCCGGAGCACGCCCGGCTGCGCCGGATGCTCACCGGGGAGTTCACCGTCAAGCGCATGCAGCAGCTGCGTCCGCGGATCCAGGAACTGGTCGACGGCTTCCTGGATCAGATGATCAGTGCGGGGCAGTCGGCGGATCTGGTGGACGCGTATGCCTTGCCGATTCCGTCCATGGTGATCTCGCTGCTGCTCGGTGTGCCCTATGCCGAGCACGAGTTCTTCCAGCAGCACAGCGCCACCATCATCACCGCGAGCGCGACGCAAGAGGAGAAGCTGACGGCCAGCGCGCAGCTCGCCGGCTACCTGTTCGAACTGGTGGCCCGCAAGGAGCAGGAGCCGGCGGACGACGTGATCAGCCGGCAGATCCAGCGGGTCGCCGTCGGCGAGATCAGCCGTGAAACAGTAGTGGTGAACGCCATCTCGCTTCTGGTCGCCGGTCACGAGACCACGGCCAACATGATCGCCCTGGGCGCGTTGGCCCTGCTGCAGAACCCCGGCCAGCTCGCCCGTGTCCGCGACACCGACGACCCGGCCGTGGTCGCGAACGCGGTCGAGGAGCTACTGCGCTACCTGACCATCCCCCAGGACGCGGTCTTCCGGGTCGCCGCCGAGGACGTCACCATCGGCGACCAGCTCATCCGCGCCGGCGAAGCCCTGATCATGAACCTGCCCGCCGGCAACCGCGACGAGACCTTCACCGCCGACCCCAACACCATCGACATCGACCGCGACACCCACGGGCACCTCGGCTTCGGCTACGGCAGCCACCAGTGCCTCGGCCAGGCGCTGGCCCGCGTGGAACTACAGATCGCGCTGCCCACGCTGCTGCGCAGGCTGCCCGGGCTGCGGTTGGCGACGCCCCTGGAAAAACTGACGTTCCGCAACGGAACGATCACCTACGGCGTCCAAGAGCTGCCAGTCACCTGGTAGCGCCACGACAGACACTCCTCACGCGCGGCCACGAAACGTCCGGGCGGCCCGCGCCAGGCTCTCCGCGTGAGCAGTCCGCCGGTGCCGCCACGGGCACGTAGAACACCTCGACACCCCAGCAATACCCACAGCGCTGTCGCACCCTTCAGGACAGGAGTCAGGTAGGCATGAGAGGGCTCAACGGAAAGCGCTTCGTCATCGCCGGCGGTGCCAGCGGGATCGGCGCCGCCACCGCCGAGCGCCTCGCCGCTGAGGGCGCCGCGGTCGTGGTCGGCGACATCAACCTCGACGGGGCGCAGGCCACCGCCAAACGCATCGCCGACGCCGGCGGAACCGCCCTCGCCGTCGAGTTCGATCTCGCTGACGAGCAGTCCGTGCGCGCACTGGTCGACACCGCGGTCGACCAGCTCGGTGGGGTCGACGGGCTCTACAACGTCGGCGCCGACGTCTCGGCGGAGGTGCTGGGGCGCGACGGGAACCTGCTGGACATGGACCCGGCTGTGTGGCGGCGCACGCTCGAGGTGAACCTGATCGGCTACGCGCTCACCGCCCGCGCCGTCCTTCCACTGCTGCTCGAACAGGGCAGCGGAGCGATCGTCAACACCTCCTCCGCCTCCGCGCATGTGGGCGACCGCAAGCGTGCGGCGTACAGCGCCAGCAAGGCCGGGATCAACGCCCTCACCCGCCACATCGCCTCCCGCTGGGGCAAGCAGGGCATCCGCTGCAACTGCGTGTCACCCGGAGTCGTGATGACCGAAGCCGCACGAAGGACGTCCCTGAACGCGAAGAACATCGCGATTGCACAGCAAGCCATGCCCAGCCCCTCGGTTCGGCAGGCCCAGCGACCTCGCCGGGGTGGTCGCGTTCCTGCTCTCCGACGACGGAGAATGGATCAACGGCCAGGTCTGGTCGATCTCCGGCGGCGCACTGCTCCGCGAATGAAGACCGAACACACCGGACGACTTCCCACACACGAAGCCGCGCGTCACGCTCGTCCACCGGTCGATTCCCTGCCCAACTGTATGAGGGGTGGATCCGCTGTCCTGGTCGCCAGCTGGGCTGTGGGTCACCGGGCCAATTTCTTCGCCCTGGCCGCCGGGTGTCGTCGGGCGAGGACCTGCCCTTCCGGCCGCCGTCAGCTGACGGCGTCACCGGGTTCGCCTGCGGCCGACGTCGCGGTACGCGGCTGCGGGCGCCGCGCCGCGATGCGGTGCGGTCTCGGGTGGGCCGCGGCGGTCCGGGTGTGCCGGCGGCGTGGGCGCGATCTGAATCCTGGTGGCTGCGGTCACCACATCTGCTGAAAGCGGGAGGATGCACATGACTGCGGTGATGCATGGTGTGCGAGTGCTTGAGGTCGCCGAACACACCTTCGTTCCCGCCGCCTCCGCGCTCCTCTCCGACTGGGGCGCCGAGGTCATCAAGATCGAGCATGTCGAACGTGGTGACGCGATGCGCGCCTTGGCCGCTACCGGTGTCGCGGTCGTGCCAACGTCAGCGAATGTCCTCCTCGAACACTCGAACCGCGGGAAACGAAGCCTGGGCCTGGATCTTGGGTCGGAGGCGGGCCGCGAGATCCTCTACCGCCTCGCCGCGAGCTGCGACGTCTTCCTCACCAACAAGCTGCCGGCGGTGCGCAGTTACGACCCCACCAGCCCCTTCATGCAGGGAACGGTCAGCACGGCCGCCGAACGCGCCGCCCCCGCCCGCTTCGAGGCTGTGGATGCCTTGCGAAGCATCGCCGACCAGGCGGGAATCACCCTCACAACGCTGGCACTCGCCTTCGTCTCCAGCCATCCTGCCATCACGTCGACGATCATCGGACCGCGCACGGCGAGGCACCTGGACGACGCACTCGACGCAGCGGACGTCGAGCTCGGCGGAGACGTCCTCGACGCCATCGACAAGATCGTTCCACCCGGCGTCGATCTCCCCGACATCGACCATTTCACTCAGTATCCGTCGCTGCTGCCCGCGGCTCGCCGCCGACCACCACACCTCCCTGCGTAAAGGAATGTCTTCCAGCCAGAGGGTTCGTCGGTGACCTGTCGTGGCCGTTGACCGGAAAGAGGTCGCATATGGACTGGAGGTCTTGGTCGCAGCCAATATCGTTCGGTATCTAGTGATGCATCGCGGACTGAGGAGGATCAGATGGGTAAGTTAGACGGCAAGGTGGCCTTCATCACCGGCGCAGGCCGTGGTCAGGGGCGTAGTCACGCCATCAGGCTGGCGAGCGAGGGTGCGGACATCATCGCGATCGACATCTGCCAGGACATTCCGACCGTCAACTATGAGATGGCGAGTGCGGAGGATCTGGCGCAGACCGTCAAGGAGGTCGAGGCGCTTGGCCGCGGCATCGTCGCGGTCAAGGCCGACGTGCGGATCAAGGAGCAGCTGAAGGCCGCGCTGGAGGCGGGCATCGTCCGTTTCGGCAGGGTCGACATCGTCTGCGCGAATGCCGGCATCCTGCCGATGAACGACCGCACCCTCATCGAGGGCTTCATCGACGGCGTGGACGTCGACTTCGTCGGCGCGCACAACACGGTCGCCGTCGTCGCCCCTCATCTGCGGGCCGGCGCCTCGATCATCATCACCGGTTCTTGCGCGGGCCTGATGAAGAACACCACCGAGGCGATGGGCAAGACCGGCGGGGTCGGGTACTCGTTCGCGAAGCGGCTGGGCTTCCAGTACGTCGAGACGCTCGCGCTGCAGCTGGCGCCGCACAACATCCGGCTGAACGCGGTGCACCCGACGAACGTCAACACCCGGCTGCTGCAGAACGACGACATCTACCGCGCGTTCCGCCCGGACCTCGTCGCCGAGGGCAAGACGCCGACCCGCGAGGATGCGGAGGCGGTCTTCCCGGGCATGCAGCCGATGCCGATCCCCTACATCGAGCCGGGCGACGTCTCCGCCCTGGTGCTGTTCCTGGCCAGCGAGGACTCCCGCTACGTCACCGGCCTCAACATCCGGCTCGACGCCGGCTCGATGCTCAAGGGCGAACGCGCGATCTAGAGGACGTCCGAGAAGGGTCAGGGTGACGCGCAGGAGAGGTGGAAAGCTCATCGACCTCGGTACAGTTCTGCGCGGCGCCAATGTTGCCATCATATCCGCGGGAAGCCCGTGACACCCGCGGCGTCCTCATTCTGGTCGCGGATGACCTCGACCGAAAACGTGTGCGTCGCGGATATCGCCTACCTGGGCGAGGCTGAGCGCCTCCGCGGTCTGCCCCGGGCAAAGCGCGGCGTTGGCGGCGATACGACGTATCGTGCTTGCGCGGACCACCACTCCCGAGCGGATAGGAGCACGATGACGGACAAGGCGCTGGTCGACGTCGAGCGGCGCGGGCGGGTGCTCGTGGTGACGATGCGGCGAGAGTCGAAGCGCAACGCGGTCGACCGAGCCATGGCCGATGCGCTGGACGCCGCGTTCAACCTGCTCGAGGACGGCGACGAGCTGTGGGCCGGGGTCCTCGCCGCCACCGGGCCCGTCTTCAGCGCCGGCAGCGATCTGCGGGCCGGCGGCGACTACGCCACCGCGCGCGGTGGCGAGTACGGCCTTGTGCGCCGGCCGCGGCGCAAGCCGCTCGTCGCGGCAGTGGACGGCCCGGCGCTCGGCGGCGGGCTGGAGCTGGTACTGGCGTGCGACCTGGTCGTCGCGTCGACGTCGGCGACGTTCGGGCTGCCCGAGGTCGCGCGTGGGCTCGTCCCCACCTGCGGGGCGCTCTTCCGCGGCCCGCGCGGCCTCCCCGCCAACCTCGCCCGCCAGCTCATCCTCACCGGCGAACCGATCACCGCCGCCCGGGCATACGAGGTCGGCTTCGTCAACGAGCTCGTCGGGCCAGGTCAGGCGGCCGAGCGTGCCGCCGCGCTGGCCGAACGGATCTGCCGCAACTCCCCGGTCGCCGTCCGCGCCTGCCTGGCCGCTGTCAACGAGCTGACCACGGACGAGGACAGGGCCGGCTGGTCCGCCACCGCCTCGGCCACCGACGCTCTCAGGACCTCCGCCGACCCCGAGGAGGGCATCCGGGCCTTCCTTGAGCGCCGCTCCCCGGTCTGGACCGGGCGCTGACCCGCGATCAGCACCTTCTCATGATCACGACGCGAACACGCGCAGGGCATCTACATACCGGGTCAGGAGCCAATGCCGTGAAGCTTAAGTCGATCTTGGATGGCTGATCTTCCGCTGTTGCTGGCCGGCGGGTTGGTACGGCGTGGCGGCGTGGCATCTGTGCTGGCGGGTGGTTTGGTCACGGTTCGTGGCTTCGATGATGTCCCCGGACCTGTGGGGTGCGGAAAGTCGGCCTAGGCCTGTGAGCTGGGACGATGCTACGGACCAGTCGCCGGCATGATGGTCAACCATGTCCGTGCGCCTGCTATACCTGATCTTCGTCAGGGTGTGTGGCTGGCTCGTTCTGCTCGGCCGATCGTCGGCATCGAAGGACATCGAGCTGCTCGTGCTGCGACACGAGGTCGCAGTGCTGCACCGCGCCCAGTCCCGGCCTCGGTGGGACTGGGCGGACCGGGCCATACTCGCCGCTCCGATCCGACGGCTACCGAAACGGCTACGGACGCACCGGCTGGTCACTCCCGGCACCGTCCTACGCTGGCACGCCGCCTGGTCACCAGGAAGTGGACCTATCCCCTGCGAACCGGACGACCGCCGATCAGCGTGGAGATCACTGCGCTGATCGAACGGCTCGCTACCGAGAACAAGACGTGGGGGTACAAGAGGATTCAGGGCGAGTTGCTCAAGCTCGGCCACCGGGTCGGCGCGTCCACGATCCGTAGGGTCCTGAAGTCCCTCGGGCTGCCTCCAGCACCGCGGCGGCAGCCCGACTCGAGCTGGCGGGAGTTCCTGCGCACCCAGGCCTCGACGATGCTGGCCGTTGACCTCTTCCACGTGGACTGCGCCGTGACGCTGCGGCGCCTGTACTGCTTGTCTGTCATGGAGGTCCGCACCCGCTACGTCCACCTCGTCGGGGTAACCGCGCACCCAGACGGGCCGTGGACCACCCAGCAGATCCGCAACCTCCTCATGGACCTTGGGGACCGGGCAGCCGAGATCCGATTCCTGGTCCGCGACCACGCCGGGCAGTTCACCGCGTCGTCCGACGCGATCCTCGCCGACGTCGGCATCACCACAGTCACGATCCCGCCTCGAGCGCCCCGGGCGAACGCCTACGCGGAACGGTCCGTCCGCACCGTCCGCGCCGAGGTCACCGACCGCATCCTGATCCTCGGCGAACGGCACCTACGAACCGTCCTGACCCAGTACGCACGCCACTACAACGGACAACGCCCCCACCGCGCCCTCGAGCTCCAACCGCCCCGACCCGACCATCCCATCGCCGACCTCACGGCGACACGGATCAGGCACCGACCTGTCCTCGGCGGACTGATCAACGAATACGAACGAGCCGCCTGAAACCCCAGGTCAACCCCGGTGGCACAGTTCCGGCACCCCACACGGCCAGCCGATGCAACAGCGCCGTCAGGAGTTGGCCGGGCGGGGCCATCCGCCGAACTGCTGAGCAGCCGCGTCGCCGAAGCCGGCTGGCTCTCCCGCCTCGGCGAACGTGCGAGCTATCTGGCGCATCTCCTCCTCCCAGCGCCACCCCTTGTGGGCTGCCGCATCGAGCGCGGCGGCGTGGCGTGTGGCGAGCTCAGGCTGAGAGCGCGCCCACTCTGCCGCGAGTGCTTCGTCCACACCGTGGCGCTTCGCGACGCGGCGGGCACTGATCAGCAGGGCCGCAGTGATCTTGGTCCACGCCGCATAGGTCATCTTCAGCGCCGACGCGGCCGTGTTGTCGCCGTTCAGCACGACAGCTTCGATGTGGGTGCCGCGAAAGATCGCGGCGACGTCCCCGGCTCGCTCCCCGGACAGGAACACGCGGGTGGTCCCGGGTTGCTCCGGTGGCGGCCCGATGATCCCGCCGTCGACATACGTGGCTCCGCGGGCCTGAACCACCGCTGCGACGCCGGAAGCGGTGCCCGGGCTGATCGCGTTGGCGTCCACGTACAACCCAGAGAAGCCAGCAACCGTCCGGGCGGTCTCCGCCGCGGCAGCGGGTGGGCAGATGGACAGGACAACGTCGCGGTCCCTCAGGTCGACCGACTCGCGCATCCCCGCGGCATCCGCGCGACGGCGCGTGCTCGCGCTTCGTCCGGCTGGCAGCCAGGTCACGTCGTGGCCGGAGCCGACCAGCGCCCAGCCCACCGCCGCGCCCATCTGCCCCGGGTGAAGAATCGCGATGCGGCTCACCAGGGCATCATCCGCAGTCCGTCACCGCCAGTGGACATCGACCATCCGGCCGCCTCGCGGCCCAGCAAGGTCGGGAGTTTCTGCTGTATGTCCGTGCTCAGATCTCGACGAGGTAGCTCGTGAAGCCGCCGTCGCCGCTCGAGCTGGCGCGAGACCTCGGCCGTCAGCAGACTGATCTGCCCGGTCACCGCGGCGACCGCCGCGCGTACCGCGGCCTGACCACGCTCGACTACCGGCCGGCGACGATGCGCCCCCGACGCGCCCTCCATCCGCGACCCACCCGACGGCAGCTTCGCGGAGGTTGCGGGCACCAGCGCCACACCCACCTCGGACGTCCAGCCCCCAGGTTTCCCGTCGCCAGTCATCACGGCCCCCGACCACCACCCGCGACGTCACCCGCCGCACCCGGACAAACGCGGCCAGCATCTCACAGACACCAACCGCCACCACACCTACACCGGCAAGCCGCCGAAAGCCACAAGGATGGGAAGTCCACCGTCGAGGCCCCTGGCCGACCCACTCGTCCGGCAAATGCCTCGGCGTCCGTGGCATACACGCGGTACTTGGGCCAGCGCGGCTCAGGCTGCGTCCCCGAGCAGTGCTTCTCCGCAAGCCACTCCACGCCCTCGCCGTGCGAAGCCAGATGTCACTCACAGCAGCCACGCGAGGGCCGTCGAGCGAGGACCTCTTTCCGTACGAACCAAGAGCCAGGCCTGTCTACCTGCTCGTTTAGACGACCTCCAAGTAGTCCGACTAATAGGTCAAACCTATTGACCCAGGTCGGATGCCAACTACGGAGCGTGGTGGGCCGTGTGTGCCAGCATCCGAACCGTTTGATCTTGGTTGCTGGCCCCGAAATCGCCGTCCGGCCGGTCGCCACCCGGGCTCTGGCCAGGGACGATGCCCAGTGACCGCGCCGACCTCTACATCATCTACCGAATCGAACAAACGTTCCGTAGACCTGGTAGGTCCGGCTGCACGTCGGCGCCGACACCGCCCGCGGCCTGGTCGCGCAGATCCGTAGCGACACGCATCTAACACTCGACAACCAGCCGCCAGAGGCGGCCTCAACCTAGCCCGCGCCGGTCGGCGTGCATAGGACCGTGTCGGCGTGCGCCGGCACGGTCCTATGGGCTCTGGTGCCGGCCCCGGCCTGCCGCGGCCGAGAGTCGATCCCGGGCGCCGGCGGTACAGGCCACCCACGTGCTGAAGCATCACCCCAGCGGCAAGATCGCCATCACCGCATAGCGAGCGACACCGCGCGCCATCGAACAGGGGCGCGGCCGGCGGGCGGCGTCCAGGTCTCCGCGATGCCGCGGGCTGACCGGACAGCAGGCCGGCCGCCCCTACTGCGCCTCGCTGAGATGGACCATGGCGTCGTACAGCTGCTCGTACGTCATCGGCGGCTCGGGGATCGGATGTGCCCGCTCAGCCCGGTAGGCGTCGAGCATGAGGTGGAGGTAACGCCGCCAGGCGTTGGGCGCCGTGGCGCTGGTGGCCTCGATGATCCTGCCGTTCGACCAGATGAGGTTGACGATGTCGGCCAGGGTGATATCGCGGCGAGCCTCGCCGGCTTCTTGGGCCCGGGTGAGCATGTCCACGATCTGCTGGCACATCTCGTCGTGGATGCGCTCGGTCTCGGCGCTGTCGGTGAAGCGGCGGGAGAGGAAGTCGTTGAAACCCCGGTCTCCCGCCTGCATGCCGAACAGGTGCTCCAGGTAGTAGACGAACCCTTCCCACGGGTCGTTCATCTCCAGGGCCTTGTTGGCCCCGTCGAGGAACTCCTGAAGCCGGGGCTGGAAGGCGGCCATGAGCAGGTCCAGGCGGGTTGGGAAGTGGCGGTACAGGGTGCCGATGGCAACGCCAGCGTCGCGTGCGATCTTCTCCAAGGAGGCATCCACGCCGTGTGCGGCGAATTCGCGCTGCGCCGCGGCGAGGAGCTTGTCTCGGTGCTCCCGGGCGTCACGGCGCAGGGGCCTTCGCATCTGCTCAACGTCGCTGCGGCTCACTTCGTCAGTCTACCGGCGATACTGAGGGTGGCCTCCCTTTCTGTGCCGCTCAGGAGCCCGGCAGAGCGCGGTTGACCTCGGTGAGCTCGTCGGCATGGTCGTGCGCGACGTGGCTGACGGCGCGCCGCAGCACCGTGGCGCCCGCCATCTGGCTGACGATCCCGGGGGCCCTCCCGCGAGCATGACGTTCGTTCGGTGCCCTGGCACGGTGGCAGGGCTGAGAACAGGCCAGGTGGCTGCCGGGGCCGGGCGGTACCCGGCCTGGATGTCGCCGCCGTCGCGGGCAGCGTTCGCGACCAGGCGGCGAGGGGCACCTTGTCTTCCTTCGTCTCCTTGGTGCCGCCAGATGTCGAGGCCCGAAACTCCTGCCAAGATGAGGCACCCCTCCGGAATAGAGTGAGGTACCCCTCCGTTTGTACGGGCAGCAACAAACGGAGGGGTGCCTCATCTTGGCGCTCTGACTTGACCGCACGAGGAGCGAAGCAGATGAGCACTATGGAGCCCTCCGGGGCGCAGGCGCCTCAGCGGCCCGCGGAGGCCGTCGGGGCGCACCTGGCCGCTTCGCCCGATCCCCATGACGAGCGGCGCTGGATGGCCCTGGGTGTCCTCGTCATCGCCCAGATCATGATCCTGCTGGATGCGACCGTCGTGAACGTTGCCCTGCCCTCGGCGCAGGCCGACCTCGGCTTCTCCGACGCCAGCCGCCAGTGGGTGATCACCGCCTACGTGCTGGCCTTCGGCAGCTTGCTTCCGCTGGGAGGCCGGCTGGGCGACGCGCTCGGCCGCAAGACCATGTTCATCGTGGGACTGCTGGGGTTCGCGATTGCCTCCGCTGCCGGCGGCGCGGCCCCGAACATCGGCACGCTGATCGCCGCCAGGGCCGTCCAGGGCGGGTTCGCCGCAGTTCTCGCGCCGGCGGCGTTGTCGCTGATCACGGTGATTTTCACCGACCTCAAGGACCTGAACAAGGCGTTCGGGATCTTCGGTGCAGTGTCCGGCAGCGCCGGCGCCGTCGGCCTGCTGCTGGGCGGGCTGCTGACCGACTACGTGGACTGGCGCTGGTGCATGTACGTCAACATCGTCCTCGCGGTCGCCGGGATCATCGGTGGCCTCACGCTGCTGCACAACTCCGCCGAGCCCGACAAGCCCAGGCTTTCCGTGTCGAGCACGGTCGTCGGCTCGGCGGCGATCTTCGGGTTGGTCTTCGGGTCGGCCAAGGCCCAGACCGACGGCTGGGGCTCGGCGGTCACACTGACCCCGCTCATCGCCGGCGGTCTCCTACTGGCCGGCTTCGTCGTGCTCCAGAAGGTCGCCCGCCACCCGCTCATCCCGCTGCGGGTGGTCGCCGACCGCAACCGTGGTGCCGCCTACCTGACGCTCTTCCTGGCGAACGCGGCGGTGTTCGCGCTGTTCCTGTTCCTGACCTATTACTTCCAGGGCGTGCTGGGCTACTCGCCGATCATGACCGGCGTCGCGTTCCTGCCGATGATGGCGGCGATCGCCGTGGTCGCCACGCTGACCCAGGGCGTGCTGCTGCGGCGCCTGACCATGCGGGTCATCGTCGCCGCCGGCTTGATCGCCTCCGGTGCCGGAGCCGCACTGCTGACCCAGGCCGGTGCGGGCAGCCCGTACGCGACCTGGGTGCTGCCCGGGCTGGTCCTGGTCGGGACCGGCATCGGGTCGGCCGCCGTCGTGGCAGTCGCGGTCGGGCAGCTGGGTGTCGATCCGCGCGACGCTGGTACGGCGGGGGCGCTCAACAACGTCTCCCAGCAGCTCGGCTCGGCGCTCGGCGTCGCCTTGATCAGCACCTTCGTCGCCACCGCCACCAGCCACTACCTGACCCGCCACGGCAGCACTGCCGTCGTCGACGCAACCGTGCACGGGTTCACCGTCGGCTACTGGTGGGCCGCTGGCGTCTTCTGGGCCGCTGCCGTCCTCTGCAGTGCCCTGATCCGCGGCGGCACCCGGCTCCATCACGAGGCCGGCCAGCCCGAGCCCCTCGACGAGATCGCCGGCGGACTGATCTGACAGCCCGTGGCGGGCAGCGCCCCGGTGGGGGGACGGATCGCGGCGCCAACCAGCAAGACGCGAACCACAACCGACAGAAAGGCCAGTTCACCATGCCCAAGCTCGACGGCAAGGTCGCAGTGATCACCGGAGCGACGTCTGGGATGGCGCTAGCAACGGCCAAGCTGTTCGTGGCCGAAGGCGCACACGTGTTCATCACCGGACGACGCAAGGACAAAGTGGACGAGGCGGTCACCGCCATCGGCCACAACGTAACGGGCGTGCAGGCGGACTCAGGAAATCTGAACGACCTTGCCCGCTTGGCCGAGACCGTGCGGGAGCATCACGGACGAGTCGACGTCCTGTTCGCCAGCGCCGGAGTCGGCTCGGTATCCGACCCGCTGGGCAGCATCACCCCGGACTCGTTCGACACGCTCGTGGCCGTCAACTTCCGGGGCACCGTGTTCACCGTTCAATACCTGCTGCCGTTGATGAGCGACGGCGCGTCGGTCATCTTGAACGGCACGACCAGCGCGACCAAGGGCATCCCCGGCGCCGGGGTGTACTCGGCCAGCAAGGCAGCCGTTCGCTCACTCGCGCGCACCTGGGCTGCGGAGCTGAAGGACCGCGGCATCCGGGTAAACGTCATCAGTCCCGGCTCGATCGACACCGCGCTCTTCAGCACCGTCACCCCGGAATTCCGGGAGCAGATCACCTCCGCCATCCCCCTAGGACGGCTGGGGACCAGTGAGGAGATCGCGGCCACCGCGCTGTTCCTCGCCTCTCCGGACGCCAGCTTCATCACCGGCGCAAACCTGGTCGTCGATGGCGGGTTCAGTCAAGTCTGACGCCATCCGGCCGGGCAGCCGACCCCCGATCCCCTTAAGCAAAAAGTTCATCCCAGACTACAGAAAGTGAGCGCCCGTCCATGAGTGGCATCAGCTTCGTCGGCCTGGGCGGCATGGCCCGCGCCATAGCCGCCCGCGCGGTCGAGGGCGGCAACGCCGTCGAGGTCATCGGCCGCGACCAGGCCAAGGCCAAGGACCTGGCCGCCGCCCTCGGCGGCGGCGCGACGGCCGGGACATTCGGCGCCGCGCCGGCCGGCGACATCGTCATCCTCGCCGTGCCCTACGCCAGCGCCGCGCAGGTCCTCGCCCAGTACGGGGACGCACTGGCCGGCAAGGTCGTCATCGATATCTCGAACACCTTCAACGCCGACGCCACCGCGCTGGTCACCCCTGACGGCACGTCCGGCGCGCAGGAGATCGCCAAGGCCGCCCCGGCCAGCGCGCACGTCGTGAAGGCGTTCAACACCGTCTTCGGCCACGTCCTGGCCCAGGGCGGCCCGCTGGACGTGCTCATCGCCGGCGACGACGCGGACGCCAAGGCGAGCGTGTCGGCGTTCATCGAGAGCCTCGGGCTGCGCCCGCTGGATGCCGGCGACCTGGCGGCGGCGCGCTGGCTGGAGGCGGCGGGCCCGCTGCTGATGGGCCTGGCCAGCCATGGCGCAGGGTTCAACATCAGCCTCGGCGTCAACGTCCCGGACTGAAGCCCGCTTGCAGTTCTAGCACCGCGCACTGGCACCCGGCGGCCATCCCGGGCAGGCAGGGTTCCGCCTGCCCGGGATGTCGGCGGCCCCTGCGCCATCCGACCTGCAGGCAATCGACTCTGAGCACCCGGGACTGCCCGCGTCCGGCACTGGCGAAGACGTCATCAAGCAGGTCGGCGACAACATCTCATCGTGGCTGGCCACACACGAAAGACTGAAGGAGACACCCGTGCCTGACTACGGCCATCCTCTGCGTTTCGCAACGTTCATCTCTCCCGCCAACTCCCCGGCGCGCCGTCCGGTCGAGCTGGCGCAGCACAGTGAGCGGCTCGGTTTCGACTTCGTCACCTTCCAGGATCATCCCTACCAGTCGAGTTTCCTCGATACCTGGACCCTGCTGAGCTGGGTGGCAGCGCGGACCGAGCGGATCGGCGTGTCCGCCAACGTGCTGAACCTGCCGCTGCGCCAGCCCCCCGCCGTGCTCGCCCGCGCGGCTGCCAGCCTCGACCTGCTCTCCGGTGGACGGACGAGCCTCGGGATCGGGGCCGGCTTCTACTGGGACGCCGTGCAGGCGGCCGGCGGACGGCGGCTGACCCCGCTGCAGGGCGTGGCGGCGCTCGGCGAGGCCATCGACGTGATCCGCGGGATCTGGGACGCCGACGTGCCCGGCACCCTCAATGCCGACGGCGAGTTCTACAAGGTCCACGGCGCCGAGCGCGGACCCGCGCCCGCACACGAGATCCCGATCTGGCTCGGCGCCCACAAGCCGAGGATGCAGGACCTGGTGGGACGCAAGGCCGACGGCTGGCTACCGTCGCTGCCGGTCATGGAGCCCGGCGGCCTGCCCAAGGGAAACGCGATCATCGACGACGCCGCACGGGCCGCGGGCCGCGACCCCCGCGAGATCACCCGTCTGCTCAACATCTTCCCGGACCAGCAGACCCCGGAAGCACTGGCCCAGATGACCCTCCAGGACGGCGTCAGCATCTTCATCCTGGCCAGCGACGACCTGGACGTGCTCGAACGCTTCGCCGCCGAATCGATACCCGCCGTACGCGAACACGTCGCCCGGGGACGCAAATAGCACGCGTGCCCGCTTCGGCATCACTCACGCGCCGGCCGCCGACCGGCCTGAGCTCTACCTCGAAGCATTCGTGACCTCCCGTCCGCATGCGGGCCGTGAGGTCGGCCGGCATCTGCTCGCTGCGGTCATCCGCGAGGCAAACTCCCGCGGCGCCGAACAACTGCGGGCTGACTGCTGGGCCGGCGGCGACGGACGACTCGTTCGCTACCACGAGCAGCAAGGCTTCACATCGGCCGAGACCTTCCACATCGGCACCTGGGCCGGACAGCTACTCGTACTCCCGCTCACCCCAAGGCACTGATCAACGCGGCGCCGCTCAGCTGCGGGCGCCGACCAGGTTTGGCTCAGATCAACGCGGCGGGCCCGCGGGTGCACTCGCAGCCCGCTCCGCATTTCGGGCGTCGCGAGGGTCGCTGCCATTGATCGCTGTGAGGGCGGGGCGGGGAAGAATCGCTTCGATTCTGTGGGCGGCGGTGGTGGCGCTGTTCGAACCCTGCTGTATTTGCGCTCGCCGATTCGGCGGTGGACCGACCTCCCGCGCCGGCTGCGGGCCGTGGGGTGATGCTGGACTTCGGCGGGGGCCTGAGGGCCGACTGTTGATCATGCCAATTGATGGATGACCGTTTCGGTGTCCGCCGGTGTGGTGGATCGTGTTCTATCTGGACTGCCGGCCCGCCACGGCCACTGGGCGGAGGCTGGGGTGGGCTAGCGGAGGAGAAGCGCGACACCCCATCCCGCTCGATCCGTCACTACGGTGCTGCTGGTCGTCCGAGGACGACGGCCACCTGGCGATGTCCGAAGCTGGCCCTGGCGGATCGATCCGATCCGATGTCCACATGCATCTGGACATGTCGCCGCCTGCCGTCTTATGGGTGGACCGTAACGCCCACCTGCTGGAGCAGAATCGGCATTCGTTGACCTGCTGCGCGACGCCGATTGGTCCGTGCCGGTCTCGACCTGCCCGGGTTGGACCCTCACCCAGCTTCTGCGTCACGTCGCTCGCGGTCCGCGTTGGGCCGCGGCGATCGTGCGGACCCGGTCTCGGGAAGCGATCGACCCGCGCGGGGTTTCCGGTGGCAGGCCGCCGGCGGACCGTGTGGGCGTGCTCGCCTGGTTTCAGGAAGGTCCGCGGCCCGCGGCCTTCCGCAAGATCTTGACCTCGTCCTCCAACTCGGCGATCCGCACCTGAGCGGCCCGCAGGGCCGCCGACTCGACCGCCCGGCTGGTGGGTGTCTTGAGCCCACGATCGATCAGGTCCCGCGACCGCCAGCCGTACAGGCAGGACTCGGCGATCCCAACGAGGCCCCGACGTCACGGACTGAACGGCCCCACGCGACCAGGTCCAAGGCACGACGACGGAACTCCGGCGGGTACGGCTTGGGCACGAGCAGTGGCCTCCTTCAGGCAGCCACCGAACCGTAGAACTCCTCACTTCCGAGTCCGCCGAACGGGATCAACATCACCGGCGCCACTGGCAACGATCCACGCTGACGCTGTGAGGAGTCCCGCGCGGGAACTCGGACCTACTCCCTTGACTGCGGTCCTTGATCGTTTGATGAGGATGCGGTGGCGGTGATCCGGAAGGGTCACGCCGCTCAGGGCGAGAGCGCGGGTTCGTCTGGGGTGGAGTGTTCGGGGAACGGGTCCTCGGCGAGGTGACCCAGGATCCGTTCGTTGAGGGCGGCGAGGATGTCGAGTTCGGCGGCGGTGAGCAGGCCGATGAAGTGCCGGCGGACGTTGCGCACGTGCTGGGGCGCGGCGTCCTCGATGGCGCGGCGTCCAGCGGGCAGGAGGCGGATCATGGAGCTGCGGGCATCGGCTGGGTTAGTTTCCCGGACGATGAACCCATGCTCCTGCATGCGCCGGGTCTGGTGGGAGAGGCGGCTCTTCTCCCACTGCAGCAGGGCGCACAGTTCCCGAGCGGGCAGGCTGCCCGTGGCGTGCTCCGAGAGCACAGCGAGGATTTCGTAGTCGGCCTCCGTCAGTCCGGAGTCCTCCAGCAGGTGCCGGCGCAGACGGACGGCGAGCTGGTGGTGCGCGTGCATGAAGGCCCGCCAGGCGCGGTCTTCACGGGGGCTGAGCCAGGTCGGTTCCGTCGGCATGCGGCGATATTACCTGCTGGTTGACTCGTCAACCAAGAGTCAATACGGTCGACGAGTCAACCAAGATCTCGGCGCTCCGGGAAACACATCGTGAGCATCGTCGGCCTGCACAGCCAGAGCCACATCTCCATCGCATCCGGCGCGTGACGCCATCCGGCGGGGTCGTCCGCGCCGGGCACGCCCGGATCCCGGTTGCTCCCACGCGCCCACTCAACAGGAGTGACCCATGAAGTTTGGAATGATCGGCGCGGGAACGGTCTCGCGCGCCATCGCCGGCCACGTGGTCAAGGCCGGTCACGACGTGGTCTTCAGCAACAGTCGCGGTCCGGGCACCCTCGACGCCGTCGTCGACGCCTTCGGTCCCCGCGCGTCGGCCGGCACCGTCGCCGAGGCGGGAGCCGCGGACTTCGTCGTGCTCGCCGTGCGCTGGACACGGGTGCGCGACGCGGTAGGCAACCTGCCCACCCGCGACGGCCGGATCGTTATCGACGCCACGAACCAGTGGGCCAGCCTGACCCCCACCTTCGTCGCCGACCACCTCGAGATCGGAGGCAGCGAACTGGTCGCCTCACTGATCCCCGGCGCCCACGTCATCAAGGCCTTCGACAACATGTACGGCCCCTACATCGCCGCCGACCCCGTCACCGACGCCGGCCGCCGGATCCTCTTCTACGCCGGCGACGACGGGACCTCGAAGGATCTCTTCCGCTCCGTTGTCGAGGACTTCGGATTCGCGCCCGTCGACCTCGGCCCACTTGAGATGGGACGCCTGATGCAGGTGGACGGCGGACCGCTGAGCGGACTGCACGCCGTCCGAGAAGACCGCCTCCCGCAGATGGTTGACGCATCATCTAACCAGCCGTAAGTTGGTTGAGCAATCAACTGTCCACCCCACCGCGAGGAGCGGCAGATGTCCGACACCGCCGAGGCCATTTCCGATCTCACCGGCGAGTACGTCATCGACCCGGCCCGCACTCGCATCGGCTTCGTGGCTCACGCCATGGTGACGAAGGTCCGCGGCTCGTTCACCGAGTTCGCGGGCACGGTCCGCCTCGACGAGGAGATCCCGGCGAACTCGAGCGCGCAGATCGTGATCAAGGCGCACAGCATCGACACCGGCAACGCCGATGACCGTCATCCCCGGCCTCCCGACAGCCCAACCCGAGCAGATCACTCCGCTCTACTGGGAGCTACACACCACCGACCGTGACGAGGCCGAGCGCGTGAACGGCCTCTGACACCACACCAGCCACACGCGGCTCGCCGACGCCTGATCGCGCCGCAGCCCACGGGCCGCGGCGCGATCCGACGCGACGGCTCCCGCCTCGATGACCACTCGCACCGCGATGCGTCCTGACCGCGCTACGCGAGACCATCCGCAGGCGGCTCGCTGGCGGGTGCCTACAGTTCCACCGGCTCTGCCCGGCTACAGGGCGGGGCGTCGGCGGTGCCGGCGATCAGGTGTTCGGTCGCCCAGCGTTCGAGCTCCGCCAGCGCCGGGCGCAGCGCCTCCCCGCGGGCCGTGAGCCGGTAGCGGACACCGACCGGCGGGCCCTCGATCACCTCACGGGCCACCAGACCGGCCGCGACGAGTTCATTCAGCCGCCCCGACAACATCCGCTCACTGACACCGGGCACCAGCTTGGAGATCTCCGAGAAACGCGCCGGCCCAGCCAACAGCGTGCCGATGATCAGACCGCTCCACCGCTTCCCGAGCAACGCGAACACCGGCGTGAGCGCATGACAGCTCACCGCGTCCCGCTCGCCCGGCTCCATCCACCGATGGTACTGACGGCCACCCCACGCCTGCCTTTGCTATATTTTCAGCGGCAACTAACTTTTTGTAACCCCTGATGTTCTTCGAGGAAGGTCGCCATGACGACTCCATCCGTGTCCAACCCCTCGGCGCCAGCACTCCCTGAAACGGGAAGCGGGCTACCGCTCGCTGCCGGCGTCTGGCCCATCGACCCCGCACACTCCGGTGTCTACTTCCAGGTCCGCCACCTCGGCCTGACCAACGTCCGCGGCCGGTTCGACCTGTTCAACGGCACACTCACCATCGGCGAGACCCTCGCGGACGTCGCCATCGACGCCACGATCGACATGGCCTCGGTCAACACCAACCAGCCCGACCGAGACGCCCACCTACGCTCCACCGACTTCTTCGACGTCGAACACCACCCAACCATGCATTACCGGTCACTATCCGTCACCGAAGGCGAAGACGGCTACCAAGTCGCCGGCGAACTGACCATCAACGCGACCACACAGCCAGTCAGCCTGGCGGTCGAGTTCAACGGCGTCGACGTCCACCCCGCGGACGGCCGGACCAGAGCCGGGTTCGCCGCCACCACCGAGATCCGCCGCAGCGACTACGGCATCGACTTCAACATGCCCCTCGGCGCCGGCAAACTCGCCCTCGGCGACAAGATCAAAATCGAGCTCGACCTCCAGTTCATCGCCCCATGACAACCCCGACACCCGCGCAGATCCCGGACTCACACCTGGACCTGCTCACCCAGCCCCTGACCGCGGTCCTGACCACCATCGGCACGGACGGCCGGCCGCAGTCGACCGCCGTCTAGTACCTCCTCGACGACTCGGCCCTGCGGACATCGATGGTCACCACCCGGCAGAAATACAAGAACCTCCTCCGCAACCCCGTCGCGGGCCTGTTCCTCCTCGACCCGGCCAACCCGTTCCGCACCCTGGAAATCCGCGCCGACGTCACCCTCACCCCCGACCCCGACCCCGACAAGGAACTACTCCCACTGTTCGCCAAGCACTACGGCGTCGACGAGTCGATGCTCGACCTCCCAGGCTCACAGCGAGTGACCGCGACCCTGGACCCCATCCGGATCGTCGCCAACGGCTGACGGTCGCACCCCCACGCCCGCCTCCACCTTCAAGACGGGCGTGGGGCCCCCGGCCCCCGCCCACCCTGAAACGGCGGCTACCGCACGACGGACTCCGGCGACAGCACAAGACCTCCGGAACCGTCGCCGACCGCTTGCCTATTGACGCGCAAACCGGATCCCGCCGGGGCCGGCACGGTCCATGGGACTGTCAAGTTAACGGTGTAACGGATTGTTATTGAGTTGCTACTTTCGGCCGGCGGTGAGGCGCCCGTCGAACGCGAGGTCGAAGGCGTTCAGCGGTGCCTTCCAGCGGATCATCCACTTTGCCCGGCCGCGTCCGGTGGGGTCGAGGCTGGTCACGGTGAGGTAGAGGTGCTTGAGTGCGGCCTGTTCGTTGGGGAAGTGGCCGCGGGCCTTGACGGAGCGGCGGAACCGGGAGTTCAGCGACTCGATCGCGTTGGTCGTGGCGATGACGGTCCGGATCTCGGCGTCGAAGCGCAGGAACGGGACGAACTCGGCCCAGGCGTTCTCCCAGAGCCGGATGATCGCGGGGTATTTCTTCTCCCAGATCGCGGAGAAGTCGGCGAACCGGTCGAGCGCGGCCGCCTCGGTCGGGGCGGTGTAGACGGGCTTGAGGTCGCGGGCGAGTGCGGGCCAGTCCCTCTTGGACGCATATCTGAACGAGTTGCGGAGCAGGTGCACGATGCAGGTCTGGACGATGGTGTCGGGCCAAACCTGGGCGACGGCGTCGGGTAGGCCGGTCAGGCCGTCGCAGACGAGGATGAGGACGTCGGCGACGCCGCGGTTCTTCAGGTCGGTCAGGACAAGCTGCCAGTGTTTGGCGCCTTCGCCGCCGGTGCCGGCCCAGAGGCCGAGGATGTCGCGTTCGCCGTCGGCGGTGACGCCGATCGCGGCGTAGATCGGCCGGTTCGCGACCTGCCCGTCGCGGATCTTCACCATGATGGCGTCGATGAACACGACGGCGTAGACGGCGTCCAGGGGGCGGGCGCGCCAGGCCTCCATGCCCTCGATGACCCTGTCGGTGATGTCCGAGACCTGCTGGCGCGACACGGTGGTGCCGTAGATCTCGGCGAGATGCGCCTGGACCTCGCCGGTCGTCAGTCCCTTCGCGACCAGCGAGACGACGAGGTCCTCGACCCCGCCGAGGCGGCGTTGGCGCTTGGCGACGATCGTCGGGGTGAAGGTGCCGTCACGGTCACGGGGCACGTCGATCTCGACCGGTCCGATCTCGGTGACCACGGTCTTCGTTCGAGTGCCGTTACGGGAGTTCCCGCCGTCACGGCCGGCCGGGTCGTGGGCCTCGTAGCCCAGATGCGAGCTCAGCTCGGCGGCGAGGGCCTTCTCCAGGACCATCTTCGTCAGGGTGCCCAGCAGCCCGCCCGGCCCCGTCAGCGACAGCCCCTCAACCCGGGCCTTCTCCACGAGGCTCTGCGCGAGCGCCTCGTCCACGACCACGCCCGCCGGCGCCCCATCGCCATCCACCGGTCTGACCGGGATCGCCCCAGCCGCCGTGTCAGCCATCGTGTCGGTCATCTGGTGTCTCCTCTACCTGCACAGATGCACAGAGTGTCACAGGGGAGTTACACCGTTGTTCTTACAGGCCCCGGTCCATCGGTTGCAGGCGGTGGACTAGGTGGATGGTCAGAAGGGGGTGTTGACCAGCCAGGTCGTCCAGTGCTGTCGCTCGCCGGCGACCTGGAGTCGGCGGTCGTCGCCGGGGATGCGGCGCATCACCGCGAGCAGTAGATCCGCGGCGGCACCGGACACCGTGACATCGCCGGTGCCGTGGCGGGGACTGTTGCAGCTGGCCATCGCACTGATCCGCGCCGCGAGCCGGCATGATCGTGTGGTGGCTCAAGGTGTCGTGCGTCCGCTGGTCCCAGAGTCGGAGTTCGTCGGGTTCCGGTTCCCGCCCGAGGTGATCACATTGGCGGTTCGCTGGTACTTGCGGTTCGCGTTGTCGTACCGGGACGTTGAGGAGCTGCTCGCGGAACGCGGCCTCGACATCGACCACGTCACGATCTTCCGGTGGGTGCAGCGGTTCACGCCGCTGCTGGTCGAGGCGGCCCGACCCTGCCGGCACCGCCCGGGTAGCAGGTGGTTCGTCGACGAGACGTACATCAAGATCGCCGGAAGGTGGAGGTACTTGTATCGCGCCGTTGACCAGCACGGCCAGGTCATCGACGTGCTCGCCAGCGAACGGCGCGACCAGCTCGCGGCCCGCCACTTCTTCCGCCAGGCCCTGGCCCACAGCCGCCGGCCGGTCGAGGTCACCACGGACAAGGCACCGATCTACCCCCGGGTTCTCGATGAGCTGCTGCCCGAGGCCTGCCACGTCGACGCACGCTGGGAGAACAACCGCATCGAGTCCGACCACAGCAGACCCAAAGCCCGGCTACGGCCGACGCGGGGCCTGAAACGGCTGCGCTCCGCTCAGACGATCAGCACCGGACATTCCTTGATCCAGAACATCCGCCGCGGCCACCATGAACTCGGAACCGACGTCGAACCCCGGCGCCGACTCGCCGCAGCGTTCACCGAGCTCTCCCACGCCATCTGATCACCAGGTCAGTATCGGCTCGGCATGCCCCGGCTCCTCACGATGCAACAGTCCCGCCCGAGATGGCTGCCTCGCATGATCAGTGCCTGGATGGAGACGCCCCAGCGTGCCTTGAGCATCACGAAGTCACGCAGGGTGTATTCGTGGTCGGCCATCGCCCCGCGCATCCGATCTGCCCATATGATCATCGGCAGGTCGCGGTTGGTGCGACGACCGATCACGCGTGCCGGCATCCCGATGTTGCCGGCGGCGACATCTCCTCAGTGGGTGTGCGCGATGAGGATGTCGCAAGGCGCGTGACGGGCGACGTCCGCTGCGATGCTGCCCAAGACTCGAGTGACGCCTTGGACGCGTTTGTTGCCAACCACGATGATGCTCGCCCCGAGCTCTTCGGCGACACTGACGAGCACGTCAGCCGGCCTGCCGAACTCCGAGCGAGGAGTGGTCGGCAGGCCAGCGAGGTCGGCCGGGAGATCTTCGATCGCCTGCTCGGCCATCTTCAGCGCGACATCGCTCGCGGACAGGTCGAGTTCGTCGCCGGGCCGGCCGATCTGCAACCGGTCGGTTGAGCTGAAGGCGCTGACGACGATCAGCTCATGCCCGAGGGCGGAAGCGAGCACCGCCGCTCTAGCCGCGGCATTGCTCGCTGTGTCACTTCCATCGACGCCGACAATGATCTTGCCCATCTCACACCTCTCATGGCCTGCGCGGAAGCGCGACGGTAGCCGTGCCCGGCCTGACGTTCTGTCCGCGCTGGTTGGTTGCCCAGGTCTCGATTTCGACGACGTTATCGCCGCTCTGGTCGAGGTGCTTGCCGGTCACTCGTCCACTCGGCCGGACGACGTCAGAAAGGTAGACGTGGGAGCGATGGGAGTTGCCGGGTGGTGTCGACAGACGACTGTTTGCCGACACGATCAAGGGCAAATTTCATGATCTACACGGGGCCGACACTCCGTCCCAGCGGAATCGGAGGGTCACGCTCCGTGTCCATTGCCTGGTCCGTCGGGCTCTGATGGATGAGCGGTCACGGCAAGGGCGCGCGCGAGCGCGTCGATGAGGGCGAGGGTGGCGGCGCTCCATGCGGCGGTGAACAGGTCTGTGGTGTTGGCGAGGCCGATTGCGACGGAGGCGGCGCTGGCGATCCCAGCGAGCGCGGCGGCGAGCTGGTGGGGTGTCGGGTGTGGGGCGGACATGGGTTGCGTCCCTTCTGCGGTGGTTGTCCGCCTGTCATAGGGGCGTGGGCAGGCTGTTCTCGCGCCGCTGCGGTGTGGGCAAGTTCTGCCGGGCGCTGTGTGAGATCGGGTGTCGCGATGGCCTACGACCTCGCGTCGGAACCATCGCGAGGGACGGGGTCTATGGATGCGTGGCGGAACAGCGCGACCTGCGGCGGGCAGCCGTGACGCGCCCCCCAGAACCGGCCGAGGAGGACGCTGTGTTGTACGGCCGGCTGGCCGAGGTTGGGTGCGCCGGTCCGGACTTTGATGCCGTCGCCGGCGCTTTAGTCCGCTACGCGTACACCGTGCTGTGTTCCTGGCTGGCCAGCGGCCACATCGTGGACGAGTGCCGGCGAGTGGGGGTTCGCCGTCTGGGCCGGCTCGGCTCTGGGGCGTTGGTTCTGACTCGGCACGATGTCGAGGACTTGGCGCAGGAGACGTTGCGGCGGGCCTTGGAACGGTTCGTCATCGACGGGCGGGCCGGCCAGGGTTGGTCGCCCGGCGGCGGGGCGGCGCTGAGTACCTATTTCGTACGCAGCTGCGTTCTGCGCTTCGGAGATGTGTATCGGGCGTGGGAGCGTGACGAGCGGCAGCCGAGGCCGAAGGGGGACCGTTCAGCATTCTACGGTTCCCCGAGACAGTCCTACCCGACGTGGTCTACCTGGAGTTCTTCGGAGGCTGCACCTACCTGGACCGGCGCGACGACGTCGACCGCTACACCCAAGCCTGGAACCAGCTGTGCATCGACAGCACGCCCCCATCCCAAACGGCCGACCTGCTAAAAAATTGATGACGACCTGGCCGGGCTCTGTTGCGTTCGCGGATGCCGTGATCGGGCCCGGTGGCCAGGCATGATCGGATCGTGCTTGCTGCCGTCCTTGTCCGCCGGTGCCGGTCTCGGAGTTCACCGGCTTCCGGTTCCCACCGGAGGTCATCGTTCTGGGATTTCGCTGGTATCTGCGGTTCGCGCTGTCGTACCGGGATGTCGAGGAGCTGCTCGCCGAGCGCGGCATCGAGGTTGATCACGTGACCGTGTACAGGTGGGTGCAGCGGTTCACCACGCTGCTGATCGACGCCGCCCGGCCGTGCCGCCACAGCCCGGGCAGCAGGTGGTTCACCGATGAGACGTAATCCATGAACCACGCGTGGCCCGGGCTGTGGCGGCAGGACCGGGCGGCGTCGATCGGTGCCCGGGTGAACCCTTGCACACAGCGGC
Source organism: Pseudofrankia saprophytica (assembly GCF_000235425.2). Lineage (NCBI taxonomy): Bacteria > Bacillati > Actinomycetota > Actinomycetes > Frankiales > Frankiaceae > Pseudofrankia > Pseudofrankia saprophytica. The sequence continues at coordinate 5,794,733 of NZ_KI912266.1, forward strand.
AGATCGTGACGTGGTCGACGGTGATGCCGTGTTCGGCCTGCAGTCCCTCGATGTCGCGGTGCGACAGGGCGTACCGCGGCTACCGGCGTACGGCCAGCGTGATCATGTCCGGCGGGAATCGGAACCCGTGAACTGCGATGTCCGGCCAGCCAGAGCACCGAAACCGAGCTGGCCCGGCCTCGGCCACCCCGCAGGTCACTCAAACTGACGACGCGCAGTCGACCTACCCATGGACAAGATCGAGGACGAGGGCGATTGCCGCACGACCTGAGACGGGCCAGTTAAAGGACGAGTTCAGTGCTAGCACGGTCGACAGTGCGGCGACTATTCGTCATAGACTTGACTATGGTGTCGAAAATTGGAGGCGCACAGTGACTCGATCAGACTACGAGGCCACTCGGACCGAACTAGTCAAGAGGCGTGACCGCTATTTTGAGTTGTCCGAAGGCCGCGTGCGGGCGGCGGTTGACTTCTATGTCGCCGCGAGGCTTAGAAATCCCGACCTCCTCGACCTTACGGGTAATAGCAAGTGGGACGAGCTGGCAAAGCCGGCCGCGCAACGAGGTGAGTGGAAGACGATACAGGACTGCACCGACTACCAGGACCTCGCGATTCTCTCCTACCAGCTCGCAATAGACGCCCTATTGGCGGGAGACTCCGCCGGCGCCGACAACTTCGCATTGTTGGCTAATTCCGCCGAGCAATTGAGTGTCAATTGTATCCAGATATTTTTGTAGCGGCACGATGAGGATGTCACCGAGTCTTTCGCGCCGTTCCCTGTCAGCGTGCTCGCGGCAGGGCACCGCGCAAAGCGGTCTCCGGTGCCCATGACGAGATGCGTACGCTCTGATCTTGTCGTCAACTTGCAGGTCTCGTGAGTCGCGCGGCAGCCACCTCGCCCTTGATCTTGCAAACCGGTGGGTGGACTGTTCGGTAGACAGGACGGGGGCGAAGGATGCGGAAGCGTCTACTGCGAAAGCGTCTGCTCGGGCGGGTACGGTCACGGCTGGAACGGTTTGAGGTCGATCGGAATCCGGCCACGGTCCTGGATCCGGAGGCGCTCGCCGAGGTGGCGGCATTGGTCAACACGGTCTCCGACCCGGCCGCGGATCTGGAGATCGCTCAGGTGGCCGGGCGGCTGTACTGGGCGCGTTACCTGGTTCTCGACCCCGGCGAGGACCAGCAGGATCTCACCGCTGCCCTGGCGTTGTTCGCGCAGGTGTACCAGACCCGCCCGGACGCGATCCCTGACCAGGTGCGCGCCTTGTTCGACGAGAACTCGCCCAGCGAGCTCGACACTGCCCAGGCGTGGACTGGCCGTGCTGTCGCTCTCGTACGCGAAACGATGCGGACCGGTAACCGGTCAGCACTGAACGACGCGATCGACCTGTTCCGGCAGGCGGTGGACGCCACCCCACTCGACCACCCCGACCGCGTCGGGTACCTCTCCAACCTTGGCGCCGCCCTGCGGATCCGGTTTGAGCGGGGTGGGGTGCTGGCGGATCTGGACGGCGCGATCACGGCCGGACAGGCCGCCGTGGACACCACCCCGGCCGACCACCCCACCCGCGCCATGTACCTGTCCAACCTCGGCATCGCCCTGCGGACCCGGTTCGAGCGGGCCGGGGCGCTGGCGGATCTGGACGGCGCGATTGTGGCCGGGCAGGCCGCCGTGGACGCCACCCCCGGCGACCACCCAGACCGCGCGGGACGGCTGTCCAACCTTGGCATCGCCCTGCAGACCCGGTCCGGGCGGGGCGGGGGGCTGGCGGATCTGGACGACGCGATCGACCTGTTCCGACAGGCGGCGGATACCACTCCCGCCGACCACCCCGACCGCGCGGGACGGCTGTCCAACCTCGGCGTCGCCCTTCGGAGACGGTTTGAACGGGGCGGGGAGTTGGCGGATCTGGACAGCGCGATCACGGCCGGACAGGCCGCCGTGGACGCCACCCCCGCCGACCACCCCGACCGCGCCATGTACCTGTCCAACCTCGGCATCGCTCTGCGGAGACGGTTTGAGCGGCGCGGGGAGCTGGCGGATCTGGACAGCGCGATTGTGGCCGGACAGGCCGCCGTGGACGCCACCCCCGCCGACCACCCAGACCGCGCGGGACGGCTATCCAACCTCGGCCTGACCCTGCAGACCCGGTTCGAGCGGGGTGGGGTGCGGGCGGATCTGGACAGCGCGATTGTGGCCGGACAGGCCGCCGTGGACGCCACCCCCACCGACCACCCCGACCACGCAGGACGGCTATCCAACCTCGGCATCGCCCTGCGCACCCGGTCCGGGCGGAGCGGGGAATCGGCGGATCTGGACAGCGCGATCGGCCTGTTCCGACAGGCGGCGGACGCCACCCCCGCCGACCACCCCGACCGCACCGCGATCCTGTCCAACCTCGGGACCGCCCTGCAGACCCGGTTCGAGCGGGCCGGGGAACTCGTGGATCTGGACGACGCGATTGTGGCCGGCCAGGCCGCCGTGGACGCCACCCCCACCGACCACCCCGACCACGCAGGAATCCTGTCCAACCTCGGCGTCGCCCTGCGGACCCGGTTCGAGCGGGCCGGGAACCTGGCGGATGCGGACGCCGCGATCGCGGCCGGGCAGGCCGCCGTGGACGCCACCCCCGCCGACCACCCCGACCGCGCGGGACGGCTATCCAACCTCGGCAACGCCCTGCGCACCCGGTTCGAACGGGCCGGGGACATTGCGGGCCTGGACGGCGCCATCGGCCTGTTCCAACGGGCGGCGGACGCCAGCCCTGCCGACCACCCCAACCGCGCCCTGTACCTGTCCAACCTCGGCGTCGCCCTGCGGACCCGGTTCGAGCGGGCCGGGAATCTGGCGGATGCGGCCGACTCGATCGCGGCCGGGCAGGCCGCCGTGGACGCCACCCCCGTCGACCACCCCGACCGCGCGGGGTGGCTGTCCAACCTCGGCATCGCCCTGCGCACCCGGTTCGAGCGAGGCGGGAACCTGGCGGACCTGAATGCCGAGATCGACGCCCACCAGGCCGCGGTTCGGGTGGTCGGAGCGTCGCCGCGGGTCCGGGTGGGTGCGGCGCGTGGCTGGGCGCGGGCGGCGGCAGACGCAGGCCGGTGGGACGAGGCGGTGACAGGGTTTGCGGCGGCGATCGAGCTGCTGGGGCAGGTGGCGCCGCGTGTCCTGGGTCGAGGCGATCAGGAGTATCTGCTGGCCGAGGTGGGGAGTCTGGGCGCGGACGCGGCGGCCTGCTGCGTACGGGCCGGTCTGGTGGGCCAGGCGGTGGAGCTGTTCGAGCAGGGCCGGGGGGTGATGCTGGGCCAGGCATTGGACACCCGCACCGACCTGACCATCCTCGCCGAGCGGCATCCCGACCTGGCGGCATCGTTCACCGGCCTGCGTGACGCCTTGGACCGGGCCAACGACCCGGCCCGGCCGACTCGGCACCAGCTCAGTGAGGGTGGTGCCGCTGCCACTGCTACCGGTGCCGAACGGCGGGCGACGGCGGTGGCGTTCGACGATCTGATCGCCAGGATCCGTGAGCTGGATGGCTTCGCTGGGTTTCTCCGGCCACCGCCGGTCGGCGAACTGCTGGCGACGGCCGCCGACGGCCCGGTGGTGGTCGTGGCGGTCTCGCGGTTCGGTTCCCACGCGCTGCTCCTGACCGGCGGCGGGGTGGAGGCGGTGCCGCTGGCCGGGCTGACCCCCCAGACGGTCTACGACCAGGTGAACGCCTTCCTCACCGCGCTGGACGACACCACCTCAGCGGCACAGGGGCGGGTGGGTGAGATTCTCGGCTGGCTGTGGGATGTCCTCGCCGGCCCAGTACTCGACCGGCTGGGCATCGTCGGCCCGACGACCGACGGTGGACGCTGGCCGCGGCTGTGGTGGTGCACGTCGGGGCTGCTGTCGTTCCTGCCGGTGCACGCCGCCGGTCATCACCACACCCGGTTCGACCCGGCGCCGGCCACCGTCCTCGACCGGGTGATCCCCTCCTACACTCCCACCATCCGCGCCCTGGCCCACACCCGCCACACCGGCCGCCCACGCGCCGACAGCCGGGTCGCCCTCCGCGAGGACGGCCGGCTGGTCGCGGTGGCGATGCCCCACACCCCCGACGCGCCCGACCTGCCCGGCGCCCTGGCCGAAACCAGTGCCCTGCAGGCCCGGTTCCCTGGCCAGGTCGACGTGCTGACCGGTCCGGAGGCGACCCGGCAGACGGTGCTGGACAGGCTGCCGGCCGGCCGGTGGGCGCACTTCGCCTGCCACGGCGCCGCCGAGCTGGCCGACCCCTCCACCAGCCGTTTGCTGCTGGCCGACCAGCCGCTGACCGTCCTCGACGTCGCCCGGCTACAGCTGCACGACGCGGAACTGGCGTTCCTGTCCGCCTGCTCCACCGCGATGCCAGGCAGCCGGCTGACCGACGAGGCAATCCACCTGGCCTCCGCGTTCCAACTCGCCGGCTACCGACACGTCATTGCCGCCCTGTGGCCGATCGGCGACCAGCATGCCGTCAACATCGCCCACGACATCTACACCACCCTCACCGACAGCGGGGACACCGCCGCCGCCGTCCACACAGCCGCCCGCGGATCCCGCAGCCTGTGGGCGCGCATGCCGGCGGTGTGGGCATCCCACATCCACGTCGGCGCCTGACAACCACACCTTGCACAGACCCCGCCAGACCTCGACACCACCTGGGATGACACCGACATGCAGACCGACGACACCAGCCCGGCCGTCGGCGACGACGGCGTGGCGGAGGCGGCGCGGGCGATCCGCCCCTACCTGGACGAGCTGATCGGCCCGCGGGCCGCCGCCGGACTGGACCGTCAGCTCGCCGACACCCTGCTCGGCCCGGCCGATCCAGCCGAGCGCACCCGCCGACTACGCGACCTGCTCGACACCAACCCCACCACCAGCCGGTTCCTCATGGAGGTCCTCACCGACCCCCCACACTTCCGACCGCCCTACCAGCAACCCCACTACCACCACCGCACCGCAGGCAGCGGCAGCCCGCTGGGGGACCCCAGCCCCGCCACCGCTGACCGCTACACCTGCCCACACGGCGACTACGTCTGGTACCGACCCGACGTCGGAACCCCCGTGCCGACCTGCAAAACCCACCAGACTCAGCTAACGCGGTCCTGACACATGCTTGGCACCTTCTGGGAGGCGGTCGGCGGCAAACTCGCCGACCGAGCCGCCGCCATCTCCATCCCCGCCCTCATTTTCTGGCTGGGCGGGCTGGCCGCCTGGACCTACCACCACGGCGGACTGCACAGCCTGACCACACACACCAACTGGCTCGACCGGCAGACGACCCTCGTCCAGGCCACGGCCGTCCTCACCGTCCTGCTCGCCGTCGCCGCCTCCGCCGTCCTCATCCACCAGGCCGCCACCCCGCTGCTGCGGCTGCTGGAAGGCTACTGGCCGGCCTGGGCCGACCCCCTACGCCACCGCCTCGCCCACTGGCTGGCCACCCGTGCCGCCCACGACCAGAAAGCCTGGCAGACCGCCTACGCCCAGATCCATCCGCCTGCGACACCCACCGTCGACCAGCTCGCCGCCTACACCCGGCTCGAACGCCGCCGCCGACGGCGCCCCTCGCCCGCCACCCCCGGCTACTTCCTGCCCACCCCAATCGGCAACATCCTGCGCGCCGCCGAACGCCGCCCCCTCGACAAATACGGCCTCGACACAGTCATCTGCTGGCCCCGACTCTGGCCCGCCCTCCCCGACAACGTCCGCGCCGACCTGCAAGCCGCCCGCACCGCCCTCGACACCGCCGCCACCACCACGCTGTGGGGACTGCTGTTCTGTGCCTTCGCCCCCCTCACCCTCCTGGCCATCCCCATCGGCCTGGCCGTCGCCGCCCTCACCATCACCCTCGTGATCCCCGCCCGGGCGGGGATCTTCGGTGACCTGATCGAAGCCGCCTACGACACCCACCGCACCACCCTCTACACCCAGCTACGCTGGCCCCCACCCACCAACCCCCACCAAGAACACGAGCACGGACGGAAGCTCACCACCTACCTGTGGCGCGGCTCCGACGACACCACCCCCACCTTCACCCCACCCTCCTAACCGCCATCCATGGCGAGAAAACAGCAGTCAGATAAATATGATCTTGAGCGGACGGATGGGCCACACAACGATCGACCATTGACCGCCGCAGGGATGGTCGCGCTGTCCGATGGCATCCTCACCGCCGTCAAACGGCACCGCCCGGCCGGGACAGCGCTCAACCGCGCCGCGACCGGCCGCCGCGATGCGCGATCTCGCTATCCGGCCCCGGAACTTTGACGGGCCACAGCACCTGGCCGCCGGACACAGAGCAGACCCCGAGGCTTACCCACGTTTGAGTACAACCATCGGCGTAGCGCGACGCCAGCAATCGGCGATACTGTGCCCGCTCCTCCGCCATCCCTGCGCCTCGTAGTCCGGAGAATGGCCTATTGGATCGGCATATTCGACACGGCCGCGCACGCCGGCCGGACGCCGAACGTGCCAGGTACGGCGCGTAGTTCCGTCCCGGACCTCCTGGAGATGATCGTGGACGTCGCGGTCGAGGACATGCTGCGCCTGGTGACCCTGGCAGGTGCCAGCCCTTTCGCCCGGCTGCGCGCCCGGGGCGCCAGCGGCCTGGTCCTCGCCGGCGGCGTGGCTGGCGCGGGACCGGACGCGCTCGTGGCCGACACCCTGCTGACCTTCCGCACGACGACCGACCTGACCGCGCTCACCAACCCGACCGAGGCCCTGCGCTACTGCGCCGACTGGTCGCCGGCCTGCTCACCGACCACGCCGAACCGGAGCCCCGCCATCTGGCCCTGTACCTGACCAGGCAAGGAATCGGCGTCAGCTGGCCGGTCGACCGGCTCCTGCAGATCTGCGCCGGACCGGCACCCCGATACGGCCTGCGGGAACACCGCGCAGCCCTCACAGAAGCCGTCCTCGAACAGACGTTGCCCCGAAGCCCGGAGCCGCCTCGGGCTCCCCGGCAGTAACGGGACCGTCAACCTGAGACGCTTCGGCGCCGGTAGGCGACGGGGGTGCGCCTACCGGCCACCGAAGCGAATGCCCAGGGTAGATCAAGGATCGGGATGCGACCAGCCGTGGCGTACCAGGACACTTCTCGTCCACCGTCATGCCGATTCCCAGGGCTCCTGGCCAGCCCGGCCGTCGATGGTGATCGATGGTGTCGACGCACGGCGCGTGGCCTTCGGCCGCGGGCGGCGTCGCCCTCGTCGAGATCGGCGAATTCACCCGCACCGAATCGATCGCCCTCCTACGCCGCCACCTCCCCGACCTGGCCGTCGACCAGTCCGACGGGCTTGCCGCAGCGGTCGGCGACCTGCCGCTGGCCGTCGACCTGTGGGGTGTGAACAGTCGGCCTGGGCTTGTGACCTGGGCTGATGCGATGGCTGCGCGGTCGGCAGGACGGTCAGTCATGCCCGTGCGCCTGCTCTACCTGATCTTCGCTCGGGTGTGTGGCTGGCTCGTCCTGCTCGGTCGTTCCTCGGCGTCCAAGGACATCGAACTGCTCGTGCTCCGACACGAGGTCGCCGTGCTGCGCCGGAACCAACCCAAACCCCGGTGGGACTGGGCGGACCGGGCGGTACTCGCCGCGCTGATCCGGCTCCTGCCGAGACGGCTACGGATGCACCGGCTGATCACCCCCGGCACCGTCCTGCGCTGGCACCGCCGCCTGGTCACCAGGAAGTGGACCTATCCGCACCGGACCGGACGGCCGCCCGTCAGCCCAGGGATCACCACGCTGATCAGCCAGCTCGCGACCGAGAACAGGACGTGGGGCTACCAGCGGATACAGGGCGAGCTACGCAAGCTCGGCCACCGGGTCAGCGCCTCCACCATCCGCCGCGTCCTCAAGACGCTGCGGATACCGCCGGCACCGACCCGGCAGACCGACACCACCTGGCGGCAGTTCCTGCGCACCCAGGCATCGACCACGCTGGCCGTTGACTTCTTCCACGTCGACTGCGCCGTGACGCTGCGGCGTCTGTACTGCTTCTTCGTCCTGGAGGTCGGAACCCGCTACGTCCACCTCGCCGGCGTCACCGCCCACCCGGACGGGCCATGGACCACCCAGCAGATCCGCAACGTCCTCATGGATCTTGGCGACCGGCGGCCGAGTTCCGGTTCCTGGTCCGCGACCGCGCCGGCCAGTTCACCGCGTCGTTCGACGCGGTCCTCGCCGACGCGGGCATCACGGTGCTCAAGATCCCACCTCGAGCTCCCCGAGCAAACGCCCACGCGGAACGGTTCGTCCGCACAGTCCGCGCGGAGGTCACTGACCGCATGCTCACCTTCGGTGAACGACACCTCCGTACCGTCCTGACCGAATACACGGGCCATTACAACGGACGACGACCCCACCGCAGCCGTGATCTCCGGCCACCGCGGCCCGATCACCTCATCGCCGACCTTGCCAAGGAACGGATCAAGCGCCGGCCCGTCCGCGGCGGCTTGATCGGCGAATACGAACGAGTCGCATAAAAGCCCAGCTCAACACAGGTGGCCGAGTTCTGGAACCCCACAGGTCCGCGGCGGTGGAGCTACCCGCACCGGGTCGGCCGACCGCCGGTGAACGACGAACTGCGAGCACTGGTGATCCGTCTGGCCCTCGACAACCCGACCTGGGGCCACCGCCGCATCCAGGGCGAACGGGCCTGTTGCATTCGGAGGGCCGGGTGCGCGCGGAGGCCCTGGTAGGCGCGAGGATCAGACCGCTGCGGCGAGCTCGGAGAACGCGACCGATAGCCGCAGCCGCGGATCGGCGTCGGTGGCGAGTTCGTTGTGGCCGCGGCGGATATTTTGGATCAAGGCGTGTCCGCTGCTGATCGTCTAGGCGGAGCGCAGCCATTTCAGCCCGCGCATCGGTCGCAGTCTGGCCTTGAGCCGGCTGTGGTCGGACTCGATCCTGTTGTTCTCCCGAGCGGCGTCGACGTGGCAGGCCTCGGACAGCAGCTCGTCGAGGACCCGCGGGTAGAGCAGTGCCTTATCCGTGGTGGCGTTCAGGACGTATCCCACGGTGGCCCGCGAGACCCCGGCCTCGCGAGCGACGTCCACGGCTGTGACACGGCGTCCGATGCTTGCCTCTGGCATGGCCGCCTGTCTCCTGTCTCTCGTCCCGCTGGCGTGGCCGCTGTCCGACTTGCACGTGCAAGTCCATCGATGTTAGCTTGCGTCCCGCGCCACTTGCTCGTGCAAGTGGCCTGGGGCACCCGGGCCGTGGCGGATCCAGGAGCACGCCATCGGCGGCTTCCGAGACGGCTTCGCCGGCGCGGGCGGGGTGTCACCGCCGAATTCCACGTGCAATCAGAGGGGCGTCGGTTGATTCGCACATCGTTCAACGACGGCTGGTTCTTCCGGCCGAAGGCCGAGGCGTTCCTGACGATCCTGGGGCAGGCCGACACCGGCTGGGAGCCGGTCCGACTGCCGCACGACGCGATGGTGCACGGCGAACGCGACGGCACCGACACGACGGCGGACATCACGACTCCCGGCGTCACGGAATCATTCCGGCGTCGGCGCAGCATCATGATGCATCGAGGAGAGCGCACGTGAACGTCAACCCGATTCTTCCCGGTTTCTATCCGGACCCGTCGATCTGCCGAGTCGGCAGTGACTACTACCTGGCGACCTCCAGTTTTGAGTATTTCCCCGGGGTGCCGATCTTCCACAGTACGGACCTCCTGCACTGGGAGCAGATTGGCAACGTGCTCGACCGCCCCACCCAGCTGAACGTGGCCCCTGGCCTCGCCTTTGCCAGCGCCGGGATCTTCGCCCCTACACTGCGCCACCGTGACGGCCGGTTCTGGCTCGTCACGACGAACTTCACGGATGTCAGGAAGGGCCATCTCCTGGTCCACACCGACGACCCGGCCGGGGCATGGACCGACCCCGTCTACACTCAGGGGGCATTGGGCATCGACCCCGACCTGGCCTGGGACGACGACGGCACCTGCTATCTAAGCTGGTCATACCCCGGAACGATCATGCAGGCCGCCGTCGACCCCGAGTCCGGCAAGCTCCTCTCCGAACCACAGGCGCTGTGGAGCGGGACAGGACTCGCCTTTCCCGAGGCACCCCACCTGTACCGCCACGGCGGCTGGTGGTACCTCGTCATCGCCGAAGGCGGCACCGAGCGCGGCCACACCGTGACCGTCGCCCGCTCCCGTTCGATCACCGGCCCCTTCGACGCGAACCCAGCCAATCCAATCCTCACCCGCAGCGGCACCGAACACCCGGTCCAGAACACCGGCCACGCCGACCTCGTGGAACTCCCCAACGGAGACTGGGCCATGGTCCACCTTGGGGTACGCCCCCGCGGCAGCTCTCCCAAGTTCCACGTCAACGGCCGCGAAACGTTCCTCGCCGGCGTCGAATGGGCCAGTGACTGGCCCACGGTCGTCGAGGACCGATATACCGTGCCGGTACGGCCCACCGCCTTCACCGACGACTTCTCCGCTCCGGCCCTACACCACCGGTGGATCTCACCCGGGACGAACCCGCAGACGTTCGCCGATCTCCGAGCCGGAGGCGGCGTCGTGCTGGCCGCCGGTCGGGCACCGGACGCACGCGAGGCCCGCCACCTACTCGCGGTACGCACCCAGGACATGCAGTGGCAGGCCACCGCGACGATCCCCGCCGGCGACGCCTGCCTGACCGTCCGTCTTGACGACGACCACTGGGCCGCCGTCGAACGGCGCGGCGACACACTGACCGCGCGGATGGTGCTCGGCCCCCTCGACCAGGCCCTCGCCACCGTCGCGGGGATCGGGCCACAGCATCCGCTCGCTGTCCGCGCCGTCGCGCATCCCGACGCGCATACCTTCCGCAGCGGACCCGACCAACTCGAACTGGGCTACCTCCGCGACGGCCAATTCCAGCCGCTCGCCGCCGCCGACGGCCGCTACCTCTCCACCGAAGTTGCCGGTGGATTCACCGGTCGCGTCGTCGGCGTCGAAGCCATCGGAACCGACGCCACGCTGGCGAACTTCGAGTACCAGGGTTTGGATGCCTCCACAGCAGCGGTGCAGGAAACCCGGAAATAGGGGAGCTGGAGGAATTCCGTGTCACTACGGCGACCGCCAGGAGTGACACGGGCTGGCGTGCCGCGACCGGCGCGATCCTCGTGGACGGCGTCTGCGACGGCGAGACCCACGACGCCCGGCCGGATCTCACGGATTGGAGCACAGCGGGCTACGACGGCGGCGGGTCTGCGGTCGAGGTCGTCGACCGCGGACCTCGACACCCTCGTCGCGCGAACGCACCGCCGATCAGGCGGGTAGCCGGCGGCGTAGTCGCGGGGTGAACTCATCAACCCACCGGCCCCGCGATGGTCGTCCATGAAGTTGGTGTCGATTTCGATGTCGCCGAACGGGACGAGGGACATGAAGTCGGCGTACGGGTCGCCCCGGAAGGCACGTCCGCCGACGATGACGCCTCCAAGGTGCACGGTTTCGTTACGCTCGCCGAGCGCGTTGCCGTCTCAGAGTCGAAGGGCGCCAGCACGGCACGCGCACGTCGTGAAGCAGTTCCGGGTTGGCCCGGCCACGTCACGGATCTCGTCGGCGGAAAGCATGAGGTCGGCGCCGTAGCTGGCGGCGTCGGCAGGTGCGGCTTCGCTTCGACCATGCCGCCGCGCGATTCAGCGGCCGTCGGTGGCGGCCGGATCGAGAATTTTGAACACCCGCTCGCGGAGCTCGGCGATCGCGCGGCCGGCGTCGGTGGCCGGCTCACGCGCGGGGAGCGAGAAGCTCGTGTACAGCACGCGGCGCTCCGACACGAGTGGCGGGGTCGACTCGTGGAGCGTGCAGCTCAGATGCACGGTCACGTCGCCCGCCTCGGTGGGGACGGCGACCACCGGCAGGTAGGGCCGAATCTTGGCGATCTCGACCGGCATCAGGGCACGGTGCGAACCGGCGACGACCCGCAGCTGCCCGTTCTCCTCGCCGCTCGCGGTGACAGCGATGCCGACGATCGGTTTTGAACACCCATAGGCGTGCCGACCGAGGTGACAGTCTCGGTGGAAGCTGACATCCGACGGGCCGGCCCTCACCTCGCGCGGCTTGACGAGCGCCTCCAGAACGCGCCCCGTCACCGGGGCTGACACGAGGACGTCGTCGCCGGCCAGGGCGCGACGCAGATGGTCCCAGCGGTCACCACGGAGGATGGCCGCGATGGTCGGAGACCGATCTACGAACTCCTGAAGCCGGACACAGCGGCGGGAGCCGTCCGCCACGGTCGCCCACCACGACCGACCGTCGCCTTCGTAGTAGTCGGGCAGCGCACGATCGACATCAGCCGACACCTCCCGCATGTCCGCCGGGTCGACCCAGCCGCGCAGGTGCAGAAACCCGGCCTCCCGCAGGAAATGGGCGACGTCCGTCGGGTCGTCGTCGGGAGTGAAGATCCGGCCGAGTTCGAGCCGTTCGCCGTCGCGGTCACGGAAGTCGACGTCGTCGGGCGTGACCGGCCACCCTTCCAGGAGGGTCAGCCAGAGCGAGTCCCAGATGGAGACGTCCCGCTCGGTGCCGCCGCGGTACCGAAGCTCGCGCGCGACGAGCATGGCGTTGAACGAACGCTGGTTCTGCACCCAGTCGGAAAAGTCGCCGGTGCTGAACGTTACAATGAGGGCGCCTTCGGCCACACCGCTGGCGGCCGTCAGTGTCCTCCCGTCGCTGGAGAAGGTCCACGCAGCACCACCCATCTCGATCGCGAGGGGCGGAGCGCCGAGGAAGTCGATTCCCTGCGCCACGAGATGGCCGTGACGCGCGGCAAGGTCCGGAAACTCGTTCGCGAGGAAATCCTCTATGTCGACGTGGCGCAGGTCGGCGTCCCAGCGGGTACGACGGTCCAGGGTTACAGGCACAACTACCCCTCCGGGGGAAACTATTCTTGGTCGACGGCGAAATCTTCAACGGCTCACGGGCACCCTCTCTGCATTCCCCGTCGCGCCGGTGGTCGCAGGTCGACGAACGGAGATCACCGGCTCAGCTCCATCATGTGGGCCAGGGTTTCGTTCTGGAGCGCACGGCCGCCGAGATTCAAAAGCTGGCGGATGGGCATACTGGAGATCATTTCGAGCACCTCGGGGTTCCGGGCGAGTGACTCCTGCGCCTCTCCGGTCATTCCCTCGTCGAGTGACTGCCGGAACATCTCGCCGACGACGGGGTGGTCGAGCCATTCACCGATCGGGGAGTCGAGAGTGAGCGGCCTGTGGTCGGCGTCGCCGGTGAGGGTTATGGTCTGCTCGGCGACGATGTGCGCGGCGTTCTCGCCGATCTGGATCGTGTAGTCGCCGGGGGCGACGGCCCACCGGCCCAGTTCGACGTCGTAGTAGGCGAAGGCGCGCCGGTCGAGGTCCAGAGCGACCGAGTAGGTCTCGCCGGGCCGCAAGGCGATCTTCGTGAAGGCGCGGAGCTCGCGGGTGGGACGGCGGGCGGGTCCCGCGGTGGTGGCGACGTACAGCTGTACGACGTGTTTGCCCGCCCGGTCACCGGTATTGGTCACGGTGACATGGACCGTGGCGGTGTCGGCTCCGGTCACGGTGGTCCCGAGGCCGTCGGTGGCGAAGGTGGTGTAACCCAGCCCGTGGCCGAAGGGGTAGCGGACCGCGCGGTCGACGGTCTGGTAGTGGCGGTAGCCGACCATGACACCTTCGCCGTAGCGGACGTGGCCGGCCTCGCCTGGGAAGGTCAGGTAGCTGGGGGTGTCCTGCAGGCGCAGAGGAATGGTCTCGGCGAGGTGTCCGGAGGGGTTGGTGACGCCGAAGAGGATGTCGGCGATCGCGCCGCCCGCCGCCTGGCCAAGCAGCCAGCCCTCGAGGATCGCGTCGACCTCGTCGTGCCAGCCTTCGAGGGACACGACACCGCCGTTGGAGAGCACGACGACGGTACGCGGGGCAGCCGCGGCGACCGCGCGGATGAGGTCCACCTGGTTGGCGGGCAGGTCGATGTGGGCACGGTCGACGCCTTCGGTCTCCTCGTCCGGCCCGACGAACACGACCGTCACGTCGGCATTCCTGGCGATCTCTACGGCCTGCGCACGCAGTTCCGACTGATCGTCCGCGCCGTCGGCCGCGTATCCCTGCGCGTACGTCACGGCCGTGCCGAGGGCGCGGATGCAGTCGAGGGGGATGTCGGTCTGGGTGGGGATGATGCGGGAGCTGCCGCCGCCCTGGAACCGGGGACCGGTGGCAAGGTCACCGATGACCGCGATGCGCGACCGGCGGTCCAGGGGCAGGACGTTCCCGTCGTTCTTGAGGAGCACGGCGCAGTCAGCGGCCAGCTCTCTGGCCAGGGCATGATGCTCGGCGACTGGCAGGTCGCCCTCCGCCTCGGCGGCCAGGGTGGCCAGGGTGGCTATACGGCGTGCGCTCGCATCAACCAGGGACTCGTCAAGGGTCCCGCCGCGGACGGCCCGCACGATCTGCAGGTCGTTGCCGCCGTTCGTGCCCGGCATCTGCAGGTCCAGCCCGGCGGCCAGGGCGGCGACGCGGTCATAGACGCCGCCCCAGTCGGAGACGACGACACCCTGAAATCCCCATTCGGTGCGAAGGACGTCCGTGAGCAGCCAGCGGTTCTGGGAGGCGGGCGTGCCGTTGACGCGGTTGTAGGACGACATCACCGTCGCCGGCCGCGCCTCGGTGACGATCCGCTCGAAGGCGGCGAGATAAATCTCCCGCAGGGTCCGCTCGTCGACGTCGGCGCTGACCCGCATCCGGTCGGTCTCCTGGTTGTTGGCCGCGAAGTGCTTCACCGACGCGCCCACGCCCTGGGACTGCAGGCCCCGCACGTGCGCGGCGCCCAGCACGCCAGCCAGCAGGGGGTCCTCCGAGTAGTACTCGAAGTTCCGCCCGCACAACGGCGAACGCTTGATGTTGACTCCCGGGCCGAGGACCACCGTGACGCCGAGCGCGCGGGCCTCGCGGCCGACCGCCACGCCCAACCGTTCGGCCACCTCGACATCCCAGCTCGAGCCCACCGCGACGGCGGGCGGCAGACAGGTAGCGGGCAGACTGTCGTTGATGCCGAGATGATCGGCGTCGCCTCGCTGGAGGCGGATACCGTGCGGACCGTCGGTGAGAACGATCGAGGAGATTCCGGCCTCATCAAGGGGCTTGGTTGTCCAGAAGTCACGGCCCGACAGCAGGGACGCCTTCTTTTCCAGGGGCAGGTCGGCGGGATCGGTCGACGGCATCAGTTGGACCTTTCGCGGAGGTGGTGGCGACACGACGGTTGAACACGTCGGGCGTGTCCGAGGTGACGGATGAAGAGGTGGACCTGGAGCGGCTCTAGGGAGCCTCGAGCACCGCGGCGAGATCCCGTTCGAGCGCCGGAGCCTGGGCGGGGAAGTACTCCAGGAGTGCCTGGAGCGAGGGCAGCGACGGTTCGGTTCCGCTGTCGGTGTTGGCGAACTGCGGCAGGTGTTTCTGGAAGACGGTCCCCAGGGCGGCCCAGACGGCAGCGTCGTAGAAGAGCACCTTCAGCGGCGTGTCGAGGCCGTAGGCGGGCCGGGCGGGCGATGGGGTGTCGTACTCCCAGCGGTGGTCGCCCGCCTCGATGTCCACGGTGAGGTCCTCCGGGTGTCGTGGCAGGACGACCTGGGCGGTGGTGCCGGCCGGGACGGTCACCTCAACGGTCATCCGGCCGTCCGGTCCGTGTCGCCAGCCCATCCGGACCCGGCCGTAGGGGGTGTCGTGGGTGACGGTGGCATGGGTGAGTCCGCCGCCGGGCCCTGGCGCGATGCGCATCCGGCTGTAACCGGGTTGGATGGGTTCGAGGCCGCCGACCACGCGGTGCAGCCAGCCGGCGATGGCGCCGAGGGCGTAGTGGTTGAGGGACGTCATGTCGGTGTCGTTGAGCGTGTCGTCGGGACGGATGGCGTCCCACCGTTCCCAGATCGTGGTCGCGCCCTGCGTGACGGGATAGAGGAAGGAGGGGCAGGCGGTCTGGAGCAGCAGCCTGTAGGCGGTGTCCAGATGACCGGTGCGGGTCAGGGCATGCGTGACGAAGGGCGTACCGGCGAAGCCGGTGGTGATGGTGTGGTCGGCCTTCGCTACGAGAGCGGCCAGCCGGGCGCCGGCGCGCGGCTCCTGGCCCGGGGCGAGGATGTCGAAGCAGATGGCCAGTGCGTAGGCGGTGACGGTGTCGTTCGCGACCAGTCCGGCGGGGGTGACCCACCTGGTCGCGGAACGCCTGGCGGACCCGCTGGTGCAGCGCTGTGTACCTGGCCGCGTCACCGTCGTGGCCCAGCACCTCGGCGGTGCTGGCCAGCTCCCGGGTCGTCCGGCACAGGTAGGCGGTGGCGACCAGGTAGGCGTCCGTCTTCCCGCCGGCGGGGTTGTGGGCGGGCGCATCCGGTCGAGCCAGTCCCCGAGCTGAAACCCTGAGTTCCACAGGCCGTTCTCGTCGAGGCGGCCTGCCACACTGTCGATGAACGCGGTCATGGACAAGTACTGGCGGGCAAGGATGTCCCGGTTCGGCTCCCAGGTCAGCCGGCCGACCGCCCAGCCCTCACCGAGTACGGCACCGAGCGCGTTCCGTCCCGTCCGCAGCATGCTGGTGATGTCATGGCTGCTGACGGCCAGGCGGTGGTCGTAGGACGTCCACCCCGGCGTGAGCACCTCGTTACCCGCCCGACCGCCGTCGACGTGGGCCTCGACGAGCCCGAGCGCGGTGACGTGCAGGCTGGCTCTCACCAGCCCCTCGCCGACGGTGAACTCGCGGCGCAGATACGGCGCCGGCACCGGGATCTCCGCGACGGCGCGGAAGGAAGGGATTATGAAGGAGGCCCGCCAGGAAAGTGACATCGTTTCTCTCACTCCTCGGTAATCCTGTCGGCCCGTTCGTCGGCGGCCGTCACCCGGATATCCGGCCGCGGAGCCGGCCGGTGAAGGCCGCGGACGCCTCCCCGGCCGGACCCATGACGAGCCGGCGCCGACCGCTACCGGACGAGGGCGAAGTTCTTCTTCGCCGGGTCGTACTCGAACCGGCGGTCCGGAATGGCGCCGTGCGGCGTGTTCTGGCTGTAGGTGGCCCTGTCCGTGTAGAAGGGGATCTGGAAGGAGCCGAGAGCGAAGCCCGCCCGTTGGAAGCTCTGGTAGGTGAGATCCCGGCCGGCCTTGTCGGCGATGGCGGTGAACAGGGCGAGATAGCGGCACGCGACCGACACCGACACCCCTGGTGCCGGCTCACCGGGCGGTACGGTATCCGGGTCCACGATCTTGAGGCCGGGTACGGCGGCCTCGACGGTGTGGACGCATTCCTGGTTGGCCGGTTCGGCGAAGTCGGTGCCGAGGCCGAGAGCCACTGCGCCCCGCAGCGTGCTGAAGTCGTGGGCACCGGCGTCGAACGAGTACGCGCGAGCCTGGCTGACGTCGGTGAACAGCAGCCTGGGCCGGTAGTCGGTCTTCTCGAGCTGCGCCGGGAACTGGGTCGAGATACCGCCGACCACGAGCACCGTGTCCACGCCGGCGGACTGGAACTTCTGGACGAAGACGCCGGTCTGCTGGGCGACCGCGGCCGGGTCGGTCAGCGGCGCGTCCAGCACCCCGCTCTGGACCGGGGTGACACCCATGCTCCGCAGCCCTGGCAGCACGGTGTCGTCCAGCACGGCCTTGTCACCGACGTAGGTCACGACCGCGACCTTCCTGCCAACCAGGTCGCCACGGAACAGCTTCAGGCCGTCGCCCACCTCGTCGCCGCCTCGCAGGTCCGAGAACCAGGGCGCCTGAGCCTTGGCGTAGCTCTCCGTCGTGAGCGAGCCGCCGACGAGGGCGGTCTTGTGGGTCTGGACGTAGCACATCGGCTCGTTGGTGTTGAGGTTGCCGACGACCGCGAAGACCTTTTCGTCCTCGATCAGGTGGACGCAGGTGTCCTGGGCGCCGGTCGGCGAGAGGACGTCGACCGCGCCGTACACGGGCACAATCTTGCGGCCGTTGATACCGCCACCCTTGTTGATCTTGTCAACCAGGGCCTGGAAGGCGGCCTTGTAGTCACCATGGTCGATGTGGACGAACTGCTTGACCTTGGACAGGTCGGGATAGACGAGTCCGAGCTTGATGGTGTCGGCGGTGACGCCGGGCGAGATCGCCGGGGCGAGCGGCGCCGGCAGCAAACTCGGCGAAGAGGACGGTGTGGCGGCGTCGCCGCCCGACTCGACACTGCAGCCGGCCACGGCGAGCGCGGTGACCGCAGCGAGTAGTAATCCCAGACGGCGTCGGCGATGGTGGTGCGGCCTCATCCAAGGGCTCCGATTTCATACGGCGGGTGGTGGGGAAAGAAGCGGACCGGCGGCGGTCGCCGCGTGGCGGCGTCGCGGGCCGGCGAGCGGCGAGCCGTCGCTCAGGTCGACGCGTTCGCCGCGGCGGGCGCGTGGTCGTCATCCGGTGTGCCGGGCGCCCGTCCGCTACGGGTGATGGCGCGTTCGTCGGTGCCGAGGTAGCTGGCAATGACCTTTGGGTCGGCGCGGACCACGTCGGGCACGCCCTCGGCGATGACACGGCCGGTCTCGAGGCAGTAGACCCGGTCGCTGATGCTCATGATCAATGGCATGTCGTGCTCGATGACGAGCATCGCGGCGTCGAGTTCGCGGCGGATCTCCTGGATGAGCGGTCCGAACGCCTCGGTCTCGCGTTGCGCTATCCCCGCGGTGGGCTCGTCCAGGCACAGCACCCGGGCGTCCAACGCGAGCAGCCCGGCGAGCTCGACGATCCGGCGGGTGCCAGTGGACAGGTCGGCGATGAGCGCTTCGGCGTAGCGGCCCAGGCCGAGGAAGCCGATCAGGTCGTCGGCCTCGGACTTCTTCGCGCGTTCGTTGCGGAAGGTGTGCGGCAGGTGCAGGGCCGTGGCCAGCAGCCCAGTGCGGCCGCGCGCCTCCAGGGCGACCTGCAGGGTCTGGCGGACGGTGAGTTCGGGGAAGAGGGTGGCGGCTTGGAAGGTGCGGCCGAGCCCGGCGCGGGCGCGGGCGGCCGGGTTCGCTGCGGTGATGTCCCGGCCGAGCAGCTCGACGGTGCCCGTCGCCGGGACGAATCCGCCGATCGCGTTCATCAGGGTGGACTTGCCGGCCCCGTTAGTGCCGATCAGTCCGACGATCTCGCCGGGCCCGACCTGGAGAGACACCCCGTCGACGGCGGTCAGGCCGCCGAACGCCACCCGAGCCTGGCTGGTCGTCAGCACGGGCCGGTCCGCGGGCCACGGCTCGCGGGCGGCGGCGCGGACCAGCGCCGCCGGGGCGCCACTGGCGATCTTGGTCGGGGGCGGGGCGCCGATCCGGCGTTCGGCGAGCCTCAGGACGGCGTCGCGGGCGGCGTAGCCGATCTGGACCAGCCCGCCGGGGAAGTACAGCAGCAGGACGAGCAGGCCAAGGCTGGAGGTCAGCAGGGGCACGACGTCGTTGTCGGGGAAGATCGCGGGCAGGCCGACGACCCACAGGGCGCCGAGCACCGGTCCGTATACCGATCCAAGGCCGCCGATGACCACGATGGACACCAGGGTGAGCGAGTCGCCGGTGAGGAAGAACTTGTCGGCGTACGGGACGTTCTGGACGGCGCCCGCGAGCAGGCTGCCGCCGAGGCCGGCGATGCCGCCGGCGAGCGCGAACGCGCGCAGCTTCACCCGGGTGGCGGGCACGGTGTAGGCGGCAGCCGTCGCCGGGTTGTCGCGGACGCCGACCGTCGTGCGGCCGACGCCCGACCGGCGTAGCCGGGCGACCACGGCCATCACGACCGCCAGAACGATCAGGACCAGGTAGTAATACGCGCGCTGGCTGGTGATGTCGATACCGAAAACCGTGCTCCGCGGGAACGACGCGACGCTCGAACCCTCGTCGTGGAACAGGCCGAGGCGGTAGAGGTACTGCTCGGCAGCGATCCCGAACGCGAAGGTGCTGACCGCGAGCAGCAGCCCGCGTACCCGCAGCGCGCCGGCACCGACCAGCGCGGCGAGCGCGGCCGTGAGCAGGCAGGCGACCAGGACGGCCGCGGGGAACGGCAGGGCGTCCAGCGTGACGGTCATGTCCCCGAAGGAGATCCGCAGGCCGCGGTTCAGGGCGGCGGCGGTGAGAGCGCCGAGGCCGGCGAAGGCCATCTGGCCGAGGGAGAGCTGGCCGGCCCAGCCGGTGAGGATCGTGACCGAGGCCGCGCAGATCGCCCAGCAGAGGATCACGGTGTAGAGCAGGTGCCGCGACGGCTGGGTGACCAGCAACGGCAGCACCACGGCGATCAGCCCGAGCAGGAGCAGCGGGGCCCGTTCGAGGTGGCGGACCCACCACACGCCGCGCAGCCGGTCGGGAACCGGCCTGGTCTTCGGGGCGAAGGCAAAGGACGACGCATCGGTGTCACGCCCGCGGCTGACCAGGAACACCGCCGCCAGGACCAGCACGAGGATGACGAGGTCGGTCAGGCCCGGCTGGTCGAGCCAGTTGAACTGGATGAACGACTGGAGCAGGCCGAGCACGACGCCGGCGACCAGGGCGATCCGGAACGACGTCATCCGGGCGATGACCGCCGCGGCCAGCGCCCGCACCAGCGTGGTCGGGCCGAGGGTGGTGATCTGGGTCAGGGACTGGTTCTGCGCGGAGATCAGGATCAGGCAGAGGGTGCCGACCAGCCCGGCCGCCGCCCACACCGCGGTGGAGACCGTCTTCGGGCTGATCCCCTGCAGCCGCGCCAGTTCCGGGTTGTCCGCCGAGGCCAGCACCGTCCTACCGAGCACGGTGCGCCCCAGGAACAAGCCCAGCAGGCTCGCGACGAGCGGAACCATGACCAGGACGCTCAGCTGCGCACCGGTGATCTTCAGACTGTCCACCGGCGACCAGGTGCCGCCCCAGGGCACCGGGTAGCGCTCCGTCGAGTGGTCGTCCAGGTCCGGATATGAGGTGACGACGGTGAGCGCGAGTTGGGCGACACCGATGGTGGCGACCAGCAGGATCACCCGCGGCGCGGAGAACAGCCGGCGGACCACGGCCAGGTCGACGAGCGCGCCGAACACCGTCCCGACCGCCAGGGCGATGGCCAGGGCGATCCAGTACGGCACGTTCCAGCGCACAGCGAGCAGCGCGAAAAGGACGGAGCCGACGAGGCCCATGTTGGCGACGGCAAAGTTGATGACGCGGCTGGCGCGGTGGACGAGCACGATGCTGGTCGCGAGCAGGCCGATGACCAGTCCGGTGACGGCGCCGTCGAAGAGCAGTTGGGTGGTGGGCAGCTGCATGACGGGTCAGCCGCCTTCCCGGCCGAGGAACACGGCACGGGCCAGGTCGTCGCGTTCGGCCAGCTCGCGGGCTGGGCCGGTGAACCGGACCTGGCCCTTCTCCAGGAACACGGCCCGGTCGGCGATCGCCAGCGCGATGTTCAGCGACTGTTCGACGAGGATGATCGTCAGCCCGTCGGCCTTGAGCCGTTCGAGGATGGCGAGCAGGTCCTGCACCACGATGGGCGACAGGCCGAGTGAGAGCTCGTCGATCAGCAGCACCTCGGGGTCGTGCAGCAGCACCATCGCGAGCGCGAGCATCTGCTGCTGCCCACCCGACAGCGACCCGGCACGCTGCGACAGGCGGCCGGCCAGGTCGGGGAAGAGGTCGAGCACGTAGGCGAAACGACGATCGCGGCCGGCGCCGTCCCGGCGCAGCTGGAAGGCGCTCATCTCGAGGTTCTCCTGGACGGTCATCGCGCCGAAGACGCCCTTGCCGCCCGGCATCAGCCGCACGCCGTAGCGCCCGCGCTGTTCCGGGGCGACGTAGGTGATCGTCCGGCCGTTCAGCCGGACGACGCCTCGAGACGGGGTGCCAAGCCCGCAGACGACCTTCAGGATCGTCGACTTCCCGGCGCCGTTGGTGCCGAGCAGGGCCAGCGTCTCGCCGCGCCGGACGTCGAAGGCGACGTCGAACAGCACCTGCACGTTGCCGTAGGAGAAGTCGATGTTGTTGACCTGCAGCACCGGGATGTTCTCCGGGTCGGTCCGCTGCCGGTCGCGTTCGGCCAGCTCCTCCTGGAGATCCGCGACAACCAGCGACAGGTCGTTCTTCACGAAGGACGCGCCGCGGATCAGCATCAGGCCACCGACGAGGGTTGTCGGAACCCCGATCACCAGGACCGCCACCCGCGGGTCGTAGGCGTCGCTGAGCAGGCCGGACAGCAGCGCGCCGCCGGTCGCGCCGACGAAGAACATGTAGACGGCGGACATCGCGATGCCCAGGCCGCGCAGCCGGTAGGGCACCACGGACTGCATCACCGGGCCGACCATCGAGAACGCGACCGAGGCGAACACCGCGCCCGGAATGCTGGCCAGCATGAAGCCGATCCAGTTCGGCATGAACCACTGCACCGGCAGCAGTACCGCGCCCGGCAGCACGCACAGCCCGAGCAGCGCCACCGCCCGCGCGGGATCCCGGTGGTAGAGCCGGTCGTACCGCGGCCCGACGACCGGCAGCGCCAGGAGGAGCGCGGCGCCGCCGAGCGAACCCATCAGGCCCCGCTGGAAGGTCGACATCCCGTAGTGGTCCTCGGCCCACAGGTTCGCGAGGATGCTCGTCGTGAACAGGCTGAAGCCCAGCGCCGAGAAGGCAATGATCGCGGTCTTCACCGTGCGGATGCGCATCAGCCGGGCGAACGCCGCCTCCACCGAGATCGGCATCGGCTCGGCGTCCTCGATCACCTCCCCCAGCACCGACCTCATCTCGTGCTGGCCCCGTGGCGGCTCCGGTAACCGAAAGGCGACAACCGCCACGGCCATCGCGGGTAGGCCGAGGACCAGGAACGGCCAGCGCCAGCCATCGTCCCCGCCCGCCCAGGTCGCAATGGCCGCGACCAGCAGAGGGCTGAGGGCTCCCGCGGCACGGGCCGCACCGTAGGTCGTCGCCGAGATCCGCCCCCGCACCCCGATCGGATACACGTCCGCGAGCAGCGAGCCGTGAACCGAGTTGTTGCTCGACTTCGCCACCCCGACACCGAAGCGGGCCAGGAAGAACAGGAACGCGTTCGCGGCCAGCCCCGACGCGAGCACCATCAGCGAGAACGCGACACCCGCCCAGCCGATCACCCGGCTACGCCGGCACCGGTCCGCCAGCCATCCCATCGGCAGCGCACCCAGCACTAGGAAGGCACCGGCCGCGGCGGAGATGAACACGATCGCGCCGTCACTCAGGCCGAACGCGTCCCGGATGTCCGGCGCCAGCACCGCCAGGGCCGCCGACTCCAGTTCGTCCAACGCGGACAGCACCACCAGCGTCAGGAACGTGAAGGCGCCGCCCACGGCCAGCCCCTGACGCAGCGACAACGACTCACCGCCGACCCCCGGCAGCAGGTCGTCGGCGAAGATCACCTCGCGGCGCGCCTCAGCCTGGCGTTCCCGGCGTTCCGCCTCGGCGTCGATCAGGCCGGCCGCCAGCCCCGCGACCGACCGTGTCGGGCTCGTCTCCTGGGCGGCGGCTGGTGCCTGACTGGCCGGCACGGCGGCCACCCGCGCCGAGCCGGCTCGCGCGCTCACGGCTCGGTCCGATCGCGGCGGACCGCCGTTAATCCCGACTTCCTGTACACCCATGGCCTACTTTCCTGAGCTGGCGGCCGGTTCGACGGACGCTCATGGTCGCTGTTCGCGACGGTGGGAGAAACGTTCCGTCACGGCCGCTGTCTCGCCGGGAACGGGTCCGCGGCGTCGCGTGGTCGGGCCTCGATGCGGACAGTCGAGGGCGTGCATTCCCGCGCGGTGAGGGTGACGGACACCGTTCCCGGGGCCGTCGGGCGAATGACCGCGAGGGCCCGCCCGTCGAAGGTGGTCCGGGTGGTGTCGAAGAAGTTCTCCGTCGGCTTCGGGTCGGCGCTGCCGAATCCCTGGAGCTCCCCGGGTCCGGTCAGCTCGACGGACACCGGGCGGTCGGCGGTGTTGTAGAAGTTGCCGGCCTGGTCGACGAGGGTGATCGAGATGAAGGCGAGGTCGCCGTCATCGGCGCCGATCTCCGCACGGTCGGCCTCGACCCGGAGACGGACCTCGCCGGACGCCGAGCGCAGAACCGTGCGTCCGATTTCCTCGCCGTCGGTGTAGGCGACGGCGAGGATCTCGCCCGGCTCGTAGACGGTCTCGAACTCGGCTCTGAACCGGTTCTTCTCCCCCGCGGAGGCGATTCCCAGCGAGCGGCCGTTGACCAGGAGCTCGACCTCGTCCGCGGCCGAGTAGACGTCGACGTGGATCGGTCGGCCCTCGTGGCCGTCCCAGGTCCAGCTGGAGATCGAGTCGGTCCACGACCACCAGGTCGCCACCCTGACCGGCTGGCCGTGCCGTGCCGGCCGGTGCACGGCCAGGTACGGCTCGGAGCGCAGGCCGAAGACGATCTCACGGTAGTAGGAGGCGGGACGGCGATGCCCGGTGATGTCGAGGTCCCCGCACCACGCCGCGAGCCAGGGATAGGCCGCCTGGTGATCGGTCACGCTGGCGGTCGTGGTTCCCTCGCCCTGGTACTCGATCCGGCCGAGCCCCGGCTCGCCGAGATAGTCCCAGCCGGTCCAGGTGAAGTCGCCGATGACGTGGCTGTTGTCCTGGACGAGCCGCCAGTTCGTGTCGATGTCGGAGGGAAACGTCTCGGTCCCGAGAATGACCCGGTTCGGGAACAGCGCGCGATCCATCGCGTACCGCGATTCCAGGTAGTTGTAGCCGGCCACGTCGAGGTAGGACATGGCTTCCGCCGTCTTCGACGTGATGACGTCGGAGGTCATCAGGACCGGCATGAACTCCCGGAACTGGGTCATGAACGTGTTGACGTCGACATTCTCAGCGCTTTGCGGCTCGGATCCACCGGCGAACGCGGCGAACAACTCCGGACCGCCGGCCAGCAGCCCGTTGACGGCGTTCGTGACCAGCCGCGTGCCATCCAGCGCGCGCACCTTCTCGGCGATCCGCCGCCCCAGCGCCGCACCGGCGGCGCTGCCCGTCTCGGGAATCTCGTTGCCGATCGAGTAGAGGACGACGCTGGGATGGTTGAAGTCCTTGTCCACCATCGCACGCACGTCCGACTCCCACCACGTGGTGAAGTCGAGGGCGTAGTCCTCGCCGGACTTCGACCTTGTCCACGTGTCGAAGAGCTCGTCCACCACGAGCATGCCCAGCCGGTCGCAGGCGTCGAGCAGCGCCTTGCTGATCGGGTTGTGCCCGCTGCGGATCGCGTTGAAGCCGGCCTGTTTCAGGATCTCGACCCGGCGTTCCTCCGCCCGGTCGATCGTGGCCGCGCCGATGACGCCGTTGTCATGGTGGATGCACGCGCCGCGCAGCTTCACCGTTCGCCCGTTGAGCCGGAAGCCACGGTGTGGGTCGACGCCGAGGGTGCGGATGCCGAACCGCGTCAGGTCCTCGTCGAGCAGCTCGTCGCCGGCGCGCACGCTGGTCCGGCAGGTGTAGAGGAAAGGATCATCGACGCTCCACAGGCCTGGCTCCGCGACGGTCAGCCGCTGGCGCACGGTCTCGGTGGTGCCGGGGAAGAGAGTCGCCGGAGCGACGTCCTTGCCGACGACCGCGCCGTCCACGTCCACGATCTCCGTGACGACATCGACGGTTCGGGTGACCGCGGCCTCGTTGCGCACCTCGGTCGACACCGTGACGACGGCGAACTCGTCGTCTACGACCGGAGTCGTGACGCGCACGCCGTCCGGGGCCACATACACCAGGCCACCGAGAAGGATCTTCACGTTGCGGTAGATGCCACCACCGGAGTACCAGCGCGTGTCGTCCTGGCTACGCGCGTCGACCAGGATCTCGTTGTCCTGGCCGTACCGCAGCAGATGATCGGCACGCATCTGGAAGTTCGAGTACCCATTAGCGCACCGCCCCGCCAGGTCACCGTTCAGGTACACCCGGGCGTTTCGGTAGACCCCTTCGAACTCGAAGGTGACCCGGCGGTGCCGGTACTCGTCGGGCACGAAGAACGTCTTCTTGTACTCGTAGGCCCCGGCCGGGAAGTAGCCGCGCTGCGCCGCCGTCGTGTCGGTGCTGTCGCGTTCGCCGTGCACCATCGCGTCGTGCGGCAGTCGGACCGGCTCCCAGCCGGTGTCGGCCTGCCCCAGGATCGTCAGGAACGCCTCGGCCTTCGGCCGGAAGAACCAGCCGTCGTTGAACGATGTGCGAATCAACCGACGCCCCTCTGATTGCACGTGGAATTCGGCGGTGACACCCCGCCCGCGCCGGCGAAGCCGTCTCGGAAGCCGCCGATGGCGTGCTCCTGGATCCGCCACGGCCCGGGTGCCCCAGGCCACTTGCACGAGCAAGTGGCGCGGGACGCAAGCTAACATCGATGGACTTGCACGTGCAAGTCGGACAGCGGCCACGCCAGCGGGACGAGAGACAGGAGACAGGCGGCCATGCCAGAGGCAAGCATCGGACGCCGTGTCACAGCCGTGGACGTCGCTCGCGAGGCCGGGGTCTCGCGAGCCACCGTGGGATACGTCCTGAACGCCACCCCAGGACAGACGATCCCGCAGACCACCCGCCTACGCGTGCTCGACGCCGCGACCCGGCTCGGCTACCGGCCGAACAGCGCCGCGCGCGCCCTGGTCAGCGGCCGAAGCAGGATCATCCTGCTCGTCCTGCCCGACTGGCCTCAGGAGTTCAGGTTCAGACACTTCCTGGACGAGGCATCCCTCGCCCTGGACGAGTCCGGCTACTCACTCGTCACCTACACCCGCCATCCCGGCACCCGCAGCCGACCGCTGTGGGAGTCACTCAACCCCGACCTCGTGATCGGCCTGGTCCCGTTCGACCCCGAGGACGTCGCCTCGATGCGCAGCTGCGGGATCACCAGACTGTTCCCAGACCCCGACAGCGACGACCCGGCCAACATCTCGACTGCGGTCAGCGCCGGACCGGAACTCCAGGTCGACCACCTGATCGACCGAGGCCACAGCCGGCTGGTATACGCCACGTTCAAGGAACCACCCCCATACTCGCTGGTCCTGGCGCGCCACCGCGCCGCAGGCGAACGCGCCCGCTCGCACAACCTGCCCGCACCCGACCTCGTCCAGATCGACCACCGGGACGGGTCCGCCGACAACGCGATCCGCCGGTGGCGCGACACGGGCATCACGGCCGTCATCGCCTTCAACGACCTCGTCGCCGCGGCCGTCGTGGGCGCCGCCGTCACCGCGGGGCTACGGATACCCGAGGACATCGCCGTCATCGGACACGACGACAGCCCACTGGCCGCCCTACTAGTCCCCCCACTGACGACCATACGGTTCGACACCCCCACCCTCGGGCGCGACTTCACCGACTTCGCCCTCCACAAACTAGAAGGCCGACCCCGACAGAACCCAACCCCCTCCCACCGCGCCACCCTCATACACCGCAAAACCACCTAAAACGGAACCCGCAAGGCCACGCCTGCGGATCCACGGGGATTCACTAAATCAACTGATCTTCATTCGCGACCGAAATACGCGAGGACCGACATGCATTTATGTAGGCGACGATTAGTCTTAGGGGCAGCGATCGCGGTCATGGCTGCCGCGGCCACCGACTGCGCCACGCCGAGCAGTGGAGGCGGCGCGAACACGCCCTGCGACTCGCCCGGAGTCACACCGAACCAGGTGACACTGGGATTCGTCTATCCCGCGTCGGGAGGGTCGAGTTCCCCGCTCTCCACGGCCCGTGCCGGTATTGACGCCAGAATCGGCCTCGCCAATGAGCAGGGCGGCGTCCACGGCCGACGGATCGCTTACCAGTGGCGAGACGATGGAGGGACCCCGTCCGTCGCCACGGTCGCGGTCGACGACCTTGTCCAACGCCAGCAGGTCTTCGGGCTCGTGACCGCCAGTGCCACCCTCGGTGATTCCCTCAACCACCTCACGAGCCTGGGAGTGCCCGTCACCGGCATCTCCATCGAACCTGCCTGGGCCGGGCGCAAGAACATGTTCTCTTTCATCTACGCCGCATCACCGGCCGTTGTCGGCCAGTACATCCGGGCTGCTCATGGCACCAGGGTCGCGGTCATCACCGGGAGCGACTCGGCGGCAAGCTCCGACGCCACGACCGCGTATTTGGAGGGCCTACGGGCGGCGGGCGTCAGCACCTTCGAGACGTTTCCTTACACCGGCATCGGCAGTCCCGACCAGGTAGCCAGAAAGATCATGACATTCGGCGCCGACGCCCTGCTGGGGATCGTCGCGCCACACGACTTCGGGCAGGTCGTACAGGCGACGCGAGCCGCGGGCGCGCAACTGGCCGTCAGTGTCGTGCTCACCGGCTACGACCGCAGCATTCTGGCATCCGACGGTCCGGCACTCGCCGGTGTGTCGATACCGATCTTCTTCCGCCCGTTCGAAGCAGGCGGCCCAGCAATGCAGCGTTACCAGAGCGCCATGGCCCGCTACGCCCCGGAGTCCGGCGGCACCGACCAGCAGTTCGCGATGTTCACCTACATCAACACCGATCTGCTCCTACGCGGACTCGACCTCGCTGGCCCCTGCCCCACCCGTGAGGGCTTCATCAGCGCCCTGCGAAGCGTTACCGCCTACGACGCGGACAGCCTCGTCGCACCCGTCGACCTCAGCGACTACACGGGCAAACCACTGTCCTGCCATGCCTTCGTCCAGGTCTCGCCCGACGGTGCCTCGTTCCAGGCCGTCCGTGACCGCGTCTGCGCCGACGGCAGCACCGGCTGAGCGTCGCCCGGATGGGCGCTGCCGCGTCCCGAGAAATCGGGACGCGGCAGCCCTTCGAGATCCTCGCCGCCTGCCACCGCCGAATCGAGCGCTGGCACCATCAGACCGGCCTTCAGCACCAGGGGTCAGCGGAGGTCGTTCCACTGCGGGCACCGACCCCGATAAGGCAGAAGGCCCAGACGGGCTTGACGGTCGCCTCGACCGATTCGGCGGGTCCGAAACCGTCTCGGCGATAGGCCGCCATGACGACCTTACCGATGAGCGTGGCATCACGGTCGACATCCGCCGGAGCAAGGGTCGCGGCTGCCGTCTAGTGGTCGTGGTGCTGTGACCGCACACATCCGCAGACGACTCGACGGTCAACGAGCCCTCCCTCGCCGTGGATCAGCCTGGCAGCGATACCGGACGGCGGTGAGCCGGCCGTAGACGATGCTCCTGCTCGAGCCGCCACGCCTGGCGTGGTCGGGGCCTATTCCTCCACGCCAGGCGCGGACGGCAGCTCATGCATCGGGAAGCCGAACTACATGCCAGTCGTCCGCAACACGGCCAAGCGCACTTCGGCTTTCAGGCGGTGCAGGCGGCCGTCCTGGCGGATACACGAATCAACCGAGTGCCCTGACCGGCGGCAGAATCCCTGCCGCCAGGAGGCAGCAGTTCAGCCTGATCGCCACAGGCAGAAGTCGATGGGCGGGCGCACACCATCTCCAAGCGCGAACCCTATGAATTGCGCGCGCCAACGCCAAAGAGAAGCTATCACCCATCACTAGCGCGCACAAGTCAGATGCGGCCCGGAAGTCATTTGAGGTACGTCAACTGGTCCCGTTGCTGTCGCCGACGGAAGGGTGTCAGTGAATTGGGCGGCCTACAGGCGTGCGTAGGCGCCACCCTCGTCGATGAGCTGGTCGTGGGTGCCCTGCTCGACGACGGCGCCGTCCTCCATGACGACGATGGCGTCGGCGTCTCGGATCTTGGAAAGCCGGCGCGCTATGACGAACGCGGTGCGCCCTTCGAGCAGTGCAGCGGTCGCCTGCTCTATGAGGGCCTCGGTACGGGTGTCGACGGAACTGGTCGCCTCGTCGAGCACGAGGATCGCGGGTTGGGAGAGGAAGGCCCCCGCGATCGGAGCGTGGTACCGGCGATCGAGACAGAGCGCAGCAGCCGGACTGTCGCGACCGGGTTCCGCTGGTTACGATGAACTCGTTGGGGGAAGCGATGGCTGGATTCCGTGGCGTCGGAGCGGTGGGGTCAGGCATCCGGCGCCCGTTCGGTGCCGGCCACGCACCGCCCTTATTCCCTGCTGCCATGGTCGCCTGCGCGCTGCTCATCGGGCTGGATGTCGCATTCGCGGTGCTATTGGACTACCGTGCCGGCCAGATCGCCACCGTCTTCACCTGCGTCGCCGCCGAGATCGCCGCCGCAACGGCCTGCCTGTGGACCGCTCGTCACGCCGGCTCCGGCGACCGGCGATGGCGGGTGCTGATTGGTGTGATGGCGGGCGGTATGACGGCCGGAGGCCTTCTGGCTGCGACGATACTGCTGACGGGTCGACCGCTGGCTGGTGAGACATCGTCGACCCTGGTACTTCTTGTCTTCTATGCACTGGCTTTGACGGGGCTCCTGTGCCTGCCGACCGACCCGCTCGCCGACGAGAGCGCGAGGCGGCGGCACAGCCCGGGACGCTGGCACGCGATCACCATGCTGGACTGTGTCCTGATCGTCGGTTCCGTCGTCCTGCTGGAGTGGGTCACGGTGCTGGGCCCGGTCGTGCGATCGGGTGCACACGACCTGGCGCTGTTCCTCCTTGCCTTGGTGCACGACGTTGCGATGATGATCCTGGCAGCGGCGGTCCTGCTGATCGCGAGCTTCCGCCGGCCGCGTTCCGCCATGACGCTCGCCCTGCTCGCCGCGGGCCTGCTGACCCTGGGGCTCACGCAGAACATCCTCGTTTACCGTGTCGCCTACGGCGCCTACGAGCTCCCGCCATGGAGCCTGGTCCTGTTCGCCGCGGCCCTGCTTCTGATATTCCTCGCCGCGTTGGCGCCGGTCCCCCTCCAGGCGCAGGCGGACGACCTGGCACCGCCTCGTCCGCGGACGATGTGGGCGCACGCCGTCCTGCCATACGCCGTGTTCGGCCTGACGGGTCTGTTGGTCCTCTGCTCGCTGGTGACCGGCGCTCGCGTCGATCGGTTCGAGATGTATGGCACGGTGAGCCTGCTGGTGCTGGTCCTGATCCGGCAGATGATCACTTTGGCTGAGAACACCCGACTGCTCGCCGAGATCCGCGAACGCGAGCACGAGCTGCATCACCAGGCGTTCCACGACCCGCTGACAGGCCTGGCGAACCGGGCGCTGTTCACCCGACGGCTGCAGCACGCAGTCACGTCTGCCGCCAACCCCGCCTCTAGGTGCAACACGCCCGCTGACCAGACGGTCGCAATGTCCGTCCTGTTCGTCGATCTTGATCACTTCAAACAAGTGAACGACGC
This sequence comes from Pseudofrankia saprophytica, assembly GCF_000235425.2. NCBI lineage: Bacteria > Bacillati > Actinomycetota > Actinomycetes > Frankiales > Frankiaceae > Pseudofrankia > Pseudofrankia saprophytica. The sequence goes on from NZ_KI912266.1 coordinate 5,825,880, forward strand.
GTTCGGGCACGCCGCGGGCGACGAACTCCTCAAGATCACCGCACGGCGGCTACGCGCCGAAACTCGCGCCGCTGACACCGTCGCCCGCCTCGGCGGCGATGAGTTCGCCGTCATCCTCGACGGCGCCGGCTCCGACGACCCGCACCGCATCGCCGAGCGGCTCACGACCGCGATACAGGCACCCTGTCAGTTGGCCGGTCGAGACTACGCCCCGCGTGCCAGCCTCGGATTGGTCACCCTCGACGCCGTCAGCCGGCCAACCACCCCCGACATCCTGCTCCACCAAGCCGACCTGGCGATGTACGCCGCCAAACGACAACCAGTCCGGCTCGTGGTCTACCACCCCGACCTGCCCACTCGCTTCGGTCGGGACGGAGCACCCGGTTCGCCAGGCGCGCGGACCAGCACACCACAAAGCTGATCAGCCAGGCACGGCGGGTCTGGTCTCGCTGCCTCGACGATGCGCGACGAGCCCCTGCGACCGCCAGTCTTCGGCCGGTCGCAGTGATCCGCTGCCGCGCCCGTCGCGTCATGGGCCGACGCGGCACCGGGTGGCCACGACAGTTCGTGTCGCAGCGAGGACCGTCGAATTCGACGGCCTCGCGTCGCCGGTGCTGGAGCACCCTCGGCGTGACCGGCCGCCAGGTTGGTCGGCGGTGCCCATGTGGACCTGATACCGCCGACCGACGACGTCCGCCAGTACTCACCGTGCACCGACCGCTGAGGTGCCTACCGCCACCGGGTCGCGGTCCTGCGGGTGCAGGTCGGCCGCCACGGATCGACGTACACCCACGCAGGCTGCCGCCGGCAGACAAGATCGCTTGTCGTCGATCCGTGCTTCTCAATCCGTTTGTCAAGCCGCGAGAGAGCCGACGGATGGTCGTTCCTTGTAGGCGCGCCCGTCGCGGAGCGTCGCCCACAGGACGTTGACCGGCGGCGCGCGAGGACAAGAACGGCCTGGTCGCGCCGTTTGCCCTCCGACGCGTCTGCGGTCGTAGGAGACCTTGACCGATGGCGGCCAGGAACTCGGTGCCGAGCAGGTCGCCAATGCCGTCATGCTCGTGATGACCGCCCCCACCGGCTGGAGCCCAGGCTCCGCCCTCGGTCCGCCCGTCCCGGTGCCACGCGACACCCTCCCGCCACGCCCGTCACGTCCTGCTGTACAAGCGAGCAAAATTCTGCTATACAGATGCGCAACGCCCTGCTGTGCATGCGAGAAAAGGCCTGCTATACGTCTATGCGGTGAGCCTGGTTGTCTTTGCGCGCCCACCTGCCGATCGTCGCGGGGATCGGTGTCGGCGTGCAGAGAGAAAATGAGCGCCAGCGTGGTACGGGAAACGCGTCAGAGGAGAAGGCTATGACAACGATCGACGCTGGCGGAACGAGCGGAAGAGGTCCGGCGGAAAAGTAATTCCTATGACGTTGGGGCACGGAGCCTGGTGGTGGCGGCGGCCAAGGATGTCAGTTTCACTCCGTCGGGCCGGCCCGCTCGTGGAGTTCGTGGCCATGGACCAGGTCGAGCGGATCGGAACCTGGCTTGAGGTACTCCTCTCGGAACGTCTTCAAGGCTGACCCATGCTGGATCGACGTGCCCGGCAGGGACACCGTCCGTCAGAGGCTTGCTGGCGGAACACTCCAAGGTTGCAGATCTGGCCTTCCTCGTTCAAGACGAAGTCGGAAAGCGAGCGGACCGCGTCGAGCGTGCCGTCCTCACGCTGATGTCGATCCAGGATCTCGTAGTACACGGGACCTGGCAGCTCGAATAGTCTCGGCCCCGAGCCGGCGGCCCTCTTGGCCTGAGACCAGGGTACCCCCGCAGTTCGATACGTCTTCACCGACAACCACGGCACCCCGGCGCTGCCGCGGCACGCTTTTAGGCGGTCCTCTCGGCTCGTGCAGACGTCGTCGCTTGGCTGGGTGATCGCTTCCGAATGACGTGCGCGGCATGTCCGATGCGCCCGAGTCGTTGTCGTCGCTGGAGCCGGCAGTACCTTGGGCCGCATCGTGACGGGCAACCTTAAAGCCCGCACCGAATCTTGAAATTGTTTTTTCTCAGCCAAACCGCTGACCACTCTTCGCGAACGGTTCGGCAATCCTTCGTAATCTCCAACATCGGACGACAAGGCAGGAAACGTGTCACACATCCCGAAACAGGCCGCCCAGCGGTCATCTACACCGTCGCTACGGTCCGCTAGAGCCCTGCAGCCGCACACCCGCCCGACCGGGTTACAACTCGCTGGCATCGCCCTCTTGGCCGCGAGTCTTGCCTTCGTCTCGGCCTGTGGCGGCTCCGACGACCAAAGCGGCTCCACCCCCGCGGCCAACGGCCCCGCGAGTCCCGGGGACCTACTCGGCCCGATCGCCAAGGCCACCGGCGCCCCGATCAAGATCGGCGTGATCACCGACGGAGCCAGTCCGATCGCTGACCATCGAAACGACAACAGGGTGGCCGAAGCCACTACCAAATGGCTCAACGAGCACAAGTCCGGCCTCGGCGGCCACCCCATCGAGTTGACGATCTGCGAGACCCTGGGTGACCCGTCCAAGGCCACTGACTGCGGCAATCAGCTGGTCGAGGACGGCGTCGTCGCCGCCCTCATCGGCACGTCGGCTGTCATCGAGAGCGCCTGGAAGCCATTGAACGACGCGCACGTCCCCGTCATGCTCTACGGCTCGGATCATCCCGAGCTGCTCGCCAGCCCGACGACCTTCTCGCTGGGCAACCCGACCTTCGGCGTCATCGACCTGCCGATCCAGGTCGCCAAGGACAAGGGCAACAAGAAGGTCACCGCGATCGTCATCGACGTCCCCGCCGCACTCCACGCCGTCCAAGAGGTCGCGCCACCCCTGTTCCAGAAGGCCGGCATCGGCTACGAGCTCCTCCGGATCGCGCCGGGCACCGCCGACATGACACCCCAAATGCAGCAGATCGCCGGCAACGGCTCCGACCAGGTCTTCATCCTCGGCAACGACTCGTTCTGCATCAGCGCCATGAACGGCCTCAGGGCCGTCGGCTTCACCGGCACCATCAGCGCCATCTCCCAGTGCATCACCGACGCCACTCGCAAGTCGGTTCCTGGCGGCACGCTCAAGGGCATGGTCGTCGCTGCCAGCGCGCCGATCGGCGCGGACGGCCCGTCGATGCGTCTCTACACGCAGGTCGCCAATACATACGGCAAGGACATCGACCTCAGCTCTCAGGACGGCATGATCATGTTCATGATCACCGCCGGTTTTCAGAAGGCCGTGGAGAACATCTCGGGTGACATCACCCCAGCCACCATCGCCTCGACGATCAGGGCGATGAAGGAGGCGGACCTGCCTGGCGCCGGCGGGATCAAATACCGCTGCAGCGGCAAGGCCATCCCGGCGGAGCCGGCCGTCTGCGTCCTCGGCGGCCTGACAACGACCCTGGACAGCAAGGGCCAGCCGGCCGCGTACAAGGTCCTCGGCAACACGCCGATCGCGGGCTGACGGGCCGCAGGGATGGACCTGGCTCGGAGCTAAGCGCGTATCCGGGAGGTTCTGCGCCAAATCGAGCGAGGTCGCCGGAGGGAGGTGGTTGACACCGGCCTCGCCTGGGGTGGATCGAGGTTGCACCGCCCGTCCGTCCCCGGCGAGGTCCTGACCAGGATGCGCCCGCCCGGTGTGTTCGCCAACCGCTCCACCTGCGACCTGGAGAAGCTGCGGGATGATCTGCGGGGTCGGTGGTGGGTGGCGGTGCGGGCGGTGGTGCTGCCGTCGCTGCGCGGGCCGGCCGCGGCCGAGATCGCGGCGTTGACCGAGGCCGTGGCGTAGTCGCCGGGCAGCTGGTCCTCGCCTACCAGCTCGGCGAGCGCAACGGCGGGCCGTACAGGTTCCTGATCAGAGACTGGGATACCAAGTTCGCCCGTGGCTTCGACGACGTCTTCACCGCCGAGAGCATCCGAGTCATCAAGACCCCGTCCAGGCTATCTACCTACGTCGAGCACTACAACACCGCCCGACCCCACCACGGTACTTACCTCGACGCCGCCGACCCGGTGCCACGGCCCGCTGATCCGAGCGGCACGATCAGACGCATCGACCGCTTCTGCGGCCTGCTCCACGAATATCAACATGCTGCCTGACCAGCGAACCCGTCTACCTGCATCCTTCAGGGTGAACACGAACGGCCCGTCCTGAAATTTGATGAGGGGATCATCGGCCGATTCGGGGCCGGCCGCTCGCTCTGCGCTATCGCGAGGCATGGCCGCTGGTCGACGGCGCCGCCGGCCGACTCTGGCCGGTGGCGCCGCGCCCGACAGCTACCACACCACGGGAAGTTTCTCCGGTCGGCCGATCGGAGCTGCAAGTTCGTAGCGCAGGTCCGCGAGCGGCACGGCCAGTCGTAGGGTCGGCATGAGGTCGATCAACGCGCGCAGCACTTCCGCGAGTTCCACCCGGGCCAGGTGTGCGCCGATGCAGTGGTGGGGACCGTGGCCGAAGGCCAGGTTCGCGACCGGCGGTCGGGTGAGGTCGAGGCGGTCAGGGTCGTCGTAGAGAGCCGGGTCGCGGTTGGTGGCGGCGAACGGGGCGATCGCGACCTCGCCTGTCCGGACGACGAAGTCGCCGAGGTCGACGTCTTCGGTGGCGACCCGCGGGAAAGTCATCGACAGCGGGTGGTAGCGCAAGAGCTCTTCGACGGCAGTCGGCATCAGTTCCGGGTCGGCGACGAGGGACGCCCAGTGTGACCGCTCCGCGAGCAGCGTGCCCACGGCGTTGGTAAGGACGCCCGCGGTGGTCTCGAAGCCGCCGATGAGCAGGGTGAGCGCCAGCGAGCGCAGTTCGTCCTCGCTGAGGCGGCCGTCATCGCTGTCGTGGGTAGTGATCAGGACGTCGAACAGCTTCGTCGCGGTTTCGCCGGCGGCGAGCTGCGCCTGGCGCTCACGGACCAGGGTGTCCATGTAGGCATGCAGAGCCTTCTGGCCGGCGGCGGCGGCCTCCCGGTCGACGGAGAAGCGGAACAGCGTCTCGGCCCAGGTGCGCACCTTGTCCTGGTCGATCTCCGGGACGCCGAGGAGGTGGCAGATCACTTCGACCGGGACCGCGGCGGCCACGTGTTTGCGGAAGTCGGCCGGTGCGGGGCCGGCAAGCATGGTCGCCACGTGTCGGCGGGCGGTCTCGGCGATCCAGGGCCGCAGGTGTTCGATGCGGCGATGGGCGAATCCGGTGGACACCAAGCGGCGAATCCGGGTGTGGTCCGGCGGGTCGAGCCACAGCAACGAGGTGCGATCGGGGATCTGCGCTCCCGTCAGCGGGGGGCGGAAGTCCAGCGTCCTGGTTCGGGAGAAGCGGTGGTCGCCGAGCATCGCCCGGGCGGGGGCGTGCCGCACGATGAGCCAGACGGGGAGCTGGCCGGGCCCGAAACGGACGCGGATGGCGGGTGCCCGCCTGGCGATCTCGGCCAGAGTGCCCGATGGCAGGGGGCTGAACGTGTCCGGGAAAGGAAAGAACGGCAGGTCCTGGTCCTGGGTCACGGTCTCAGTAACTGACATGAGAAGGAGTGGAATCCTTTCGCGATCGAGCTCCGTCCGTGCCAGGAAAGGCGTCTCGAGACACGGAGGCGGGCCGGGTCAAGGAACAGCGCGAGCCGGAAGCGAGGCGACGTAGCGACGAGGTCCCGGGACACGCCTGGACACAGGCAACCCCACCACCAGGTCGGGGATGCGCTGGACGCGATCAGCCGACTTGGTATAGACCTCACACCCCCTTGCCAGCCTTCACGCCGAAACAATACTGCCGATCATCGCCCCACCCATGAAACGTGAACATCCTCTCACCATTCATGACCAGCGACAGCCGGTGGATAGTAATCCACCGCCGAATATCAGAGCCAGGCAGGCCAGACGGTCATGACCGCATGATGCGTAGGGCGCGCAAGAAGAAAGATCATTGCCCGATGCGCCGGCGATCTCTGTACCGACGCGAGTGTCCGGCGTCAGGTCCGGCGTCAGGTCCGGCGTCAGGTCCGGCCGAAACGCTCGGTAGACATTGTCGTTCTGCAGCAGCGCGGGTTGCCGTTTGTCGGGTGGATCGCGCCCAGTCGGAAGGAGTGCGGGGCGAGCTGCAGGGCGAGTAGCTCGACGTACCTGGCGGCCAGCTGCTTCGCCGACGAGCAGCCGAGCCCGCCCGGCGCGCCGGGCGCATCCGCCGCCCCCTTGATCATTCCAGCGATCGAGCCGGTAACGATGATCGAGGATCCCTCGCCCCGCAGGGGATTGTCTCGGCGGACCGTCCGCCGCGCGGGGACCCAGTGGCTCCTCCGCCGCGGGCCGGGCGGCGAACCTGTCTTCCGGCTCCCCCGGCTCCTCCCGCTCCCCCGGCTCCGCGGCGGAGGTGTCGGCGAGGCCGCGCCCGTTCGGGCGTCACCAGCGGGCCGTGGGCTCTGTGTCCAGATTCAACGGGCGCGCATAGGAAAGGTCGCTGGTGTCCCAGGTCCCTTTCAGGAATCCCTTGAAGGCGCCGGAATTCAGGAACGACGCGTCAGCGGTGAAGGCCCATTCGACCGTGCAGCGCCGCAAGGTGATCTTCCAGGCGCCGTCGCGGCGCTCCAGCCGGTCCAGGTAGCGACCACCCATGAAAGCGAGGGTCTTGCCGTCCTTCCCGACCATCGCACCGATGACGTAGCTCTCGGCGTGTGCCTCGTCGCCGTCGATCTCGCAGGTGTGTGTCGTGATGTTGTGCAGGTGGTCGGCGAACACCATCGAGTGCCGCGTGTTGGCCCAGGCACCGTAGTCGGGGCCGGGGTTCACGTCTGGGCCGTGCTCGTCGATCCCGTCCGAGGCGTAGACGCTCGTCATCAGGTCGGCGTCGTGCCGGTCGTGGCCGCGGGCTTGCTTGTTGATGCAGTCGAGGATCTCGATCCGGTCCTTCACGTAGCGGATCTCGCGGCGTAGTTCCTCGAGCTCGCTTTCAGTGCTCATGCTGCTCCCTGTTGTCTGGGTTCGTGGTCTGGGTGGCCCAATCGATCTCCCAGTCCGTACCGGCTGCTAGCCATGGTCGTCTTCGTTCCCGAGTGGCAGATCGGAACGTTGCTGAGTCATGGTCATCACCTGAGGTGGTCATCCGGCGGCCCGGTGAGCCATTGGCTCACCGGATCCGGTTGAGGCGTACGTGGTGTTCGCGGGCGGTGATTGGAAGTCCCCGTCAGATGCCGGCGGGGCCAGGGCCGCCGTGGACGTAGAGGGTCTGGCCGGAACAGAAACTGGCGGCGTCAGAGGCGAAGAACAGGACGACGTTGCCGATCTCCTCGGGCTCTCCCAGGCGGCCGGAGCCGTTCATCAGGCCGATCGCTTCCGGGTCGAGGCCGTATCGGGCGGCGTCGTCGGTCAGGGTGGCGGCGCGGACCGCGCCGACGGCGACACAGTTCACCCGGATGCCCTTGCGGGTCCAGGCCGCAGCCATTGACGCAGTCAGGTTGTTCACGCCGGCCTTCATCGCGCCGTAGGGCGCGGCCTGCGGCATGCCGAGCAAGCTGGCACCCGAGGAGATGTTGACGATCGCGCCCCTGCCCTGCGCGAGCATCGGCACGGAGGCCGCGCGGGACAGGAACCAGACGGAGCCGAGGTTGAGCGCTACCACCTGGTGCCACTCATTCTCGGTCCACTTTCTGATCGACTTGGTCTCGGCGCCGCCGGCGCAGTTGACGAGGACGTCGAGCCGGCCGAACTCCGCCAGGGTGGTGTCGACGATCCGCTGACACTCCTCGGGCTTGGTGACATCAGCCGGCAGGGCAAGGGCGCGGCGGCCCAAGGCCTCGATCTCCTTGGCGGTGGACTCCAGCGGCTCCGAGCGTCGCGCCGAGAGCACCACATCGGCGCCGTACTCGGCCAACGCCAACGCCGAACCCCGACCGATCCCAGTCCCGCCCCCGGTGACGACCGCGACGCGACCCTCGAGCGAGAACCTGTCACTCACAGAATGGCTCCTCCGTTTGCGGCGATGACCTGGCCGGTGATGTAGCCCGCCGCGTCCGAGCACAGGAAGGCGCAGGTCGCGGCGATGTCGTCGGGCGTGCCTATCCTGCCGGCGGGGATCATCCGGGCGATGTGCTCGGTCTTCGGAAGATTCCGGCTGCTCTGCTGGCCGCGTAGCGACGGGGTGTCCACCGCGAACGGCGGGATGGTGTTGGCGGTGATGCCCCGGGCCGCGTACTCGAGCGCGACGGCCTTGGTGAGAGCGATCACGCCGCCCTTCGTCGCCGAGTAGTGGCCCTGGCGGGCCGTGCCGGTCTGCCCCGCCGCGGACGAGATCGTCACGACGCGGCCCCAGCCGGCCGCGGCCATGTCCTCGATCGCGGCCTGGACGCAGTGGAACGTGCCGGTCAGGTTCACCGCCAGGTAGCGGTTCCACAGGTCGACGGTGATTTCCTCAAACGGAGTGAACCCAGAGATCGCCGCGCTGGTCACGACGATCTGCACGGGCCCGAGCTCGGCCCGCACCCGGTCGAAAGCCGCGTCGACCGACGCGCGGTCCGAGACGTCGACCTCGACCGCCATCGCCGTCGCTCCGGCGGCGCGCAGGCCTTCCGCGGCGTCCTTAGCGGCAGCCCCGTTCAGGTCGAGAACCGCCACCTGCCGGCCTGCGTCGGCCAGGTGTTGGCAGATCGCCAGACCCAATCCCGACGCGCCACCCGTCACGACAGCTACCCGTGTCATACGAGTCGCTCCTTTCTCCGTCGGCCCAACGCCGACCGGCATGGACACAAAGACCAGTGACCGCCACGCGATCGCCATCACGTGGACTCGTTCGCTCAGCCGAGCTCAGGACGGTGCCTTCCCCGTCAGAAGGTGATGGGCAGCTTTGCGTAGCCGCGGACCGTGCTGGTGTGCAGGCGGACGGCGTTCGCGTCGTCGACGTCCCAGGTCGGGAAGCGGCGCAGGGTTTCCTCGATCGCCACTCGGCTCTCGAGGCGGGCCAAGCCCGCGCCGAGGCAGAAGTGGATCCCGTGACCGAACGACACATGGCTGTCGAATTCACGGTGGATGTCGTAGCGGTCTGGGTCGGGATACTTGCGCTCGTCTCGTCCGGCGGACGCGGTGAGCAGCAGGACCTTCGAGCCGGCCGGGATGGTGGTGCCGTGCAGCTCGACGTTCCGCGTGGTCATCCGTCCCTGGACGGGGGATGGCGCCTCGTAGCGCAGCGTCTCCTCGAGCGCCTTCCTGATCAGCAACGGATTGGCGACGATCTCAGCGCGCGCCTCGGAATGTTCGGCCAGCAGCGCGGCCGCCCAGCCGAGTAGGCGGGCCACCGTCTCCGTGCCGGCGCTCACCAGCAGGCTGGTGAAGTCGGCGGCCTCTGAGGTGGAGAGCCGACGAGTGCCGTTCTCGCCCCGTACCTCGGCCTGGGTGAGGGCGGTCATCATGTCGTCTCGTGGGTTGCGGCGCCGCGCCTCGAGCTGCTCGGAGAAGTACGTGTGCAGTTTGATCTGGGCGGCGAAGGAGATATCGTTGATCATCCCCTTCTCGCCGTCAATGTAGAGCGCCTCGTCGATCGTGCGCCGGATCTCCTCGCGGTCGGCCGGGTCGACGCCGATCAGCTCGGAGATCACCATCGACGGCAGCTGGGCCGCGAAGTCTTGGACGTAGTCGAAACCGCCGGAGCCGACCCGGTCGTCGAGCAGCCCGGCGGCGATCCGGCGGACCGTACCCTCCATCCCCCCGACCCGCCGCGGCGTGAAGGCCCTCGAGACCAGCACCCGCATCGTCGTGTGTGTCGGTGGGTCCATGAAAATCATCTGCCCGACGTTCATCGGCTCAGGCCCCATCAGCTCCAGCACCGTGCCGTGCGCCGAGCTGAACGTCACCGGGTCGAGGTGCGCCGCGTCGACATCCGTATGCCGGGACAACGCGAAGAAGTCGAACCTGTCGTTGCGGTACACCGGCGCGTAGTCGCGCATACGGCGCCACACCGGATACGGGTCGACGTCGATCACCTTGTCGAACGGATCCCAGTAGAGATCCTCCATGGTCTCCGCCTCCTTAAAGTAACGCCCACTCGGCGGCCGACTTGTCGAAATCGGGCACGGACCGGCCGGTCCGGGACTCGGCCGTGACAATGCCGGCCGGAGGCGCGCCGAGAAGTTCAGGCGGAGTGGACAGCGGAGTGGACATTGGTCGCTGGCCGTCTCAGCCGATGGCGGCGGGCATGGAATCCCATCCCCGGACCGTCGAGGTGGGCGCGCGGCGGGCGCCGGCCAGGTCCACCTCCCACGTTGGGAAGCGCTTGAGGACCTCCTCGAGGGCGATGCGCCCCTCGAGGCGCGCGAGGCCGGCACCCAGGCAGAAGTGCGCGCCGTGACCGAACGTCACGAGCTGGCGCAGGTCGCGGTGGATGTCGAACCGCTCCGGGTCGGGGAACTGGCGCTCGTCGTGGTTGGCCGACGACAGCATGAGCAGCAACGCACTGCCAGCCGGAACCATCTGCCCGTGGTACTCGACGTCCTCGCTGACATAGCGCGCCACGTGTGGGCCAGGCGGCTCGAAGCGCAACAACTCCTCGATCGCACGCGGGATGAGCGTCGGATCCGCGACCAGCTCGCGGCGCTGGTCAGGATGCTCGGCCAGCACCTTGCCCATCCAGCCGAACAGCCGGCCGGTGGTCTCGACGCCGGCACCGGCGATCACCCCGACGAAGATCTGGACCTCCTGCCGGGTCAGCCGCCGGACCTCCCCCGACAGGTCGGCGAACTCCAGGGTGAGCAACTCGGTAATGATGTCGTCCGAGGGGTTCTCGGCCCGCCACGTCACATATTCGGTGTAGTTCCCTCCGTCGAAGTACTTCTCCCTGGTGACCGGCAGCGGTTCACCCGGCCGGTTGCGCAGGGCGCGCTGGGCAGTCGACCGCAGCGACGGCTGCTCCGAGTCGGGGATACCGAACAGCATGCCGATGGTGCGCATCGGCAGCTCGGCGCCGAGGTCGAGCACGAAGTCGAACCGACCCTCGCCCACTAGCGGGTCCAGACAGGCCGCACAGAAGGCCCGCACCTTCTCCTCGAGCGCTTTGATCTTTCTCGGCGTGAACATCCGGGACACCAGCACGCGATGGATGGTGTGCAACGGCGGATCCTCGTTGATGAAGATTCCCGGCGGCATGACGGGCGCGGCCTTGACGACCTCGAGGATGTCGCCCTTCGTCGAGGTCAGACGTCTGAGGTCCTTGAGCGCCGCAACGACGTCGTCGTAACGGCTGAGCCCCCAGAAGTCGAGACGCTCGTTGTAGTACAGCGGCGCCTCGTCACGCAGCCGCCGGTACACGGGATACGGATCCGCGTCGATCTCGACGTCGTACGGGTCGTAGTAGAGGTCGCCTGCGCCCACTGCCTGGCCTCCCTGGACATCTTTGCACGAATGTACAGCATCGCTCCATACGCTCGTACAGTCCAGCGTTACGCAGGCCAGACCGGCTCGACGCGCGGCGCGCCCCCGGCTCCACCGACCACTGACGACGCCAGCCGAGCATGGGTACCTAACCAATGGAGAGAAGCAATGACCGCGGCGACGCAGGGCGCACGTGTCCCGGAGGTGACCGAGCACACCGTCGTCGCGTCGGCATCCGCGCTACTGCCGGCTGGGCGTGGAGGTCACCAGGATCGAGCACGTCGAGCGGGGCGACGCGATGCGCGCACTCGGCTCCACGGGCGCGGCGACCATCTCCTCCGAGGTCCATGTGCCGTGCCGCTCGAGCACTTGAACAGAGGCAAGCGCAGCCTGGGCCTCGACCCCGCCTCCTCCAAGATCCTGGATATCCTCACAATCTGGCGGCGCAGTCAGATGTGTTCCTGACCAACAAGCTGCCGAGCGTCCACGCCAAACTGAAGATCGACCCTGACAATGTCCGCCCGCACAACCCGGACATCGTCTGCGTGCGTGGCACCGGTCAGGGCGAACGCGGGTCACATTCCCTGGTACGGGCCGACTCAGAACGTCACCGGCTCGTGGAGGCAAACATCATACCCTATGGCCTGCCGCGGCGCATCGTGACGACCGCGCATTCTCCTGATCGTGCGCCATCTCCTGGGCCGTCTGGTCTGGGACGTTAGCATGTCAGCGTCGGGGATCACGGATGGCCTCAGTCGGACGCCGGACGTGCCGACGAGTGGAACACGGTCCTGAAAGGCTCAATATGACAACACCCCGTCGAGTCGGAGCAGAGACGTCCAAGAAACGCGCGGACTTGTTGGACTGCGCCGAACGGCTGATGCTCAGCGAGGGATACGCCGCGGTCACCTATCGAGGGGTGGCGTCCAAGGCCGGGGTGACACCTGGACTTGTCCAGTACTACTTCCCGATGCAGGACGACCTGTTCCTCGCTCTGGTCCGGCGCCGCACCGAGCAGACCGTCGGGGCGCTGGCCGACGCACTCGAGACCGACCAACCCCTGCGGGCGCTTTGGAACTTCGCCAACAACAGTACCGCCGCGGCCCTCATAGTGGAACTTACCGCGCTGGCGAACCACCGTAAAGCAATCCAAGCAGAGATTGCCGCCGTAGGCGAGAAGGTGCGGAAGATGGTGCTTGCCGCACTATCCAGATCAACAAACGACTATACGATACCCTTGGGTCAGATCTCTCCCGAGGCGCTCGTTTTCCTCGTCACCAATAGCCCGCGAATGATCCACACGGAGAAGGCCGTCGGCATGTCCACTTCCCACGTAGAGACTGTCGACTTTCTCCAGCAGTACCTGGACAGAGTCGAGCCCTGGCCGGCATCGAACAACCCGTCTACACCAGCATCGGTGACGAAGCGGGCCGACCAAGGCCTCATCTCGGACGACGATGACGGATCTCGTCGCTGATCTGAGGTGCTCGTCCTGCTCGGCGACTGACGCACCAAGTCTAATCTGGTTCCTGGTGGAACCTGGCCGCGGATCCAACGGCCCGTCGCCGCTTCATGTCGCGAGGAGCTCGCGCAGAAGGTCGGTAGTTCGGCCTACCGAGGCGGCGCGGGCGTCTCTTGTCTCGCCGACGGGCACGATGTTGGCCCAGACGTCGGTCGCGCCAGCGTCGACGAGGGCCTGCAACTGCGACCGGACCGAGTCCTCGGCGCCGACAATGGCAGCTTCGGCCGGGTGGTCGGCGCCGCCGATGGCAAGGATGCGCTGGTAGTTCGGCATCCCCGCGTAGGCGGCCGCGGTAGCCGCGGTGGCCGTGCGGGCCTCGGTCACGTCGTCGTGCACCGCGACGGGCAGCCCGGCCACGATCCGCGGCGCCGGGCGCCCGGCGGCGGCCGCTGCCGCATGGATGCGGGGCACGACGTGGGTCTCGATCGCGCGCGGCGGGGCCATCCACAACACGGCGCCGTCAGCGACCTCTCCGGCTACCCGCAGCAGACGCGGACCGAGCGCCGCCAGCAGGACGGTCACCGGGTGCGCGACCCTGGCCATCCGACCGCCTTCGCTGCGCGTCGACCAGTCCTCCCCCTTGAAGTCGACGTCCTCGCCACGCAAGAGCGCGGCGAGGATCGTCAGGTACTCCTCGGTATTGCGACCGGGGTGCTCGTACGACAGGCCGTAAACATCGCGGACCAGCGACTCGTGGGACGGGCCGATCCCAAGAGTGAAGCCTGGCCGGCCCATCGCCGCGACGACGGAGGCGGCCCGGTTCGCCTGCAGCAGCGGGTGGCATGGGTATGTCTGGAGGACGGCGGTGCCAAGTTCGATCGTCGAGGTCTCCCGCCCGGCCAACGCCATCGCGACCAGCGGGTCACCGGTGACGATGCTGGCGTACCACAACGCGTGGAAACCGTCAGCCTCTGCCTGCCGGGCCTGCTGGATGATCTTGTCGGGCGTCGACGCGCCGCCCGTCAGACCGATACGCACGGATGCCTCCCAGGGTCGGACACGCGGGGAGCCGCCAGCGGCGCCCACCGATCGAAAACATGACTCTCAGTCTTCATAGTCACCCTCTTATACATGCGTATGGCGGTCGACGCACGCCGTCCGATGCCCTGCCGGCAGGTTTGATCAACGAGCCCGCGCCGGCGCCCAGGCCGGGCTGCCACCACTCGCGGAGAGCAACACATGCCCGATGACGAGCCCGACGACCTCAACCGCAAGTCCAGTGCCCGATGGAGGCGAGGCACGCTCCGGCCGCGGACCCGTTGCACGTCGCGGCCGCCCTCCCCCAGCCGATCCCAGCACCACGAGACACTCTCCCGTCACGCCCGCCGCAGACTGCTGTACAGACGCGCAAACCTCTGCTATACAGATGCGCAACGACCCGTTGTGCGGGTAGGAAGACTTGCCGGACATTTGTGCGGCGAGGCGGTAGACGGTCGTCTGGGCGTGTTCACCCACCGACCGTCGCACGAGTCCCGACGAGGCGCAGGCAGAATGGCCTCGCGCGTTATGGAAATGTATCGGAGGGAAAGACGATGGCAACAATCGACGCTGGCGGTTCGGGCGGTCTGGCGGAAAAAGTGATTTCCTACGACGCCACGGTCCGGAGCGTCGTAGCGATGGCCAAGGATCCCGGATTCACTCCTGAAAACTGGGCCCCGCTCGCGGAGTTCGTGGCGGTGGACGAGTTCGAGCGGGTCGGGACCTGGCTCGAGGTATCAAACTGGCAGGAGTACACCGAGTTCCTGACCAAGTGGGCGACCAGCTCGGCATTCGACACCACTTTGCTGCGGATCTCCGAGCTACCCGGTCTCGTGTACTACGAGGTCGAAGAGCGTCATCAGCGTCAGGACGGCACGCTTGACGTGGTCCGCTCGCTTTCTGTGTTCGTTTTCAACGAGGAAGGCAAGATCTGCAATCTTGAAGTATTCCTCCAGCAGCCCCGCTGACACCGCCTAGACCCCGGCCTTGCCGGTCCAGCATAGGTCAGCCTGAAGACATTCCGAGAGGAGTGGCACGGTGAGCGGTGCCGAAGATGTGGATTTCTTCACGGACTCCGCGCTCGTCGCGAATCCGTATCCCTACTTCGACGAGCTTCGGGCGCAGTGCCCGGTGCACGCCGTGAAGCACCCGAACGTCGTGGCGGTGACCGGCTACGACGAGGCCGTCGAGGTCTATGCCAACAGCGCCGCGTTCTCGTCCTGTAACGCCGTGTCGGGGCCGTTCCCTGGCCTGCCGGTGCGGGCCGAGGGTGACGACATCAGCGAGCTGATCGAGCAATATCGCGATCAGCTGCCGATGAGCGATCTCCTGGTGAACCTGGACGAGCCTGCCCACCATGCGCAGCGCGCTCTTCTCCGGAGCCTGCTGACTCCGAGGCGGTTGAAGAACAACGAGGCCACGATGTGGCGGCTGGCGGACAGCTACATCGACAAGTTCATCGAGGCCGGCACGTTCGAGGTGATGAAAGACTACGCCAAGCCGTTCTCGCTGCTCGTGATCGCCGACCTCCTCGGGGTCCCGGAGGACGATCGCGAGGAGTTCGGTGCCAGGCTGGGAGCCGAGAAGCCTGCGCCCGGAGTCGGCGAGGACACGCAGAAGGTGTCGAACAACCCGTTGGAGTTCCTGCACGAGCGGTTCTCGACTTACATCGAGGAGCGGCGGCGTAAGCCGCGGGTGGACGTGTTGACCGATCTGGCGACTGTCACCTACAAGGGCGGTTCGATACCGGAGATCGAGGTAGTCGTTGGTCTCGCCACGTTTCTGTTCGCGGCCGGCCAGGACACGACGGCCCGGTTGATCACCTCCGCGATGCGGGTCCTGGCGGAGAATCCGGACGTCCAGCGGCGGCTGCGGGAGGACCGTGCGCGGATCCCGGACTTCCTGGAGGAGACGTTGCGGACCGAGAGCCCGACCATGAGCGACTTCAGGCTCACCCGTGTCACGACGACCGTCGGCGGGCAGCGCATTCCCGCCGGCACGACCGTGATGATCCACCCCGGCGCCGCCAACCGCGACCCCCGTAGGTTCACCGATCCCGAGGCCTTCCGGCTGGATCGGGACAACGCAGGGGAGCACATCGCGTTCGGCCGCGGCGCGCACTCCTGCCCGGGAGGGCCGCTGGCGCGCGCCGAGGGCAGGGTGAGCATCGAGCGCTTCCTCGACCGCATGACCGACATCCGGGTCTCGGAGGCTGCGCACGGGCCGGCCGTGTCCCGCAGGTACGAGTACGAGCCGTCCTTCATCCTGCGCGGCCTGCGCGGGCTGCAGCTCGATTTCACTCCGGTGCGCTGAGCGGTCTCGTCGCACGTGAGGACGTCGGAGCAGAGGTCGCCGGGTGGCCGTGGAAGGAGATCAAGGTGAGCAGAGTTGCCGTCGTGACCGGTGGTGCGTCGGGCATTGGCCTGGCGGTCAGTCAACGGCTGGCCGCCCGCGGAGACAAGGTGGCCGTGCTCGACATCCAGGGCGAAGCCGCACAGCAAACCGCGAAGAGCCTGCAAGCACAAGGGTTCGGCGCGCTCGGTCTGGCGGTCGACGTCAGCGACCGCGACGGCGTCGACGCCGGTATGCAGGCGGTCCGGGATGCCTTCGGCCCAATCGAGATTCTGGTCACCAGCGCCGGTGTCACCTCGCTGTGCCCCTTCACCGAGATCTCGCTGGAGAGATGGAACCTCCTGCTGGCCGTCAACATGACAGGGACGTTCAACTGCGCGCAGAACGTCATCCCAGACATGGTCGAAGCCGGCTGGGGCCGGATCGTGACGATCTCCTCGGTTGCCGGGCAGGCCGGCGCCGCGAACCAGGCCGACTACGTCGCGTCGAAGAGCGGGCTCATCGGCCTGACCAAAGCGCTGGCAAAGGAGTTCGCGCCGCACGGCATCACCGTCAACACCATCCCTCCCGCGCTGGTCGACACGCCTATGGCCCGCGCCGCGGAAGCGGCCGGGACCTTGCCGGGGGTCGACATCGTCGGCGCCGCCACACCGCTACGCAGGGTCGGTACGCCAGAGGACATCGCCGCAGCCTGCGCGTTCCTGTGCTCGGATGACGGCAGCTACATCACCGGCCAGCAGATCGGCGTCAACGGCGGAACGTACATGTAGCTGGTGGCGACGGCATGGTTGATGCCTCGTACAGGTCTGGCCGGCCTGATGCGTATAGCCTTGCCTCCCAGCATGCGGACGGTCCGGGAGACAGGGCCAGGGCGTAGCCGTTGTCGGCTCGTGACCGTTCCCGCGGCACGATCGCGAAGGGTGGCGGATGGCATCACCACGTCGGGTCGGCGCGGAGACCTCCAAGACCCGCGCCATGCTGTTGGACCGCACCGAGCAGATCATGCTCCACGAGGGCTACGCGGCGGTGACCTACCGGGGCGTAGCCGCCAGGGCCGGGGTCGCTCCCGGGCTGGTCCAGTACTACTTCCCGACATTTAACGATCTTTTCCTCGCAATCGTCCGGCGCCGCACCGAGCAGAGCCTGGAATGGCTGACAGAGTTGCTCCGGGCAGGTCAACCCCTGCGAGCCCTCTGGACGTATGTCAGTGACAAGACCGGATCGGCCCTGACCGCTGAACTCATGGCGCTCGCCAACCACCACAAGAAGATCCGGGCAGAGATGGCCGAGTCGGGTGAACGGATCCGCGCCCTTGTGCTCGATGCGCTGTCCGAATCGTCGAGTAGCTACGGGGGCCCACAGCAGGTCGTCCCGCCCGACGTGGTCGCGTTCCTCATATCGGGCGCCTTTCGGCTGATCGCCAGTGAGGAGTCGGTCGGCATGTCCACCTCCCATGCAGAGACGGCCAGTTTCATCGAGTGGTACCTGGACCAGTTCGAACCTCGGCACCCGGACGGAAGCCAGGGGGCAACCCCTAGCCCGGCGGCGGTCGTCGAAGCGGATTAGCCGCTCGCCAGACCGGCTATGACGCAGATCACGGGCCAAACACCCGTGACGCGGGATTCGTGGTTCAGTTCGGCGGCTGCTCCCGGTGCATACGCTCACGGTCATCACCCCGAAACTGGCGATAAGCCGGACGGGGCGTCAGAAGGACAGTTGACGTCGTAGGGGCCGGCTGCGCCGAGGGCGTTGAAGGCAGCGTCCAACATTCGCTCCTGCTCCAGACCCACAACCGGCCCGCTAGTCGCCGCGTAAGCCGATGCACGGGCCGGACGGGGTACTTGGTGAGCGCGGACAACAGTTCTACGAGGCCGGCAACCCGCCGACCGAGACAACATGGAAGGATCAAGAGAAATGGCGCGCGTCGAGCCGGTCCCAGTCAACCAGTGGCCCCCCCAGATGCGGGAAGCCCTCGCCGCGATGACACCACCCGAGCCCCGCCATGGCCCCCTCTACCGGAAGGGCCGCCCCAAGGGGCTTAACGCACTCGGGACATACGCCCACCACCCAGCCCTCGCGCGGGCGTACTTCACCTTCAACGGCCATGCGCTGTTGGCGACCACGCTCTCCGAGCGGCAGCGAGAGCTGATCCTGCTACGGGTCGCGGCCCTTCGCGACTGCCGGTACATGTGGGCACAACACACCTTGATCGGCCCCGACACCGGGCTTTCCGAGACCGAGATCGCGCGGATCGCTCTGGGACCGGACGCCCAGGACTGGGACCCTCTCGACGCGGCCATGCTGCGCGCCGTCGACGAACTCATCGCCGACGCCACCGTCAGCGAGACAACATGGGCCGACCTCGCGGCCGTACTCGACACACAGCAACTCATGGACCTCATCGCGAGCGTCGGCGCCTTCGAGACCACCACCTTCCTGATGCGGGCGCTCGCGTTCGACCTGGACGACGACCTGCTGGCAGCACAGATCGGCCCGGCCAAGGACTGACAACCCCGTCGGCGCTGCGCCGGAAGCAGGCCGGTGGCGACGGCGTCTCCGGCCGGCATGCCACCCATCGCGGCGCGGTCCGCCCGGCGCTCGCTCGCGCGGACCGACGATCCAAGTTACCTGGCCGGCGCCACTGCGGCCGGGACGCGAGGCGAACAACGAGGAGTGCCCCATGTCAGCACCGTCCGAATCCGCGGCAGGGCCCGCGGTCGGCACCGTCACCACTGTGTCCCACATCGGCCTGTGCGTGTCCGACTTCGAGCGGTCGTTGCGTTTCTACACCGAAGGACTCGGCTTTGAACTGGCCGAGGGTTTCGACATCGGTGACGCACTCGCCCAGCTGGCCGAGGTGGAGCCCCCGATGAGCTGCCGGTCCCAGATGATCGTCAAGGGGTCGACGAAACTCCAACTACTCGGATGGAAGACACCCGCGGCGGAGGGCGCGGCCCTCGTGACTCGCCGCCAGATCGGTTTCACTCACCTGTCGGCATACGTCGACGACCTCACCGAGGTCGAGGCGCGTCTCGTGGCGCTCGGCGCGACACCGATCGAACATACGAGAACCCACATCCCGATGCGCGGCGGTGCCATGGATGTGCTGTTCCTCGCCGATCCCGACGGCATCCGCATCGAACTGGTCCAGGTGACCGCCAACTGACCGGCGCGACGCACGATGTGGGCCTCGCCGGGATCAGCCCCGCAGCGAGGAGCGCCAGGCACCGACGATCTCCCGCTCGACTACGGAACACGCAGCATCCGGCAGAAACGCCGACCGCCCGTTATGACTGCTGTGGGCGTCAGGCCGACGCAGGCTCCACTCGGCGCGGCCTGTAGGTCGTCGTCGAGGTGGAGCGCGAACGTCCGCATCCGGAAACGGATGACCGGCTGCGGAGCGACTTCGAGCGTTCCAACCGGTCGTCGAGCGCTGCCAAATGCCCGTTCGTGGGCAGGCCGCCGAGTACGTCTTCAAGGAAATAGGGTGCTCGGCGTCTCGCCGCGGCCGACGCCCCTTGGCCGGAGGGCGAGTACTGGGGCCGGGCCGCGACGCGAGCCGTGCGTGCGGTCAGTTCTGCAGCCGGCTGCCGCAGTAGTTGGGGTTGACCACCTCGAGCCCTGTTCCGGCACCATTGACCCTGACGAACGCGTAACAGGTACTGAGAAGCCCGAAGTCTGCGTCCAGGTCGGTGGTGGTGATGAGCCCGTCGGCGTCGTAGTGATGGACCGCGCGGAGGCCGTCGATGAAACTCTGCCTGGTTGGGCACTTCCCCGCTGCCTCCAGACCGCGGACGAGCATGTCGCCGATGACGTACCCGGTGAGGGCCACGGCCTGGTTCGGATCGGCCAGCTCCGGCGCGTACTTCGCGATGGCGCCGCGGTAGGCGTCGAGAGCCGGCGTCTCGATCTGAAACGGGAGGTAGACCGCATAGGATGTCACGCCGGCCAGTGCCGGCCCATACTCGCTCAGCAGATCAGCGCTCACTTCCTGACCAGTCAGCGTCACCTTCAGCGGGACTGATGCCTGCCGAGCGGCCGCGACGATCTGCGCAAGCGCCTCGGGGCTCATCATCGTGACCAGCGCGTCGACGTGGTCGGTGACCATCCGCTCGGCGAGCTGCTGCGCGTTCGCCGGTCCGGGGGTGTAGGTGACCACCTCGTCGCCGGAGATCTTCACGCCGGCGGCGCGCAGGCTGCGGACGATCTGGTCGGCGGTGTCCTTCGACGCCTTGCCCTCGAGAACGTTGCTGACGACCAGCGCGCGGGTACCGCCCTGCGTCCGGACGAACTTCCCGAACGTGTCTACCGCACCACCACCGCCCGCGAAGGGATAGGCGAACGCGAACATGTTGCGGTACCTGGCCCAGATGTCCTCGATGGCGAGCCCGACGACCGGGATCCGCTGCTCGGCCAGGTAGGCGGCCCCGCCCGATGTCGCCGTGGTCGTCTCGAGGACCGCGAACACGTTCTCCTGTTCGACGAGCTCGCGGGTCACGGTGCCGTTCGTCAGCTTGTCGCCCTGATCGTCGCGCCACTTGTAGACGATCGTGCGGCCGTTCACGCCGCCAGCGGCGTTCGCGACGCCGAGGCGTGCATCGATGCCGGATCGCGCCGCGTTCAGTGGGGCGGCCAGCGGCCCCGACGCCGGATATAACAGTCCCACCTCCACCTGATCGGTGGTCACGCCCGGTGTCTGGCAAGTACCAGCCGCGCCCGCGGAGTTTGCGTCGCCGCATGCTGTCGACATCGCCGCGCATAAGACGACGAGCGCGGCACCGAGCACGGAACCAGTGGATTTCACTACAGCTCCCCAGATCGTTCATCTCACGTGTTGGTTCATAAGCAGGGGCGGCACATGCATGCCGCGCGGCGCCGGCGCGTCCACCTGTCGGTCGGCCTGCCAGCGAATCCATCCGCCAGTGGCAAGCTGGTCGGCCCACCGCAGGACGAGCCTTGACAGCCGGGAGCCCGTGTACAGGGCGGCCGGGTTCAGGTACGGGATGCTCGATCAGGGTTCGGGACGAGCACATAGCGATGTCCACGGGGCCCACCGCACGCGCCGCGCCCCGATGCCGGTCTGATGGCGATCCGGGTGCGACACAACGGGTTGTGCGTCCCCTCGACGCCGGTCTGGACGAGGCCGATGACGGGCATCTGGGCAAAGCGCGGGACTCTCCGGTGAAGCGCACGACGGGCCGGCGCGTTGTCAAACAGACCGCACTCAGGTCGCGTGGGCCGATTCGTGTCGCGACGTCGACAGGTCTGCGTCATCCGCCAAGACCTGTCAGTCGATCAGTGCCTCGGTCGGCAACCGGTGTACCGGCAAACATGCGCGATCGGCGGCGTGAGCCTCCGGCCGCCCACTCGAACCGGGCCAGGGAACACACCCGTTTGCGATGGCCGGCACGCCGTCGCCAGCCGCGTGCACCTCATCGCGATATACCAACACGTCCATCCAGCCCAGCGAGTTCGGCCAAACGGGCGTATCGCACGGCCCGCTGTCGTCATCGCACGTGTGCATAAACGCAGCCCGAGGAAGCACCAATAATCACATCAGGGCAGCCTGATCGCCGCCATGGCTGTCCATGCCGGCTCGATTGAACCAACCCTCCATACGACCGATGGACAGGCTGACTTGGCCCGCGGCCGACTTGGCCCGCCAGTGCACCCAACCGACGAAGTTCGGGTTCCAGATGCCCCGCAGGGACTATCGCCCGGCCGACTACCTACCTCGCCCTGATCAGGTTTCAGACGCCTTCCACTGTAGATGCGACACGCCAAGGACCAGCGGTGTGTGGTCCGCGAAGCATAGCGGACCAATGTCGCTGCCGAGCCATGCCGATACGGACGATCCCATCCGATCCCTGCAGGTCACCCGCAACCCAGGCATCATCTCAGGAGCCGCACCCTGCCTCCGTACGCCTGTATAGCAGATCGGGCTGCTGCTGGCTAGTCTGTCCGAGCCGAGATGTGGCCGACCCGGCGGCAAGCCGGTCCCTCGAAGCGGTTCGTGTGTCGACCACGTGTCGTGTTGACGGGCCGGCGTGACTAAGTGGACGATGCCTGGTGCAGCATGGCGCGGGCTCGGACGCTCAACCGCTCACACATGTCGGCGTCGCTCACGGCCAAGGCGGCCGCCTCCATTGGGAATGCCACCATCACGTCGTCGACCTCGGTGCCTGAGCGGACGAGGCCGCCCGCGCGGCCGCATTCCGGGAGAGGCTCGAAGGCGGCGGCAGTATGGTCGGTGAGCCGGGTGAACCGTACTACGTCGGTGAAGGTGAGCGCGTGGGCGACGCTGCGGTTCTCCATCTGCATGCCTGGTATGAAGTCGAACAGTCTGATAACACCGTCCAGCTGGTCCCGTCGCTCGACGACCCGTTGTTCGATCAGCGCCACATTGTCCTCGAGCAACATCGTGGCAGGCTCCTCGCGGGTGGCGAAGTCGCACTACAGCGTGGTCCGGCTCACCGCGGCGCCACGGGCCACCTCTTCCAGAGGAACCTCGGGACCGTGTTGGCGGACACTTACCGGGCCGCGGCCAGCAGCCGCTCCCGGTTGCGCGCAGCGTCGCGCCGTATGGCCGGCTGACGATCATCCAGTATGCCCAGGAGGCTACTCGCCAGGATGCGTACGTAGATGTACGGTTCGTCTCGACCGACGACGGCCGCCGAGCGGCGTGACCATGGAACGTCGGACGTTCGGCCTGGTGACGGCCCCGCCATGGTGGCTTGTCGGCCCGCCGTCCTGGCCGCGACGGAGCTCTTTGCGTGGTCGGGTTGGTTCTGCCGCCGAGCCGTGGTTGGGCATCCGTGGCGGCTGGCTCTGGTGCCCGGCTGACACCAAGATCGACGGGGTCCGCATCCATCCGGCCAGACACGACCCAACGGCGCCCGGCTGCTCATGAACAACCGTCGGGACTCGGACGTCGGCCGCGGGTCTCGGCAACCTACTCGCAACAGGGAGATGTGCGTGGAAGGGCTAAAGGACAAGGTCATCATCTTTGCCGGCGGCGGAGGGTTGGCCACCGCAGCGGCGAAGTTCCTGGGGGCCGGCGGTGCGACGGTCGTCGTGGGTGACGTCGTCGAAGCCTCGGCCGAACGTGCGGTTCGGGCCGCCAAGGACGCCGGAGGCGATGGCGTCGCGCTGGCGGTCGACATCTCAGACGAATCCCAGGTCAAGCGCCAGGTCGATCTCGCGGTCAGCAAATATGGTCGCGTTGATGGCTTGTTCAACGTGGCGGCCAACGTCCATCCCGACGAGGTCCGCCGTGACACCAACGTGGTCGACATCGACCTGGCCGCCTGGCAGCGCACCATCGACGTCAACCTCACCGGCTATCTGCTGACCCTCAGGCATGCGCTTCCCCACATGATCGCCGGTGGCGGCGGATCCGTGGTCAACACGATGTCCGGGGCCGCATTCGGCGGCATGGCGGACAAGGTTGCCTACTCGGTGACGAAGGCCGGGATCGGCGCCCTCACCAGGCACGTCGCCAGCAAGTACGGCAAGGACGGGGTACGCGCCAACGGAGTGGCGCCGGGCCTGGTCATGACCGAAATGGCGAAACTGACCCTACCGGAGGAGTTCCGGGACGCGCTCCTGGCGACAACGCCCGCGCGGCGCCATGGGGAGCCTGACGACGTCGGAGCGTTCGTCGCGTTCCTGCTCTCGGACATGTCCGAATGGGTCACCGGGCAGACGTTCTCGGTCGACGGTGGAATCACCATGCGCTAGTGCGCTGTCCACGAACGTTGGCGGGTAGTTCAGGCGGCTTGTGATCGTGGGCGTCCCCAGCGTTGTTGGCGTTCGGCGCGGATGCGGGCGCGTTCGCGGCGTTGGGCGGCCAGGACGGTGGGGTGGCGGGCGTTGGCGTTGCGCCAGCGCAGGTAGGACTGCAGGTGGCGGGCGAGCACGGGGTGGATGGCGTGGTTGGAGTTGGCCATGACGAAGGTGCGTAGCGGGCCGAACTGGGCCTCGATCGGGTTCGCCCACGAGGCGTAGGTAGGGGTGAAACACAGTTCGACCTGGTTGGACGCCGCCCATTTTCGGATCTTCGGGGTCTTGTTCGCGGACAGGTTGTCCAGGACCACGTAGACCGGGGCGTCGTCCGGGCGGGCGACGCGGATCGTCCGCAGGGCCGCGAGGGTGTTCTCCCCGCCCTTGCGGCGCCGCGCCACGCCCCACAGCTGGTCGTCGCCGAGGGTGTAGCAGCCGTGGAGGTAGCGGACGCCGTGGGTGCGGGTGTAGGTCGCGGGCAGCCGGTCGGGGTGGCTTTCCCCGGTTCAGCCGGTGCCGTGGGTCGGGCGGATCGAGAGCGGGCCGAACTGGTCGAAGGCGAAGCAGCGGTTCGGGAACGTGCTGGTCACATACTCGATCCGGTCCAGCTTCGCTTCCTTGTCGGGGTCGGTCGACTCCTTCCAGGTCCTAGTCCGTTGGAACGAGATCCCGTTCGCGTGCAGCAGTTGGCGCAGCCGCTCCCGGCCGACCGTGACGTTGCGGTCGGGGTTGTCGGCGAGATAGGCGGCGAGTTTGCGCAGGCTCCAGTGCGTGAACGGCCGCCCGAGTTTCGTCGGGCGGGTGGTGGCCGTCGTGACCAGGAACTGTTCGTCCTGCTCACTGATCAGGCGGGGACGGCCTCCCGCCCACCGAGGGTCCAGGCAGGCCAACCCGATCCGGTTGAGGTTGTGGATCACGTCGCGGACCGTGTCCTCGTCCGCGGCCACCAGCCGGGCGATCGCCGCCACCGGTGTCCCCGCCGCCGACGCCATCACGATCGTCGCCCGCCGGACCCGGACCTAGGAATGCGTGCCCCGCCGGACGATCCCCTGCAGACGGCGGCCTTCCTCGTCGGTCAACCGCCGCGCCCTTACGGGCTCCGCCACCCGCCACCTCCCAGTACCGGACAGACGAGGCCGGTACCGACAGTGCACGCCCACCCAGCCCATCAGCCGCAGCCAGCCCGGCGTGTCCCAAACCGGCGAAAGTTCGTGGACAGCGCACTAGTGTGCCCCGTCAGAAATTAGGCGGGTAAGTACTACTCTGTCGCTATGGTGCGTTCCGGCTCTGCTGCGGTTGAGGTCGTCCTGTCTGAGGACGAGCGTGGCGAGTTGGTCCGGCGGCTGGGCGATGTGGATCGCCGGGTCGTGGAGCGGGCGCGGATCGTGTTGGCGGCGGCGGAGGGCCTGTCGAACCCGGAAGTGGCCGCGTCGGTCGGGGTGTCGTTGCGGACGGCGGGCCGCTGGCGGCGGTCGTTCGCCCGTGGCCGGTTGGCTGGTCTGGAGGATGCTGCTCCGTCGGGTCGGTCGAAGGCCGCGGAGCTTGTGCTGTCCGAGCCCGAGCGGGTCCAGTTGGAACGCTGGGCGCGGCGGGCGAAGACGGCCCAGTTCCTCGCGTTGCGGGCACGGATCGTGCTGCGCGCCGCTGAGGGCGGGACTGATCGGCGGGTCGCCGCCGAGCTCGGCGTCGACGAGTCGACGGTGCTGCGATGGCGGACCCGGTTCACCGAACGTCGCCTCGACGGGCTGTCCGACGAGCCGCGGGTGGGCCGGCCCCCGTCGATTCTGCTCGACCAGGTCGAGGACGGAGCCTGTCATGATTTCCGTGTAAGCCAGAGGTGAATAGCAGCCTACACGTCGACGTTATCAGAAAGGCAAGCGCCCCGGGAAGAGGTTCACGAGCGAGTTGAGTGCCACTTTCCAGCCGTGGGTCCCGGTCCCGGACTCACCGCCTCGATGGCTCGATATGTTCCGGAGTCCGAGGTAGAGGAGCTTCATCGCCGCATCCCGGTCCGGGAAGTGGCCTCGGTTCTTCGTGATTTTCCGGAGCTGGAAGTTCATCGACTCGATGGCGTTCGTCGTGTAGACGATCTTCCGGAGCTCCGGCGGGTAGTCCAGGAAAGGAATGAACTCCGCCCACGCGTGACGCCACACGTCGACAGCGCCCGGATACTGGGCCCCGAAGTTCTTGTCGAAGGCGGCCAGGCCGAGTTCGGCGGCCTCGAGGGTAGGCGCGGTGTAGATCTCCTTCATGGCCCTGACGACGGCCTTCCGGTCGTTGTAGGAAACGAAACGCATCGCGTTACGGATCACATGGACGACGCACGTCTGCACCACGGTCTCGGGAAAGACCGCGACGACGGCCTCGGGCAGGCCGGTGAGCCCGTCGCAGCACACGATCAACAGGTCCCGCACGCCGCGGTTACGCAGGTCGGCCAAGACCTTCTGCCAGAACTTCGCCCCCTCGGCATCCTGGATCCAGCAGCCCAGCGCGTGCTTGCGCCCGTCGACGTCGACCCCCACGGCCAGGTAGGCGACCTTGGTCGTGACCACGCCGTTGTCCTTGACCCGGATCCGCAGACCGTCCACATACAGGATCGGGTAGACCTCGTCGAGCGGCCGGGACTGCCACGCCTTGATCTCATCGACCACCACCTCGGTGACATTCGAGATCAACTCCCGGGACGCCTGGACCCCGTAGACCTCACCCAGGTGCGCCTCGATGTCACGCGTCGTCATTCCCCGCGAGTACAACGACAGGATCGTGTCATCGAGGTTCCCTATCCGACGGGCACGTTTCGGCACGATCGTCGGCTCGAACGAGCCGTTCCGGTCACGCGGCACCTCGATATCGACCGGCCCGTTACGCGTCGACACCGTCTTCGTGGACATCCCGTTCCTGGAGTTCCCCGTACCGTGACCGGCCGGATCGCCGACCTCGTACCCGAGATGGTCGGTCATCTCGACCTGCAGGGCACGCTCCAGGACCGCCTTCGTCATCCGGTTCAACAAACCGTCGACCCCGTCGACCGGAGTTCCGGTCGCTTTCGCATCCTTCAACAACGCGTCGATCGCATCCGGCGCGAAAGCCTCCGCGATTCTCTGTGCCGCCGCCTCGTCATTTGTCCGAAGCGTTCCACTCTGCGTCATTCGGTGTCCATTTCTGACCTACCCGATCAAGGTAGATCGATCCTGGTCCACCTCCGACTTACACAGTCGTCATGACACGCCCCGAGGACGTGATCGTCGCGACGCTGGAAACGACGCCCGGGGCGGACACGCACTGGTCGCGGGCGTCGATGGCGAAACGCACCGGCCTGTCGCCCTCGACGATCGGGCGGATCTGGAAACGCTTCGACCTCAAACCGCATCTGCAGGACAGCTTCAAGCTCTCGACCGACCCGCAGTTCGTGGCCAAGGTCGTCGACGTCGTCGGCCTTTACCACAACCCGCCGGAGAAGGCGGTCGTGCTCTGCGTCGACGAGAAAAGCCAGATCCAGGCGCTCGACCGCTCCCAGCCGGTCCTGCCGATGATGCCCGGCATGCCCGAGCGGCGCACCCACGACTACCTGCGCCACGGCATCACCAGCCTGTTCGCCGCCTTCAACATCGCCGACGGCACCGTCATCGGGGAACTGCACCGCCGCCACCGCGCCATCGAGTTCCGCAAATTCCTGGTCTCGATCGACAAGGCCGTCCCGGCAGGCCTGGACGTGCACCTGGTCTGCGACAACTACGCCACCCACAACACCCCCGAGATCAGGATCTGGCTGGAACGCCATCCCCGCTTCCACGTCCACTTCACCCCGACCGGTTCCTCCTGGATCAACCAGGTCGAACGCTGGTTCGGCCTGCTCACCGACAAGCTCATCCGCCGAGGCGTCCACACCTCCGTCCAGGCCCTCGAGACCGACATCCGCACCTGGATCGACACCTGGAACCGCGACCCCCGGCCCTTCACCTGGACCAAGACCGCCGACGAGATCCTCGCCTCCCTCGCCGACTACCTCACCAAGATCAACCCATCGGCAGCCAACAACAAGGCAAACCTGGCCAGCGAGATTTCTGACGGGGAACACTAGATACGACCCTTCGCGGGTGACGGGAAGTGGCCAGGTGGCCAGGTGGGCGGGTGAAGCGCGAGGCGATGTAGCGGGCACGGCGTTTTCGGTCGGCGACGTTGCGTAGGCCGAAGGCGATCCGGTAGACGAGTTTTGCCGGCCGCCAGCCGGCGGTGCCGACGGCGGTGCGGTCATCGACGACGCCGAGCAGGCCGTGGCCGCCACGGGAGTCGACGAACTCGGTCTGCCAACGATCCGCGTCGTCGGCCCGGCGGCAGCTACTGTCTCTGTGCCATTGGGATCGGCCACGACGACGATCGTCGATCCCGAGTACCTCCACGGGAGGAAGCGGCCGGACACCGACCGGGACACACCCGGCTGGGCGGCCACCCGCCGGGCCGCCGGGGCCGCGAGAATGCCATCGGCGGGGTCTCGTCGCCGGTGCCGGCCAGGTCGCTAGCTCCGGCGGCGGCAGACCCAGCGAGACAGCACAGTCGCAGGCGGCGCGGTAGCGTGCCTCCACCAGCGAGTTCGGGCCCGGGTTCCCGAAGGCGGCGAATACCAGTTTCTTGCAACCACGCTCGTTCAAGTGCGTGACCTGCAACTCGGGCCCGGTACGGATCGCCATCGCGAGGTCGGCGTTGTTGAGCCGAGTGGGGTCGGGATGGATCCGCCGGATCCCGCAGCCCTGCATGGAGGCGAGCTCGTCCGAACTGAAGGGGACGAGCCCGAAGACGGCGTCCGGGTTCAGTGACTCCCGGAGCGGGCGGGTCGCCCGTCGGAGCGGCGGATGTTGGTGACCAGCGAGTAGCCGGACTAGTCCAGCACAAGGGACACTTCGTCGAGGTAGTTGCGGAAGGTGAACTCCAGCGGCCAGTCTGGCAGGCCGACCAGGATGACCCCACTGCGGCCGCTGGCTAGTGCCCTCGCGGCGCTGTTCGGCCGGTGGCGGAGGCGGAGGGCTGCGGCCAATAGTCGTTCGCGGGTCTTCGTGGAGATGCGGTGCCCACGGGTGTCGTTGAGGACGAATCCGACGGTCGCTCGCGACACCCCCGCCGCTTGGGCCACGTCCATGGCTGTGACATGCCTCCACGCCGTTGCCTCTGACCCCGCCACCAGCCCAGCTCCGTCCCGCTAGGTGAACCTTCGGGACTTGCCCGCGCTAGCGATGTGGTGGTAGCCTCCGCCGAGGCAGCTCAGCGCGCGCTAGTGATATGAGACACGCACCGTCGGGCCGTGCCCAATGTGTCGTGACGACCGCGCGTGGCTCGTTTGATCGTCCCGGAGCGCAAGCAGGAGAGTTCGGTTGATCCGTACGTCCTTCAACAACGGCTGGTTGATCCGCCGGAAGAGCGATGCGTTACCGGACATCCTCGGCCGAGACGACGCACCTCGGGGCGAGGTCGGGCTGCCCCACGACGCGACCGTGGAGCGCGGGCGCGACGGCACCGCCCCGGAGGCGGGCCGGCGCGGTAGCCAGCAGGGTGGCACCCATCAGCAAAAGAAGACGTTCTTCGTGCCGACAGGATACCGAGGCCGGCGGGTCACCGCCGAATTCGAGGGCGTGGACCGGGGCGCCCGGCTCTACCTCAACGGCGACTTCGCGGCCCAATGCGACTACGGCTATTCCAACATCTTCGTCCACGCCGACCGGCTGGTGAGGCACGGCGAAGAAGAATCAAGGTGGACTCGGACGCCGATGAGGTCGACCTGCCGGTGAACGGGCGCTGGGCCGGCACCGTCCCGGCGGGTGAGAAGAACCGATTCGAGGCCGAGTTCGGCACCGTCTACGAACCCGGGGAAATCATCACCGTCGCCTATACCGGCGGCGCCGAGACCGGCCGCAGCCCACTTCGGTCGGCGGCCACAGAGGTCCGGCTGCGCACCACCGCCGACCGCGCCCGGATCGCCCCGACGACACCGACCTCGGTCGCGAGACCTTCCTGGCCGCATCGAGTGGGCCGGAGAGTGGCCCACCGTCGTCGAGGACCGGTTCACAGCGTCGGCACCGCGCACGTCCTTCACCGACGCGTTCCCGCACCGGCGCTGCACCCCCGGTGGATCTCGCCCGAAACCAACTCACAGACATTCGCCCGCATTAGAAAAGACGGTGGCGCCGTCCTCGCCGCCGGCCGGGCATCTGAGGCACGCAAAGCACGCCACCTGCTCGCGGTGCGAACCCGAGACCAGCACTGGCAGGCTGCCGCATTGATCCCCAACGGCGACGCCTGCCTGACCGTCGGGTGGACGACGACCACTGGGCCGCAGTCGAACGACGCGGTGACACCTTGGTCGCCCGAATGGTAGTCGGCCCACTCGACCAGTACTCGCCAGGGCCACCGCCGTGACGACCGCATAAATAATCTCGGCGATATCAGCTGGCCGGGATCACCCGCCCGCCACCACCTAGACCAACCGCGCCGCGCCGCACGCTGGGAGGCCTGCGACCTTAAGTCGATTCCCCGTCGACTTGGTGGGTGCTGCTACCACCACCCACCAAGTCGACGGCGGCGATGTCAACGCCGACATGTGGCCAGGTGAACGGCCGAGGGATCGACCTTCGTCGAACGTCCGTCGACGCGTGCGACCACTCTCACCGGCCTGCCGAAGACATCCGATCGTTTCGGATCTCGGACCGAGAGCCTATCGCCTCGGGGCGAAACGGGTGATGATCGAGCGGAGGAAGGCTCCTTCTCCCGAACCGCGCTCGCCCCCTACCGGCGGATGCTGGCCGACCGCCTCGAGCGCTGCGTCATCCCACTGAACCGGCGGGCCACTGCTGTGGCGCAGAACCGGCGGGCCGTGGGCTGGGCGGTCGTCGTGGTGTCTTCGTGGGGCACCCTTGAAAAAAAATATACGATCGTATAGCATCGTACTGCGCCTCCATGATATCAATCGAGGCGGGCGGCCCACCTCGCTGGTGATGCGCAGATCGAGAAGGGGCGGACGACCCGCTTCGCGTTCACGAGGGAGGACGCAAGGCTCGAGCCACGGATCCAACGACCCTTGGTTCGGCGGGTTTGTCCCGTGGGCGAACTCGACCCGGGCATCCGTCGCAACGAGTTCCTGGTCCGCCGTGGTTGACGGGACAACCGAGCAGGCTTGCTGTCGGCCGTCACACTGTTGCATAGCGGAACCTCAATTCCGCGCTGGGCATGCAGGAAGTCTGGTTGGCTTTCGGCACTATCGACACACGGCGCCGACAGCCTGATGTTGGAAGGAGAGAGAGTTGCCCGATTGGAAGACGGTTGACTTCTTCAACGATGAGTCGCTCGTCGACGACCCCTATCCCTACTTCGACGAGTTGCGCTCGGTGTGTCCAGTCCTACCGTTGCCGCACCTTGGAGTCGTAGCCGTAACCGGCTACGACGAAGCGACTGAGGTGTACCGGGACGCCGAAACCTTCTCGTCGTGCAATTCGGCGGTCGGCCCGTTCGCGCCGTTCCCCGTACCGCTCGACGGCGATGACGTGAGCGGTATCATCGACCGGTACCGTGACCTTATTCCATTACATGAACACATGATCACTATGGACCCGCCCGCACACACCCGCGAGCGTGAACTCCTTATGCGACTTCTGACGCCGAGACGGCTCAGGGAGAATGAATCCTTCATCTGGCGCTTGGCTGATCAACAGATCGACGAATTCATCGATAACGGTAGCTGTGAGTTCATCGGCGAATATGCAAAGCCCTTCGCCATGCTCGCTGTCGCCGACGTGCTCGGCGTGCCCGAGGCCGACCACCAGAGGTTCCGCGAGGGCTTCGGTCCCGGCGGCAACCTTGGTCAGATCGGTGACGGCGAGCAGGACGACGGAGAATCCAACCCGCTCGGGTGGCTCGACGCCGAGTTCACACGGTACATCGAGGACCGGCGACGGGAACCACGCAATGATGTGCTAACCAGCCTGGCACAGGCGACCTACCCTGATGGCAGCACGCCTGAGGTGATCGCGGTGGTTCGAGTATCGACATTCCTCTTCGCCGCCGGTCAGGAGACGACCGCGGTGCTGCTCGCCTCAACTCTCAAATACCTGGCCGAAAACCCCGAAGCGCAGGACGAGCTCCGGAAGCACCCTGAGCTGATCCCTGACCTGATCGAAGAGACACTCCGCGTCGAAAGTCCCGTCAAGGCAGACTTCCGGTTGGCCAGGCGAGCAACCACCATCGGCGACGTCGAAATCGCGGCGGGCACACCGGTCATGCTACTCAACGGCGCGGCCAACCGCGATCCGCGACGTTTCGAATGCCCGGCCGAAGTTCGCATCGATCGAAAGAACGTCCGACAGCACATATCCTTCGGGCGCGGAATTCACTCTTGTCCTGGCGGGCCGCTGGCCCGCGTCGAAGGACGCATCAGCCTTGAGCGAATCCTCGCGCGGACCCGCGACATCCGGCTCTCCGAGGAGCATCACGGGTCGCCGGACTCCCGGCGCTTCACGTATGCGCCGAGCTGGATGCAGCGGGGGCTCACCGAGCTGCACCTGGTATTCACGCCCGTCGGCGGTGACCAGTGAGCCGCGCTGCCTTCGTCGCCGGCGGCGCGTCCGGCACCGGACTCGGCATCGTGCGACGATTCGCCACCGACGGACATCGCGTCGCTGTCGTCGACAGGGCCCCGGCAAAGTTGCCGTCCAACGGAATCGATCGTACTTGTGGTGCTGATAGCGGGTTGGTGGGTGACACGCCGAGGTAGCCGCGGTATTCAAAAGATCGACACCTGCCGGCTCCAGCGGCACCCGGTCTCTGGAGAAGGACGTCGAGATTGCTGTCCTGCGCCACCAGCTAGCCGTTCCACGCCGTCAGGTCGCTCGGCCGCGGTACTCCCCGTCCGATCGGATACTGCTGGCGGCGCTGCCCAGATGTTCCCTCGCCCACGCTGGTCGGCGTTCCTCGTCACGGCCGCGACCGAGCTGACGAGCTGGCCGGAGCCCAAGGTACGAGCGGGGGCCGCTGTCCGCGTCGGCGGCCGAGGCGCGATCTGACGATGGGCGCCTGGAGTGGCGCTGTGATCCCGGATCACGGGCCGCGGCCGGGTGACGGGCGCACAGGTCAGTTGATCGGCACGTGCGGCAGACCATGTGTCGGCTCGTGGCGGTTGCCCGAGCCGGCGGTCCTCTGCACTGAGCTTCAGGTGTTGCGGCCACGGTTGACGCCGATGATCTGGCCGGTGATGTAGCTGGCCTCGTCACGGCAGAGCAAGGAGCAGGCAGCGGCGACGTCCTCGGCTTGGCGCCGGGGCCGGGGAAGCCCTTGGCGACGTTACGCTCGGTTATCGGGGTGATGATGAAGCCGGGCGGGATCGTGTTCACGGTGATCCCGTGCTCGCCGAGCTCCAGCCCCAGGGACTTGGTGAAGGTCATGACGCCGCCTTTGGACGCCGAGTAGTGCGTCATGAACTACTGCTGGCCGCCCTGGGCGGACGACGACGAGATGGTCACGATCCGGCCTCAGCCGGCCTCGATCATATCGGGGACGACGGCCTGGCAGCTGTGGAACGTGCCGGTGAGGTTCACGTTCACCAGCGCGTTCCACTGTTCGGCGTTGATGTCGAGGAATCAGCGGAAGCCTTCGTGGCCGGCCGACGTCACCAGGATCACGGCCGGGCCGAACCGGTCGTTGATCTCGGCGACGCCCGCGTCGATCTGCTCGCGGCTGGTGACGTCGACGGTGACCGGGTGCGCCTCGCCGCCCGCGGCGGCGATCTCGTCGGCGACCGCCTTGGCGTTGCCCGGGTCCAGGTCGAAGACGCCGATCCTGGTGCCGTCGGCGGCGAGGCGCGGCGCGCAGCCGCGTCCGATGCCCGAGCGGCTACCGGTGACGATCGCGACCTTGCCAGCCAGGCTATCGCTGGGTGCCGCGGTCATCCGCGCGTCGTTTCCCTTCGGTGTCAGGCTTGATCTCTGATAGTTCGGTCGGTGACGCCCCTGCCTTGGGCGACGCCGCCGTCGGCGCGGCGCCACCTCCCCGGCCCGGGGCCGCTCTGGCTTCGTCGGGGCACCCTGGCGCTCCGCCTAAGCCACGGCTTCCTCGCCGACCAGGGTGGTGCGGTGCATCAGCCGGCGGGACTCGGCCGTGTAGGGCTGCGCCCGGTGCAGGATGCCGGTGTTGTCCCAGATCACCAGGTCACCGAGGCGCCAGTGGTGGCGCAGCGCGAACCGGGGCTGGGTCGCCCAGTCGAGCAGTCGGTCGAGCAGCGCCCGACTTTCCTCGGCCGGTAAGCCGACGACGTGGTCCGCGGTCGCTCCGACGAGCAGTGACTTGCGCCCGTTACGTCGCGTCCAGACCATAGGGTGCTCCCGGGACGGAACCTTGTCCCACGACGCCCGCATCTTCTCCGACGCATTGGGGTGCACCAGCCGCTGCGCCGCGGCGAAGCTGTGTACTACGCGAAACTCCCCGAACCTGGCCTTCTCCTCGTCGGAGAGCCCGTCATAGGCCGCGTAGAGGTTCGCGAACTCGGTGTCGCCGCCCTCCGTGGCGACCTCCAGCGCGGTCAGCAGCGTTGCCTTCTGCGGAACCAGGTCGTTCGCGCCGTCGATGTGCCAGTAGAACGTGCCAGCCCGGTAGGCGGCGAGCACGCTCTGCGCCGGGTCCAGAGTGATCGCGGAGACCTCCGGGTACTCCTTCTCCCCGCCCATCGGCGCGACGACCACCTCGCCGAGCAACCGGCTCAGCGCCACCAGGTCGGCGTCACCGATGTGCGCCCCCTGGTAGATCACCACACCGTGCTCATCGAGGTACTTCTGTGTGTCCGCGGCGACCGCGGGATCCGCCAGCTGACTGCCGGTCAGGCCTGTGATCTCGACACCCACCTCGGGGCTGATCGGGCTGACAGTGACGGACATCGTTCCTCCCGTGTCTGGTCTCGGCCGAGATGGTCGAGAGCCGCCGTTCGGGGCTGTTTTGGGTGTGCCGGCGCACGGGTTCTGCTGGTGGCTGGCGATCGACCACTGGCCAGACAACCCGTGCGCCGGGGGCCTGCACTGTTCCCAGGTTGGGTCGGCAGGCGGGGGCTAGATGGCGGGGGCGAGGACGTTCGAGATGTGCGCGGCGCCCGCGTCCGGCACGCGCGGCTGGCGCCACGCCTCGACCGGGAACGAGATCGTGCACAGCGAGTAGTACATGAGGAGCAGGTTGTAGGTGTCCTCGGGGAGGTCGTCCAGGTCGAACTTGTCGAGGTAGCTCAGCGCATCCTGGATGCGAGGAAAGGCCGCGTCGTAGAACGTCTGCATCTCGTCCATGTTCGAGACGTACCGCTTGGCGAACCGCTCGTCCTCGGTCACGAGGCACCAGTCGATGAACGGCTCCAGGTCCGCGAAGTCCGCGGGCAGCTTGGCCACAGGTGGCTCCTCTCGATCAGCCGGGCGGTCAGACCAGCGCCGGGGACGGCTTGGCGCCCGGGGTGGTCTTGACGTACTCGGCGCAGAACGCGCGGGCGGTCTGGTGCAGGTGACGCAGGAGGAGCTCCTGGTCGTTCAGCGGGAACTCGCTGACCGCCCGGGACTCGAGCATGCTCTGGGTCGCCTCGAGGGTGTTGGCGTCCTGCAGGCCGTACTCCTTGAACGACGCCGCGGCCATCTCCTGGCGAAGCCGGTCGCTCACTGTCTTCGGTGGAGCGAAGTACAGCGAGCACTCGAAGGTGTGGCGGTTCACCGCGGTCGGCCAGTAGTGGTACGTGAGGTACCAGCCCGGCTTCCAGACCAGGATCATGAAGTTCGGGAAGAACAGGAACGAGTCGACGCCCCAGGCGTTGTGCCGGGCCGGGTTGACGCCCGGGGGGAGTTCGATGTCGAACGGGGGGTCCCAGGGGCCGAACAGGCCGGTGCGCAGCGCGTTCTCGATCGGCTTGACCATGCTGGGGTCCTTCGGCGGGGACATGCCGCCCCAGCTCGAGACCATCGAGTGCGGTCCCTCGATGCGGTAGTGCAAGGCCTCGTAGCCGTAGCTCTGGAGCTTTTGCGCCTCGCTGGGAACAGCCTGGCGAACGTGCAGCACCGGCGCGTGGTAGAACTCCATGAAAGCGTCGATGAACAGCTTCCAGTTGGCGCCGATGTCGGACTTGTACTTGAAGACCTGGGTCATCTCGCCGAACGGATAGCCAACGAGATCCGCGGCCATGGGCCCGAGGTAGTCGACGAGGGACTGGGTGCCGTCCTTGTCGAAGTTGATGAAGATGAAGCCTTCCCAGATCTCGCAGCGCACGTCCGCGAGGCTGTACTTCGCCTTGTCGAGGTCGAAGAACTCGGACTCCTGCTGCACGAAGGTGCAGGCGCCGCCGAGGTCGTACCGCCAGGCGTGGTACTTGCAGATGAACTGCCGCGCCGTGCCGGACGTCTCCTCACGCGGAAAGTCCTGCCAGACCAGCTTGTTGCCGCGGTGGCGACAGACGTTGTGAAACGCCTGGATGCCTTCCGCGTTCCGCACAATGATCACGGACGAGCGAGCGGCGTCGATCTCTTTGGTGAAGTAGCTGCCCACCTTCGGAAGCTGCTCGACCCGGCCGACGTTGAGCCACGTCTTACCGAAGATCGCCTTGCGCTCGAGCTCATAGTGCTCGGGCGAGATCGAGTCCTCGTACGAGGCATCCGCCGTGCTCAGGTCGGGATAGTGCTGGGTCCAGCTGCCCTCAGCTGGCTTCGGGAAGTGAGCCATGTCCGCAATCCTTTCCGTATCCGACAGGCAGCCACGATAGCAACCCTCTCAGATTACGAGAAGCAGATTCTCATATGGACGGCGATGGGCGCAAGTGGACGCCGGGAGCGGTTTCAAACGCATCGCTGGAGCGATCGATAGAGATGACCCTGGGCAGCATCGAAAGCGCCGACAGCCTACCGGTCCGCGGCGCTTCCGACGTACGACAATGACGGTGTGGTGATCGTCGGATTTGTCAGCTGGCGTTCTTACGACGTTGAGGCTGGCACCTCCGGGGAATGACTGAGGTTGCTCCGGTCAGCGGGGGTCGTCGGATTCATCGATGACCCAGCGGACCATGCGGCGCAGCGGATAGGTGCCGTCGTGCGGTAGTCCGTTGGCCTGGTCGGGGTCGACGGGCACCCGCCGCACGCCTGGTCGTAGCGACGAGCCGAGAGGCAGCGTGCGCTGGACGCCGTGCAGCGCGAGGTCGTCGCGCAGCTTCTCGCGCAGCGACTCGGGGTAGATCCCGACGGTCTGCGTCTCCTCGCTGACCCAGTTCGTGACCTGGGTGATGTCCTCGACCGGGACCAGATTGACGATCCGGTTCGTCAGCTGCTGGGCGAACTCCACCGGCTCGTCGATCCGGGACACCACGACGCCGGACGAGGAGCTGTCGCCGATGACGCGGTAGAACTCCTCGTCGAGCGCGATCGCCTCCAGCTCGCGGTCCAGTTCAGGGTCGGGCCGCTTGGGCGCGGTCGACTCGTGCGGCGGAAGTGCCTCGAAGGCCTGCTTGATCGCGTGGCCGAACCGTTCGAGCGCGTCCAGGTCGTCGTCCTCGGTGCTGGCCTCGACGTAGACGAGGCGGGTGCTGGAACAGGCGGTCTGGTTCATCTGCCCGGCCATCAGCGCGACCCCGTGGGCCGCGGTAGCCATAGACGCGTCGTCTTCGAGCGCCTGGTGGCCGACGATCGAGATCGACAGCTTCGGGTTCATCGCGATGAGCTCGATGCCCGGGACCAGGTAGCGCTGGATGTATGTCATCGAGGACATCCCGCCCCAGGCCGTGAGCTTCTCGATCCGTGACGGCCGGTAGATCTCCTTCTCGACCGCCGTGTCGCCGCCTTTCCAGTAGCCGACCGCGAAGTGCTTCGTGACCGGGTGGTCGGACGCCATGTCGATCATTGTGCGGACGATCGCGGTGGCGGTGTAGGGGTCGTTCGAGGGTGCCTTGATGAGGCAGTCGCCCTTGGTCAGTGCCGAGTTGACGACCGTCATGGCAGCGACGATCGGTACGTTGCCGGCGATGATGTGCATGTTGCGGGTGCCGACGGCGCGCAGCCGGATCGTCGACAGGCCGGGCCGGCCCTGCTCGACCCAGCCGTCGAGGTAGGCCTTGCCGACGATCCGGTCGATTCGCCCGGACAGCCGCGACCGGTCGAACAGCGCGGGGACGTTCTCGTAGACCGGCAGCAGTACCGGCTCGGTCAGCTCGCCCGCCTCCAGCGCCATGCGGTACGCCCGTTGCATCAGCGGGTTGTCCTCAAGGGCCAGCCGGGGGCCGAGCGCGGCGAGGAAGTCGATGATCTCATCGATCGGCAGCGCGGCGAGGTCGGCGAGGTCGCTGGGGTTGGCCAGCACCAGCTGAGAGGCGTAGCGGCGCGGGTTGGGAGTACGGAATCGGCCTCCGGTCCGGCCGCCGTACTCGACGGCGTCGTCACCCGGCTCGATGACCTTCCCGCGGATGAGGAACGGGATCTCCACGATGTCGGTCGAGGCCGCCACAGGCGCGAACGGTGCGGCGGTCATCTAGGCCTGTCCCACGTAGTCCATGAAGTCGCTGTACGCCTTGCCGGTGCCAGCACAGGTGATCTTGTCATCGCCACCTTTCAGCTCGCCGAACCGGGCGATGTCCTGGTCGACCCGGGGGCCCTTCCATCCGCAGGCGCAGGCGTAGTCCCAGTGCATGGTGACCCGGTCGCTGGAGATGAACCCGCCCCAGTAGGTCTCGGCGAGCAGGTCGTACAGCGCCAGCCGACCGGTCTGGACGCCGTCGGCCGGTAGCGGTCGGAAGTCCTCGTCCAGAACGATCGGGATGGCGTACGGCTGGAAGTGGAAGTAGCCGGCCGAGCACAGCGGCGCGGTGCCCATGCACTCGGACATCCCGTACATCGAGTGGATTCGGCCGATCCCGAAGAAGTCCATAAGCAACTGTCGCCAGTCCGATGGCGCGTCCCTGTACCCCTTGAAGCCGCCGCCGCCCATGAGGAGGGAGCCCTCGGCAAACTCGCAGACGATGCCCTGCTCGCGGCCCTTGAGCGCTAGGCGCACCAGGTCGGCGTAGGTGCCGCCGATGCGGATCCGCTGGCCACGGAACTCCTCCGCGACCTTGACGAACCAGCTCTGCAGGTCCTCCTCGCGGTGCGCCGCCGCCTCGATGAACGCCCGGCGCTCCGCGAGCAGCTCCGGGTCAAGCGTGAGCTGGTCAAGCTCGCCGCGCTCCTCCGCCGCCTGCAGCCGGCCGGCGAGTGACAGCAGATCCGAGGACAGCGGGTAGTCGTTGACCATGTGCCGGTTGGCCTCGCCGCCGGCCGACGCGCGGCCGAACAATCTACCCATCTTGGTCATCATCTGGTGGCCCGACCGGTAGCCGCTGGCGGACAGGTTCGGGATCTTCTCCACCCGCGTGTCGATGCCCAGCGCCGCGCGCAGCACCTCGAAGTACGCGTTCTTCCACGCCGGCCACTCGACCTGCGAACGCGGGATGAAACTCAGCTTGCCCGTCGTCCCGGTGGAATGGCCGATGATCATTTCATGCTCGTCGAGGCGGTCGAGCCAGGCGTCGACCGACCGCAGCCCGTCGAGCGGGATCGCGGACAGGTCGTGGGTGGTCAGCCGGCCCAGCCACGCCGTCAGCCGCTTGAAATTCCGCTTCTCGATGAGGCTGAGCGGATATGCCTTGTAAACACGATGGTCGAAGAGCACCGGCACGACGTCCGCGATCTCCTCGACCCGCTCGATGCCCTGCTTGGTGGCCAGCTTGTCGAGCGCGTCAACCGCCGGGCGCAGCGCCGCGAACCGCCGGGACAGCGCCGCGCGCTGCGCGGCATCGACCCCCTCCCGCCGCAGCGACAGCAGCTCGTCGACCGAGTGGACTGTCCACGCGGCCGGGTCACTCGGGTCTAACACGATGGCCGGGCTGGTCTGAGGCATCCGCCCCTCCTGGTGCTCAGGTCGTGGACCGAAAATACACGCATACGTATACTTGCGGTCAACGGATCGGCGACGGCGCGCGATGGCAACGGGGCCGCGGTCCGAACCTGGGCCGGCTAGACAGTGGAGGCAGCGTGGAACGTCTGGATCTGAAGATCGACGTCACCGACGCCGCTGGCCTTGGCGAGCCGGCCACCATCGCGGTCACCGTGCATATCCCGGACCCCCTGCCGCGCGGCCTGCCGCGGATGGTCTGCTTCGCCAAACCAGGCGCGGGCCTCTCGCGCGGCTACTTCACTGCTGCCCTGCCCGGAGCGGGTTCCGCAGCCGGCAGCCAAGCCGCGTGGCATGCCGCCTGCGGCTGGATCTTCGTTTCGGTCGACCACCTCGGCGTCGGCGCTAGCAGCACCCATCACGACCCAGCACGCCTCGACTACACGACGCTGGCGGCAGCGGCCCAGGCCGCGGAGCGCCAGGTCCTCGACAGGCTCCGGTCAGGCACTCTGCACGCGGAGCTCGATCCGGTCGCCAGTCCCGTGGTGCTCGGGCTCGGCCAGTCCATGGGTGGCTGCCTGACCGTGGTCCAGCAGGGCCAGCACCACTGCTACGACGGCATCGCCGTCCTCGGGTACAGCGTGGTCCACTCCCGCCCCCCGGTCCCGCCGGGCGCGGTGCCGATCATGCAGCCCTGGGTTCTGCGCGACTCCCACCCTGGCCGCCCGCCGGTTGTCGTGAACGCCGCCGAGATCGCGGCCGGAGCCAGAACCTTCACCTCGTCAGACACCCGAGCCGCGACGAACTGGCTGTTCTACCTCGGCGACCCCGACGCTGGCCCGCCCCGGCCATCCAAGTCCCCGAGCGGCGATACACCACCCTGGTTGTCCACGACCTACCCAGGAGTGGTCAAGTCGTGCCTCACCCCAGGGGTCATCGCGTCCGAGGCCGCCGCCGTCGACGCGCCAGTACTGGTCGCCATGGGCGAACGCGACGTCGTCGCCGACCCGAAAGGTGAGCCCCGCGCCTACCTCTCCGCGAGGTCGGTCGACCTCTTCGTCTGCCCGAGGATGGGGCACATGCATAACTTCGCCGCCACCCGACAGCTGCTGTGGGAGCGCATCGACACCTGGGCCGCCTGGGTCGCCGCGGCGACGGCCGCCGCACCCGGAACAGTCAGAACCGACGCGACCGCGGTGACCGCACCGTGACCCAAAAATATACCGATCAGTACAATTTCTAGATGGACTCGACACGGCCCACCACCGACGCCGCCAGCACAGCTCCCGCCTCCGGCGGCGGGCGGCCGCGCGGGCGACCGACAGCGACCGAGGCCGCGGCACTCAACGAACAGCTCCGCCGCGCCGCGGTCGACGTCTTCCTCGAACAGGGCTACGAGCGCACCACGATGGAGACGGTCGCCCAGGCCGCCGGCATCACCAAGCGCACGCTCTACGCCCGCTACCCGGACAAGCGCGCTCTCTTCCTCTCCGTCATCTCGTGGGCGCTCGCCCGCCAGGAGCGCGACGAGCGCCTCACCGAACCGGTCCCGGATGACCTCGTCGCCGGTCTCACGGCGATCGCCCGGACCAACCTGGCCCGCGCCGTCGACCCCGACATCGTCCGCCTAAGCCGGATGGCGATCGCCGAGTCCGCCCGCTTCCCCGAGTTCGCCGCCAGCTCGCACAGCATGACCTGGTCACCGCGTATGCGCGCCGCCATGGACCTGCTGCGCCGGCACGCCGCCGCCGGCACCGTGCAGATCGACGACCTGGAGCTCGCGGCCGAGCACTTCCTCACCCTGGTCAGCGCGATGCCCGCCTGGCTCGCCGTCTTCGGCATCTCCCGCACCCCCGAAAACGAGGAACGCCACCTGCGCTACGCAGTCACCCTCTTCCTCAACGGCGTCCTCGCCGGCCGTAGCCCAGGCACCGCCACACCCCCACCACCGACCGCCGATCCCAGTCGACCGCTGGCACCGACCCCAGACACGCCTGAAGGACGCACACCATGACCGAGCCAGGCGCCCAACGCCACGCCGTCCCCCCGGGCGCACGCCCACGGCACAGCCGGAACCCGCTGCGCCAACTCGGACGCAGCGGCCTCTACATCTCGACGTTCGCCCTCGGCACCATGACGTTCGGAATGCCGGACTGGGGCTGCGACGAGGACACCTCCGTCCAGCTTGTCCACTGCTACCTCGACGCCGGCGGGAACTTCCTCGACACCGCCGATGCCTACGGCGCCTCCGAGGACATCATCGGCCGGGCCCTCAAGGGCCGCCGACACAAGGCCATCATCGCGACCAAGGCCGGACTACCCACCGGACGCGGCCCCCACGACAAGGGCACCGGCCGTACCCACCTCCGCCGCGCCTGCGAGACCAGTCTGCGCCGCCTACAGACCGACTACATCGACCTCTACCAGGTCCACTTCGACGACCCCACCACCCCGATCGAAGAAACCCTCGACACCCTCGACGACCTCGTCCACGAAGGCAAGGTCCGCTACATCGGCGCATCGAACTTCCATGCCTACCGACTCATGAAGGCACTCGCGACCAGCGACGCCCGCGGTACACAACGGTTCATCTCCCTCCAGGGCCAGTACAACCTGATCGTGCGCACCCTCGAACGCGAGCACCTTCCGCTCCTAGAAGAGGAAGGACTCGGCTTCATCGCCTGGAGCCCACTCGCCGCCGGCATGCTTACCGGAAAGATCACCCGCGATACGACACCGGCCGACACCCGGTTGAGTC
This sequence comes from Pseudofrankia saprophytica, assembly GCF_000235425.2. Lineage (NCBI taxonomy): Bacteria > Bacillati > Actinomycetota > Actinomycetes > Frankiales > Frankiaceae > Pseudofrankia > Pseudofrankia saprophytica. The sequence goes on from NZ_KI912266.1 coordinate 5,868,514, forward strand.
AGCGCGAGGTCGAACTCGACACCCTCGTCAAGAACGACCGCGGCTTCGCCATCGCCGCCGCCGTCGCGAAAGCCGCCTCCGAGCTCGGCTGCACCCCCGCTCAGCTCGCCCTCGCCTGGCAGCGCACCCGCCCCGTCACCTCCACCATCATCGGCGCCCGCACCATGACCCAGCTCGAAGACAATCTCGCCGCCCTCACCATCGAAGTCCCCAAGGAAACCCTGGCTGAACTAGACCACCTCACCGATCTCGCCGCGGAATACCCCACTGCCTTCCTCGCGACCGTGCAAAGCTGGCTCCGCCGCTGACGTGCGCTATGCCCGCGTCTGCGGCTACAGGTGCACACGGAGACCGTCCTGCGCTGGCACCGCACGCTGATCGCCTGCCATTACGCCGCTGTCTCCCGCCCCAAGCAGCGCGGTCGGCCCCACTCCATCGGTTCCATCCGCGCCCTGGTGCTGCGTCTTGGCCCGGAATGACAGTACCAGCTCATAAGCCGAAATCCGGATTTAGGAGCCCCACAAGACTGAACCACATCATTCCAGCCCACAGGACCGGGCCGACTTCTGGCACCACAGACGGAGATCCACGAGCTACCGGCCGCCCGCTCTATTGACCTGTTATCGACCTATTTGTGAGGTTCCTTGCGGGGAACGGAAATAAGGGGCGGAATCGTACAAACACCGTCCGGTTGATCGTCCGCCAAGGGTCGAGATCGAAGGCGCCAAATGGGCCCGGGGAGACCACAGGAACGCAGCGAGTTGCCGCATAGGTATCGCTATGCCCCGAGGGTCGATGCGGACATCAACCCCCGCCAGCTGCGACGCCTCACCAGCCAGACCGCCACAGCCAGGATCGACAGACAACACGGGACCTTCGGTGCTCACTACCTCGCCGGCCAGAAGCCCCACAGGTTCCGCCACGCCCAACAGGCCATCGTCGAAGGGCAACGCGGTCTCGCCCGGCAGCGGTCCACCCCGCCGGCGACTCACGGCCCGCCCCCCGACACAGATATGTCACGGCCCCGACCCGCGTAACGCCCTTCACCCAGGACCAGCGTTCGCGGATCGCCATCGGGACGGCCGAACTCATCGACCGTCACAAACCCGCCGGCCTCATCGGTCCCGAACGGCCGTGCCGAGACCGGCCGGCCAGCAGATGGTATGTCGACGAGATCTACGTCAAGATCGCAGGCTGGTGGACCTACCTCTACCGGGCCGTCGACCAGCACGGACAGGTCATCGACGTCCTCGCCAGCGCACGGCGCGACCAGCTCGCAGCGCGGCGGTTCTTCGAACGGGCGCTCACCCACGGGTGCCGGCCGGTCGAGGTCACCACCGACAAGGCACCCGTCTACCCACGGATCCTCGACGAACTGCTGCCCGAGGCCTGCCACGTCGACGCCGCCCGGGAGAACAATCGCATCGAGTCCGACCTCAGCCGGCTCAAGGCGAGGCTTCGGCCGATGCGCGGGCTCAAACAGCTGCGCTCCGCCCAGACGATCAGCACCGGACACTCGCTGGTCCAGAACATCCGCCGCGGCCACTACGAACTCGCCACCGACGCCGATCCGCGACTGCGGCTGTCGGTCGCGTTCTCCGAGCTCGCCGCGGCGGTCTGATCCTCAAGCCTGCCAAGGCCTCCGCGCGCCCGAGACCTTCCGAATGCAACAGACAGTGCCTACCTGGAACTCGTCCTGGCCCTCGAGCACATCCGCTGGGCGTCCAGGAACGCCGGCCGGGTACTGCGCGGGCGCGGCGTGCGGACGACCGTGCTGACCGCCAACTTCGCCGCCCGGGTCGAGCACCGGCCGCTCGGCGTCGTCGGGTCATCGGCCCGCGGAACTACCCGGTCTACACACCGGTCGGAGCGATCGCCTACGCGCTGGCCGCCGGCAACTCCGTCGTGTTCAAGCCCAGCGAGTACACCACCGCGATCGGCCGATACCTGGTCGACGCGTGGGCGGCGGCGAACCCCTAGGGGCCCGCCGCGGTCCTGTCACTCGTGTCCGGTCCCGGCGAGACCGGCGCGGCGCTCTGCGCCGCCGACGTCGACAAGATCGCCTTCACCGGTTCGGCGCGCACCGGGCGCGCGGTGATGGCCGCGTGCGGCGCACGGCCACGCACGGCGACGGCTGGCTCGGGATGTGGTGCTCGGCCCGGAGGTATGCCGCCGCCCGTGAGCAGATCCTGGCGGCCTGTGCGGCGGCCGGCTGACTGGCGCCGACGTTCGCGGGGCTCAACGTCTGGGTCCGGTTCGGCCGAGACGCTGGCACGGCAAGGGGCGCGCTGAGGGAGCGGATGTCGCGGCTGTACAACCCGCCTGCGGAGATGTTCGCCCACATCAGCGCCGCCGGAACGGCGCAGGACGTCGCGGGCTTTCTGGCGCCGTGCATCCAAGCAGGTGCCCGCACGCTGACACTGATACCGGTGGCCGACACCGTCCACGAGGGCATCGAGCAGGCCGCCGAGGTTCGCGACCTGCTCCGTGCGGGAGCGGCGTGATGGCGGTGTGACGGCCATGCTCGGCCTCGGCCGTCGTGTCGGCTCGATGGCGCCGTTTCGGTGGTGGCGGCGCGGGGCACGGCCAATATCGGCGGCGATGTGCCAATGACGTGTATCCGGTGGCCGATGATCGAAGACATGGAGTGACCAGAGAGAACGCGGGGGGTGACGGCTCTCCCCTGAGAGCTTCCGACGCCGGTCGGTTCGCGTCAGGTGGCCGGCAAGGTGCGCATGGGATGGCTCAGGTCTTCGCCTCCGGCGGCGAGGTAGGCCAGCTGATGTCGACCATGGACTGGTCCGCCACGCCTCTCGGCCCGGTACGCGGCTGGTGTGCCGAGCTTCGGATGGCGGTGAGTATCTGCCTCGAGTCCCGATTTCCGATGCAGGTTCTGTGGGGGCCAGAGCTCATTGTTCTGCACAATGACGCCCTTATCTCGCATGTGGGGCGAAAACACCCGGGATGTATCGGTCGGCCGTTCCGTGAGGTCTTCGCGGAGGTCATGCACATCCTTGACCCGCTGCTCGGCCAGGTGATGTCCGGCGGCGGGGCGACCTGGTCGCAGAACCTGCGGGTCCTGCTCGACCGGCACGGGTACCTGGAGGAGTGCTTCTTCACCTTCTCCTACAGCCCCATTCGGCGGATCTCATCGGCCGAGGTGCTCGGGGTGCTCACGACATCCCAGGAAACGACGGCGCAGGTGGTCGGTCTGCGGCGACTGTCCCGCTTGCGCGAGATCGCGAGTGTCACCGTCCACGCGCAGACCTCCGAAGAGGTCTTCAGGAACGCGGCCGAGGCAATGGGCCGCGCCTCGGCGGACGTTCCCTATTGCATGATCGTCCTGCGAGATCCGGATGCCGCCCGGCCGGTGGCGCGGCCGGTGGCGATGACCGGACTGGCCGCGGTGCCGGGTGTGTTGTCCCGCCCGGGCACGCTCGACCCCGACGGGCTCCTGCCCGAGTTCCGCGACTCACTGCTCTCGGGCCGGATGATGATCTCAAGGCGGCTCGTCGAGCGGCTCGACCTCAGGCCCACCACAGACATTCCGACCCTCAACCGCGCCATCATTCTCCCGCTCACGGCGGGTGGCTACGAGCCGCCCCTCGGGCTGCTCGTGGCCGGGATCAGCGACTGGCTCCCGCTGGACAGCGACTACCGCACCTTCTTCACCCTGGCAGCCGCCCAGATCTCCGGCGCCGCTTCGTCGGCCGACGCGGCCGAGGCGGCGCGAACACGGGCAGCCGAGGCGCGTTACCAGTCGCTGCACGACATACTGACCGGGCTACCGAACAGGGGCGCGCTTTTCGACCACCTCGGAAAGGCGCTCGACGAAGCCTGGCGAGATGGACGGCGCGTCGGTTTCCTCTTCATCGACCTCGACGGTTTCAAGGTCGTGAACGACGTGCTCGGTCACCAGGCCGGTGATGATCTGCTGTGCGACGTCGCGCGTCGGATTCGCCGGGCGGTCCGCCCCGATGACTTCGTCGCCCGGCTCAGCGGCGACGAGTTCGCCGTCGTCTGCGAGGGTATCGCTGCCGTGAACGAGCTCGAGACGGTCGCGGACCGCGTTCTCACGGCGGTGTCGACAACCAGGTCCCACGACGGAAAAACGGCCTCCGTGACCGCGAGCATCGGCGTCGCCCTTTCCGAACTGGGGATCTCCACCCCGGACGAGCTCGTACGCGCCGCCGACGTTGCGATGTACACCGCCAAACGGCGCGGCCGAGCCCGCTACCAGCTGTTCGACGGCCCCACTCGGGACGCGACGCCGCACGGCGCACGAAGCTCGTGATTGACGCCTGCGCGATCGGGTCCCGTGACCGCGTTGCTGGTCGAAGGCCAGACGGCGGCTGATCACCAGGCACGGCGGGCGCGTCCCGTTGGGGCCTGCCCGGCAGCGCGTCGCGTTCACTCTCCGCCATCCCGGAGGGAAGCGACAGGCTTTCGGGCCAGGACGTGAGGTATCAGACGAACTCCTCGTCCCGGTCGGTGAACGGCTCCGCGTCCGGGCCGGGGCGGTACACGGCGATCACAACGTTGTAGGCGCCGGGCCGGCCGACCGGCGCGGCCAGAGCCGGCCAGCATCCCGACATCTCCGGTGCCCGGACGGCCAGACGGCCGGTACGGATCATGGTGGGCAGCACGCTCTCGGCCACGCGGCCCGGCAGTGGCGGGTCGACGCTGGCGGCGAGTTTCGGGGCGTGCGCTATAACCGTCGTGAAGTCGAACTCGTGGAGTGCCGCCGCGGCGCCGAGATGATCCGCCAGTCGCCGCTTTAGTACGGCAGCCGCTCTTTTGCGATCTGCGCTACTGCGACCAGCTCGGCCCGGCGCCACGTCGGGGGTGCCGGGCCCAGGCCGTGGCGGCGCAGGAGGGTGCGCGCCGAGGTGGCTGATACCTGGGACCTGCAGCTTGCGGCATTCCCGACGATGCGGAACGTAGCCCCGGCGAGGATTCTCCCGGGCCAGGCGGAGCACCAGCTGCACCGTCGCGTCCTCAAGCGGGCGACCGCGACGCGGCTGCGCATAGGTCCACCGTCGGCGGACCAACTCTCGATGCCAGCGCAGCAGAGTGGCAGGGGTAACGAGGAACGCCGACCAGCGCGGACGGGGCAGGAGCTGAGCCAGGCTGGCCAGCAGCATCCGATCGGACGGGGCGTACCGCGGCCGGGTGACCTGGCGACGCGGCATCGCAAGCTGATGGCGCAGGACGGCGATCTCGACGTCCTTCTCGTCCGACCGGCCCCCGAGACCGGCCACGCCGAGCAGCCTAGGATCAGCAGGAACACGACCGTCGACACCATGCCGTCATGATCCCTGACGTGCTGTTCGCCCCGCTCAGCGCCCCTGACCGTCCAGTTGCACCGGGTGCAGATCGCACTCCTGGTCTACGACGCGCGAACCTGAACCAGAGCACGAGACCGCTCGGGCGGCCCGCCGAGTCCGGCGAACGCGTCTGGCACGACGAACAAGCCGAGGATCCACGTGACCAAATCGAGCCGTTCGAGCTTGTCCCGAACCAGGGTCAGGCGGTCGCCACCGTTCAGGGGATCAGGCGCGACAGGCGGTCCTCCTCGAGGATCCGCCGCGTGGTGACGCGTTCGGGATATGAGCGCATGAACATGCTGGTGAAGTGTCTTCCGTAGTGGATGTAGTCGCCGTCTCCCCCGCCGGACAGCGGGCGGACGCGGGCCTGGAAGTTGGGCTCGTGGAAGTAGGCCAGGGCGAAGCGCTCACGGGTGTTGAGTCTCACCTTGTGCGGCGTGGAGAGCAGGAAGCCGTCCGTGATGAGCTGGAGCATGTCACCGGGAAAGACCGTGAACACGCTCGGAACCGGCGGCACGAACGTCCACGGCTCCTCGTTCTCGTACCTGCCCGCCATGCTCTCACCGGGCAGCCAGTTCCTGCTTCGCTGCTCGCCGTCGACCGGCGGGCGTATGTAGAGGCCGCCCACGTCGTCCTGCGCGGCGATAACAAGCAGCCCGTAGTCGGTGTGGGCTCCTATGCCCCTGCTCGCGTGCTCCGACCGGGCCGGGAACCGGAGCACCCGCATATGGTGCCAGCCGCCTGCTGTCAGGTCCGTCAGGCCCTTGACGTCGATACCCAGGCCCAGCGCCGTCAGCCTCAACAGCCTCTCGCCGATGGAACCCAGCTCCGCCATGAAGGCCAGCATGTCGTGCTCGTACTCGTCGTCCGGCCAGGGAACCGGGCCGTGGCACGGCCACTGCGCCCGCACCCGGGGATCATCCAGCCGGACGTCCGGGCAGACGGTAAAAATCTCCGAGTAGTCCGCCTCTCCCGCCGTGCGCTCCTCTCCCAACGCAATGTATCCGCTGTAGGTCAGGCCGCTGATACAGTCGCGTTTGAACTCGGTCGGCATACCGAAGAAGCGCCCGCTGGACTCTATGGCAGCCTTGGTCCTCTGGTCCTGCTCCGGTTCGGCGGCCACCTGGAGGATTCCGCCAGCCCGCCACGCGTCGATCAGTTCGCCCGCCAATTGGATGTCCGACTTCGTGCCGTCCACAAAGTCGGGAAGCTGGAATGTCCGGAGGTCGGCCATCTGGTCTCCTTCTGGGGTCCACGCATCGATCCCGCGGCACAATGGCGACGGTCATCACCAAAGGTGTACCAGAGCCTAAAGCGAGATAGAACCGAAAGCGTGGCACCGCCTCGTGAACGGGTTCCATGACGGGTGTCACGTGCGGCGATGCCTGGTCCGGCCTTGTGGACGACCCTGTAGCTGCCGAAAATGTCATCCGCCCTGCTCAGAGCGGTCGCCGCTGCGGTAGCCGACCACGGTCCTCCCAGCGCCTGGCCCTCGCTCGTCGGGCCGGCGATGCGCGAGGATGGCGGTTCGTGGTGCTTCGCCTGACCTATCTCGGCCTCACGAACGCGTTCGCACTGCCGTAGCTGCTGCCCCGCGGTGACCGTGCCAAGGACATCGAGATCCTCACCCTGCGCCGCCAGATCGCCGTGCTGCACCGCCAGCTCGACGGCCAACGCATCCAGTTCCAGCCCACCGACCGCGCCCTGCTCGCCGCCGACTTCCCAGAGACCGTGACCCTGACCGGGACGCGCCTGTACATCCTCGCGGTGATCAAACAAGCCACCCGGCGCGTCCGGATCCTCGGCGCCACCGCGCACCCCACCGCAGCGTGGGTGACCAGGCCGCCCGCAACCTCGCCATGGATCTGCAGGACGCCGGATCGACCGCCCGCTACCTCATCCGCGACCGCGACCGCGACCGCAAATACCCAGCGCTGTTCGACGCGATCCTCGCCGACGCAGAAATCACGATCGTGCGCAGCGGCATCCAGTCCCCCGCATGAACGCGATCATGGAGCGGTGGGTACGGACCTGCCGCCGAGAACTCCTCGACCGAACCTTGATCTGGAACCAGCGGCATCTCCTGACCGCCCTCCGGGCCTACGAGGCGTTCGACAATACGCATCGGCCACACCAGGGCATCGCCAACGCCAGACCACTCCAACCGCCGCCCGAACCAATCACCGACCCGGACCGGCTGACCCGTCTCACCGTCCGCCGACGCGACCGGCTCGCCGGCATCCTGCGCGAGTACGAACATGCTGCCTGACCAGCCCGGATGTATTTTCGGCAGGTACCCCTCCCCGGGCGCAGCTGTCCGACGGTGCGCTGAGCAGTGCCGCGGCCGAATGAGCCTGAATACCTTCCCGCCCGGCGGGAACTTTTCCCGACTTCCCGGGCCGGGCCGGGCCGCGCCGCCGGGATCGCGCCTGCGCTCTCGGGGAGCCTGGTCAGATCCTCGACCTGCGGTGATGGAGACTTCAGCGGGCTGACCGCGCCGGCGGCGCCGAGCCGCGTCTCGGGTCGCCCATTCGGATAATTGTGTGGATCGACCGTTCCCTCGGGGCCGGGCGGCTGCCAGGATGGTGAGCCTGATAGCCGTGAAGGCCGTGTGCGGGGGAGCGCGATGCTTTCGCAGTTGTTTGCTGGTGACGACCTTCTCGACCGCATCGCCCGCGGCGGCTCCGAACGCATCTCCCAGACTCAGAACGCCACCCACCCGGCCGTGCGGAAGGTGCAGGCGGCGCTGCTGATCTGGGATCACACCTGCCTGCCGGTCCATGGCGCCGACGGCACCTTCGGCGGGGAGACCGCGGCGGCGGTGCACCGGTTCAAGGTCGAGGTGCTCGCCGTCCCGCCCGCGGATCTCTTCGACGACGTCGGCCCGAAGACCGTCGTCCGCCTCGACCAGATCGCCGCCGCAGACGAGACCCGCACGGCCCTCGGGGTCGTCGCCGTGGCGGGCGCGGGGGTGGGCGAGGCCGGGATCGCCACGGCCCTCGCGGCCGTCGCGGCGACCGGCGGGCAGCTCCTGCTCGGCCTGGGCACCGCCGCGGCGGCCGTGACCGGTGGGCCGGCGACACTGCGGGCGCTGGCGGCGCTGGTGGGAACGGCGCTGGCGGGGGTGGTCACACCGGAGGACCCGCGGGTGCCGGACGGCGTGGACCCGGACACGGCACAGCTGGTCGGCGTCTGGATCTCGATGCTCGACCCGGCGTTCCTGCTCGAGGAGGCCGACCCGAAGCTGGCCGACAACGTGTCCGTCGACCTCGGCGGCTGCATTCCGGCGGCAGGATGAGCCACTTCCGGCCGCTGATCGGCCACATTCTGATCCAGGTGGTGGTCGTCGACGGGCCGCCAGGCACCTCGGCCCGGTTCGCGCCGGGCGAGAGCGCGGCCGCGCTGCGGGACGTGTACTCCGGCCTCGGGATTCTGCGCCAGCTCGGCCAGGACTGGGCGCGTGCGCAGCCGGTGCCGGTGCGCGAGATGTTCGGGTTCTCCGTCGACTCGACGACGGTGACGCTGTCGCTCGACCCACATGAACTGGAGATCGCTCCCGACGAGGTCCCGGCCAGGCGCGACGACGTGTGGCTCCCCCTGGCGGCCAGGGCGCTCAGGACGAAGCTCTCGCTGGGCACCGACGACCTCGCGAAGCAGATGGCCGAGCTGCGCCAAAAGCTGAGGCGGACGACGGTGTTCGGCCTCCGTGTCGCCGACGCCGCGGTCCTGTTCCTCACCAAGTACCCGGTTCACCACTCGGCCTGGGCGGTGAGCGAGGGCGGCGACTACGCCGTGGTCGGCATGTCCCCGGTGACCAAAAGCGAGCGGGACAGCAAACGGCGCAGGCGGGTGGTCGCCCACGAGCTGGCCCACCTGTTCGACGCGCCGGACGAGTATGGCCTGGGCGAGACCGGCCGGGTGATGTGCGAGGCCAGCGACAATGTCGGCTTCTTCGACACCCGGAATGAGAACTGCGAGTTCATCGTCGCGCCGTCCGCGGGCCTGCCCGCGGTTGTGAACCCGCACCAGGTGCCCTGTCTCATGAACGAGCTCGAGCTCATCGCGCTGTGCCCGCAGTCGCCCGGGCACCTCGGCTGGGTGGACGACGACCGGGACGGCGTGCTCGACCTGGCTCGGCCCGCCACCATTCAGCTGTCCACGCACGCGGCACGTCCCTTCACCGGCGTCGTCATCACCGGCAACAACCTCTGGGACACCCGGTCCATCCTGTTCAACGACGTGGAGACGACAGCGTTCGACCTGCGCGGGGCCAACCCGGATCTCCCGGTCAACCCGGCCGACCCGCTGCACGTATCGGTGAGCGTGTTGGTGCCACGAGTGCCAAACGGGATCTACACCGTGAGGGTGGTGACCCGCGCCGGCCCGTCGACCGGCTCTGTGGACGACACCTTCCTGCTCGTCGTCGACGACTTCCCGCAGCCGACCGGGGACCCGGTCGTGTGGGGGGTCGTGCCGCGCTTCGGCCGCGCGGGCACCACTGTCCGTGTGGTGGGGAAGGGGTTGGTCGGCGTCACATCGGTGACGTTCGGCGGCGTGCAGGCCGACATGTCGACATTCGTCCAAAGCCCACTCATCTTCCCCGACGAGGACACGTTCACGATCCAGGCACCCGCGGGGCCGGTCGGCACGGTCCCGGTAGTGGTGACACGCGACGACGGCGCCGCCTCGCCACCGTTCCCCGGGTTCGCCGATGTCACCTACCCACGGCCGACCACCGGCACCACCCCCACCCCCGCTACTACCCCCGCCCCGGCCGACGACGAGCATGGCCTGCTGCCCTCCGTCCTCCAGTTCGCCCGCGACCGGCTGGCAAGCCTGGTCAATACCGGCGCCGACGCCCTGGTCAACCTGCTCACCGGCGGTGCGGGAGCCAGCCCCGCGGCCGGCGGGGCGGGTTCCCACACGCCGCCGGCCCTTGCCGGCCCGGTGGCCGGGGCCGCAGGCTTCCCCGCGTTGCCGGCCGCCGCCGGCGCGCCGGCGCTGGCCGTCCCGGCCGCGTTGGCGCAGGACGTGGCGAACGACCTGGCGAAGGCTCGCGCCGAGCTGACCGCGGCCACTGGCGCCCCGACCAATGTCCTGGCGCACCTGGCGGTCGCGCTGGCTGCCCTGCGGTCCGCCTGCCAGCGCGCCGCCGCCGCGCTGCCGGCGGCAGGCACCGCCGACCAGGCGCTCGCCAGGGCGATCACGTCGGCCACCGCCGGACCGCGCGGGCTGGCCGCGCAGCTGCGCCTGCCGGCCTCGTGGCCGTGGACGGTCTCCGGCCCGGTGGCGCGCGCCGAGGTTCACGGGCCCGACACGCCGGTCGAGCTCGCCGGCGTGCTCGCGCTGCGGCGACCGGTGCTGACCGTCCAGTTCGACTGGGCGCTGCCCCGGCTAACCGTGACGCTGACCGCCGAGGCGACCGTCCGGTTCGCGGCGGACGCGCTGGTCGGGGCGCTGTCGTCGGGCGCGGGCGCGGACGTGAAGGCCACCCTGACGGTCAGGGTCGACTCGTTCGACGGCGTCGGTGTCGGCGGCGGCACCGCAACCCGGGTACGCCTACCCGCAACCGTCAGCAACGCCCTGCTGGCGCTGCGAGACCTCACGTTCGGTCTGCCCGAGCGGGACTTCGAGCTCGCCGTCGACCTGACCGGCAGCCTCGGCCCGGTGGCCGTCCACATCCAGGGCGCCGGAGTCATCCTCACCGTCGACCCCGCCGCGGCGACGCCCCTGGCCGTCAAGGCGCGCCCACCGGACGGTGCCGGCCTGGAGGTCAACGCCGCGGTGGTGCGCGGTGGCGGCTTCGCGGCCCGCCGCGGCAGCACCTACCACGGCGTGCTCGACCTGGTCATCGGCCCGGTGCGCGCCCAGGCGATCGTCCTGATCGGGACCGAGCCGGACTTCTCCCTGCTGCTGATGTTGTTCGCGCGGTTCGCCGCGCCGATCCAGCTGTCGTTCGGGTTCACGCTCAACGCCGTCGGCGGGCTGCTCGCCGTCAACCGCGGGCTGTCCAGCGACGCCATGATCGCCGGCGTCGGCGACGGCACGGCCGACGTGCTGCTGTTCCCCGACGACCCGGAGCGCGTGGACGCGGGGCTGCTGGAACGGCTGTTCCCCGCCCGGTCCGGCACGGTCGTCGTCGGCCCGGCGTTCGAGCTCGGCTGGGGCAGCCCGATCTCGTTCCTGACCGCCAAGGTCGGGGTGTTCCTGCAGCTGCCCGCGCCGAAGCTGGTGCTGCTCGGCGCGCTGCGGGTGGCCCTGCCGAGCCCCCAGGCACCCATCGTCGACCTGCGGGCCGGCGTCTACGGCGAGATCACCCCGGAACGTGCGCTGGTGCTGGTCTCGCTCGCCGGGTCGCGCATGGCCGGGTTCACCCTCAGCGGCGACCTGGGGCTGCTGTTCGGCTACGGCGCCAACCCCCGGTTCGCCGTCTCCGCCGGCGGGTTCCACCCCGGCTACGCCGGCCCGCCGGAGCTGTCCGCCCTGCGCCGGGTGACCGTGGACATGTCTCCGCCCGCGCTGCTGACCCTGCGCGCCGAGGCGTACGTCGCGCTGACCAGCAACGCCTTCATGTTGGGCGCCCGGGTCGAGGCGGGAATCGACTTCGGGGTCGCCGACGCGCGCGGCTACCTCGCCTTCGACGCGATCGTGCTGTGGGCGCCGTTCCACTTCGAGGTCGACATCCGCGCCGGCATCGCCGTCCGCGCGCTGGGCGAGACGTTCGCCAGCATCGCGCTCGCCCTGCACCTGGAGGGCCCGGGCCGGTGGGTGGCGCACGGCACCGCCACCCTCCAGCTGTCGTTCCTGCCGGACATCGACCTCGAGGTCGGCCCGCTGACCTGGGGCACCAGCGCCGACCCGCCGCCGCCGCTCGCCTCGCCGCTGGCGGTGCTGCGCGCGGAGCTCGCCCGCCCGTCGGCCTGGGAGGTGCTGCCGCCGGACGGCGCCGAGCACCTGGTCACCCTGCGCGACGCCACCCCGGCGGCGGGCAGCCTGTTCGCCCACCCGCTCGGCGGCGTGGGCGTCCGCCAGCGGGCCGTCCCGCTGGGCGTGCGCATCGACCAGCTCGGCGGGCGGCCCGTGAGCGAGCACCTGCTCACGCTCGGCCCGCCGACGCTCGCGGGAACCGCGGGCGCCACGGCCACGGGCGCCGCCCCGGTCACGGACCTGTTCGCGCCCGGCCTCTACCTGAACCTGACCGACGAGCAGAAGCTGTCCCGGCCCGCCTTCGAGCCGTTCACCTCCGGCGCCCTGGCCACGGGGCTCGGTGCCGCCCGGTTCGGCACGGCGAGGCAGACCGACTACCGCTGGGAGACCGTCTTCCCGCACCGCGCCGACCTGCCCACCGTGGCGGGGGACGCGGCGCAGCTCACCCAGAAGCAGGCAGCCCAGGCGCTGGCCGCGAGCCCGGTCGGCCGGGCCGCGGCCGCCAACCCGTACCGCGTCGCCGGCACACCCCTGGCCCCGATCGGAGACATGCCGTGACCGACGGCCCGCTCGTCGCCTCGCCGGCGACCCCCGACGTCCCGTTCACGCCCGGCGACGTGGCGCTGGCGGCCTACACATTCCTGTCCTACGTGCGCACTGGACTCGCGGCGGCGGTCCGCGACCCGGCGGCGGGGGCGCTGCGCGCGACGGTCG